>JAAYZK010000214.1 GCA_012514895.1 Planctomycetota bacterium | reverse complement strand
CATGGATGTCCGCCTCATTGTGGAGGGCCAGGGCGTAGAGGGCCGTGGCCAGGAGCGACTCGATGATCGTCTGGCTGCCGGCTCCGCGCTTGGCGGCGATCGTTCGAAGCTGCCGGTTCAACTGCAGTGCCTCGTCGCGGCGGCCTTCGGCCGCCAACTGGCGGGCATACGCGGCCAGCGTTCTCGCCCAGTTCCGCTGGAGGCCGTACGTCGCGACCCAGACCTGGGCAGCGCGATTCCCCACGGCCAGCGGTAGGGTTACGGCATCCATCAACCGGCGGCTTTTCGGGATTGCCTCCAGCCGGATCCGGGCCAGGTCCGCCTCGTGCGCGGCGTAGTGCGGCCTGGCCGCGGCCAGGCGGGTGTCCTCGAGGGCGCGGGCGAACACGGCCTCGTCGCCGATGAGGACGCCAGGCCGTAGGGGTTCGCCCTCGGGTCCGGCCCCGTCCTGTCGGGCCTCGCTGGATGCCTGAACCCGCAGGGCGGCCCGAAGCAGGGGGTACAGGGCGTTGTCCGGATCGGCCGCCGCCGCGCGATCCAGTTCGGCAACGACCTCGGCCAGCAGTGCCGCCGGATCGTCCGTCGCGACGTCATCCAGCGGCGTCCGCTCCTCCCACACCGGCAACACGCCGCCCGCCGGGCCGATGCCCCCGGAGGTGTACCGCGGCAGGCGGCGCACCCGTGCCGCCACGTACGCGGCGACGTAGTTGGCCCTGTAGATGGGATTGTCCGGCCAGCGGTCGACGATGGCCCTCTGGGCCCGGACGTACGTGTCCGCTCCCGCATCGCCCAGGACGATGAGCCGCTCATCCTCCGTCATCCGCCCGGCGACCCCGTCGCTCAGCAGCCTGGTGGACCCCACGAAGCTGCCGAACTGCCGCTGCTGGCGCAGGCCCCACGCTACCAGCACGATCACCGCGACCGCCCCCGGCACCAGCAGGACGCGGGCGGCCCACCTGCACACCCGTCGCAGGGCGATGCGACGGCGGTTGGCCTGCCAGAGTTGGCGGGCGAGGTCGGCCTCGTCGCCCAGGGCGCGGACGGCCTGGGCGGCGGCGGCCTGGTCGCTGTAGCCGCCGCGGACGTACTCGGCGGCGGCGTCCTCCAGGTGCGCCCGCAGTTCGGCGGCGACGTCCGCGCGCAACTCCGGGTCCACGCGCAGACGGCTCGTGAGACGGTCGATCAGGTCGTCGTGCGTGCCCATCTAGCACCACCTCAGCATGACCGCGTCGACGGCCTCGGCCAGCTCCTTCCACTGCTTCGCCTGGCGGGCCAGGTGGGCACGGCCCTTGCGCGTGATGTGGTAGTACTTGCGTTTTCGCCCCGCGGCGTCGGCGTCGGTGGGGGCCTCCTCCCACGCGGCCGTCAGCAGGCCGTCCGCCTGCATCCTGTGCAGGGCCGGGTACAGCGTGCCTTCCTTCCACTGGAGCTTGCCGCCGGTGCGGGCGTTGACCAGCTTGATGATCTCGTAGCCGTACATCGGCCGCTCGGCGAGCATCGCCAGGACCATGGGCGCGACGGTCCCGCGGATGAGGTTGTCGCTGAAGTGCATGGGAGTCTCCTTGCCTGCGTCGTCACGGGGCGGTATGCCTCGGATGCCGAGGTAGTATACCTCGGGTGGCTAGGTATGCAACAGGAGGGACTCGATTTCCCGGGCAGGGGAGCGAGGGGCCGGGGCGGGCCTGTACCTGCTTCACGGCGACTCTGACAGCAGGTCCGTCAGGGCTTGCCGCAAGGGCTGGAGATCCTGTTCCACGACGCCCCAGAGGCGTTTGAGATTGACGCCCATGTAGTTGTGAATCAGCACGTCCCGCAACCCGGCAATGTCGCGCCAGGGAACGTCCGGGCGTCGGGACCGGGTCGGGTCGCTGATCCGTTTGGCCGCTTCGCCGATGATCTCGAACTGGCGGATGACGGCGTCCTGGGTCTTTCTATCGCCCATGAAGACGTCGCGGCCGGTTTGCGTGTACTGGCCAATGGTGTCGATGGCATCGAGAATGTGCCGGAGATAGAGCGCGTCGGCTTTCACAGCGCGACCGCCTGGGCCAGGACGTCATCGCGAAGCGCCGGATGCACCGCTTCGTCGTCCACCACGTCGACAGTGCAGCCGAGCAGATCCTCAAGCTCGTGCTTCAGTGCGATCTGGTCCAGCAGCGTGGCTTGGTCGGCCAGATGCACCAGCACGTCGACGTCGCTGGCAGGCGACGCCTCTCCACGGGAGACGGATCCGAAAATCCGAACTCGGTCCGCCCCATGCCGAGCGGCGATCTGGAGGATCTGCTCTCTGCGGCCGCGGATGTCGTTCATCGTGACCATGGTCGCATTATACTTCGCCGACACCATGGGGACAACGCTGCAACCGGCGGGGCACCCGTGAGATCCGTTGATGCGTTCCCGCTCCAGCGGCCCGTGGCGCGTGTCACTGGCCGATCGCCCGCTCCAGTTCGCCCTCCCCGGCCCGCAGGCGCTTATGATAGTCGACGAACCATGCCCGCGTGTGGCGGGCGGTGGTGCGTTCGACTTCGTTGTGCAGGCCGGTGCCGGCGGTGCCGGCCAGGTGGGCGACGTTGGCCGCCTCGGCGTGCCGCAGGGCCGTCCCGGCCAGCGCGCCGACGAGGATCGCCGCGGCGGCCAGGACGCCCAGGCCGCTGCGGGACAGCGTGAGGTAGAAGCTGGCGAACGTCTTGCGGCGCCGGAACATGAAGATCGCTTCGCGCATCAACCACGCGGCGCCCAGCAGGATGATGGCCTCGGAGAGGCCTATTCCCACGAAAACCGCCAGCATTCTGTTGTCGCCGGGCATCACCCACTCCCACAGGGCAAGGTACCCGATGACGGCCAGCGCCAGGGCCTCGGCGAGCGCCGCGAAGGCGGCGCGGTCGCGCAGACCGATCGGCGGGGGGACCGCGATGCCGGCCTCGCAGGCCCGCTGTCGGACCGCCTTGTAGGTCATGACCCACAGCAGACCTATCATCACGGTGTCGACCACCGTCAGTTCGAGCACGACGCGCGTCGACGTGTACCACAGGCCGTAGCGGTGGGAGGAGAATGGGGCCAGGCGGGTGCAGGCCGCGTACGCCGCCAGGGGGGCGACGGCTCCGTAGAGGAGGATCCGGCCGAGTCGCTTCCAGCCGATGAACAGGACGCAGGACCGCGGCGTGCCCCGCCACAGGGCGCGGAGGTCTCCAGGACCCGGCAAGGCGATCCAGGGGAAGTACATCAGCAGGAGGATCAGCGCCGCCTGTTCAAGGAGGGCGTATTCGGCGGCTCGCAGGGGGGCCGGATCGACCTCGGTCACCCAACCGGTGACGCCGGAAATGCCCACCCTTCGTGCAGCCTCGGTTCGCATGAACGTACGAGGTTCAGCCTCACTGTGGAGCTTCGCCACGTCTTCCGCGCGGCGGTTGATGGCGGCGACCCAGTCGCTCCTGCCCATCGTCTCGTAGATGTCCGCTTCGTTCTGGGCGGTGTGCCCGTAGACGTCGCAGACGAGGGAGACTTCGCTGATCGTCTGGCTGCCTGCGCCCCAGGCGGCGTTGACCCGCTGGACCGCGTGATTCCACTGCAGCGCCTCCTCGCAGCGCCCTTCGACCGCCAACTGCTGGGCGTACGACAGGACGATCCAGGCCCAGTTCCAGTACTGGAAGTGGAGCCAATCCCAGTTCCCGACCACGTCCTCTTCGACCCGCCAGGTGACGGTCAGGGCGTCCAGCAGGCGGGTCGGCGGCGGGATCGCCTCGAGCCGCAGGCGGACCATGTCCGCCTGGTGGGTCGAGCAGTGCGGCCTGGACGCCGCGAGGCGGAGATCGTCCAGCCCCTGCGCGAACAGGCGGTCATCGTTCGTCAGGACGTAGGGCAGGTGCGTGCGGTTGGGCCGCCAGACCGAGTAGAACCGGCCTTCGCTGCAGACGTTGATCCGCAGGATCGATCGCAGGAGGGGATACAGCGCATTGTCCGGCTCCGCCTCGGCCGCGCGGTCCAGTTCGGCCACGGCCTCGGCCAGGCGGGCGTCGATCATCTCGCGGGAGGGCGGCTCGTCGTCCTCGCCGCGGCTGAACAGCGACGGCATCCCCCAGCAGGACAGCGGCGGCATCTGGTCGATGTGAGCCGCCAGGTGGGCGGCGACGGCGTGGGCGCGGCAGGCCGGGTCGTCCGGCCAGCGCTGGGCGATGGCCCGCTGCGCCTCGGCGTCCGTGGCGGCGCCCGTGTCGCCCAGGACGAGCAGCCGCTGGTCGTCGGTCATCCGCTCGAGGAGCCCGGCGTCCAGGGGCGGGGGCTGGTGGACGGTCAGGAACGGCCAGAGGGTTCGGAGCTTCGGCACGCCGATGCCCCAGGCGATCAGAACGATCGTCGCGACCGCCCCCGGCACCAGCACGAGCCGCGCGGCCCAGAGGCCCAGGCGGGGCCGGCGGGTCGGCCGTTCAGCGGGGTCGTCGGCGGATCCCATACGCATCTCCCTGAGCGAGGGTGGGCGAGGCCGCACCGGACTTCATCTACCAGTGTAGCCGCCAAGTGCAGTCTGATCAAGGGGAAAGGTGCGTTCGTGCCGTGGCCGCGCCTACAGCCTGCAACCTGCCGTTCGTCTGCGTTCGCGCACGCGCTCAAAATACCACCGGATGCCCGGGTCCCCGGCGGTGCCGTATCCGCCGAGGTCGTAGCGGAGGGGTTCGGTGGTGCTCTGGCACCAGGGGTTGTTGTGGAAGAAGACCGACAGGCCGGGCCGTGCGAGGGCGTCGTCGATCTCGCGGAAGTAGGCGGCCCTGACATCCTCGTCGAAGACCCCGCGGGGGAACTGCTTGGTCCAGCCGCCGAAGGTTTCGACATTGACCATGGGTTTGCCGTCGACGCCCTCGGCGCGGAAGCGGTCGAACAGGGCGCCGGAGGTGTGCTCGATGCCGGCGGTGTCGAACAGCAGGACGTCCACGTCGTCGCTGCGGCCGACGACGGGGTTGAACGCGTGGTCGTAGCCGCCCCCGCCGACGATGCGGTCGCCGTCGATGTCGTGGACGAGACGGCACAGGTCGATGACCCGCCGGGGGTCGTTGAAGTCGAAGGCCTTGAACTTCTTCCACTCGCCCGAGTTGGGTTCGTTGCAGACGTTGAGGATGACGTTGCGGTACGGGCGCAGGGCCTCGGTGACGGTTCGGACGGCGTTGCGGACGGCCGCGGCGTCGGCCAGGGTGATGGGGGCGGCCTGGTAGAAGAGGCCGACGATCACGACCATGCCCCGCCCGGCGGCGGCCTGGAGGATCCGCTCCATCCGCGCCTGGTGGCCGGCGTCGACGGCGGTGCCGTCGGGCGTGAACGGGTCGTAGTTGCCCCCCCGGCAGCCCTGGTAGAAGACGGTCACCGCGTTGACCCCGTGCGCCAGGTAGTCGTCGAACTGGTCGATCAGGTGGCGGCACTGGGCGTCGTTCATCGTCCCGCTGGCGGTGCGGATGCCCCACAGGTCGAAGGGGCGTCCGTCCAGGAGCCAATGCTGGCCGTCGAGGGTCAGAAGGGCGGAGGGCTTCGTGGTCATGGTGTGCCCCTTGTAACCGCTGCGGAGCGGCCGATCAAGACCCCCGACCCGGGGCAACTCCTGCAGGCGGAACAGGATGGACGGCATGGACGTGGTGGGCGGGCCCGTCCGGTCCGTCCATCGTCGTCCAGCCGCGCCGCGGCGGCTCCGCATTTCAAGCCGTGCAGTCCAATGTGCTTGACACGCGCGTCTGCGCCGGGCTACCATCGAGGTACCGCCTTGCCGGCGGCGGCGTGTCGTGCGCGCCGCGGCCGGCGATGACTCGAGCGACCCCGACAGGTAAGGACGCGATCTGATGACCAAGCGGCTGTTGTGTATCCTCGTGGCGACGGGCGCCCTGCTGGCGGGGACCGCCCTGGGCCAGACGCCGACGATCTCCGACGCGACGCGGGCCGCCTCCGGCCCGCTGACGGCCGAACAGGCCGCCGAGGTCGAGGCTTTCATCACGTTCTGCACCGAGCGGATGACCAACCCGGCGTCGGACGCCGGCGTCATCAGGAGCTGCCGCGTGGCGATGGTCAGCGCCTACGGGGGCACCCTGGGCGAGGGATACATGAGCCATTTCGCCCGGACGACCGAGCGGGTATTCGTTCCGGCGACGCTCAAGCGGGACCAGTCGCCGGTGGTGCAGGTCAACGGGGCGATCGTCGTGGCGCAGGTGGCGCGGCCGGAACAGATGGGGCTGCTGGAGCAGATGCTCACGACCCACCCCAGCGCGGCGGTGCGGTACCAGGCGCTGAAGGGCTTCGACCGGGTCGCCGCGACGGCGGTGGCGCGGGGGTCCGACGCGGCCGGCAGGGTGCTGGACACGCTGGAAGCGTACGCCCGGCGGACCGCCGACCCGGCCCGGCCGTCCGACCCGGCGATGATCCGTGAGCTGCTGCGGGCGCTGGACCTGTCGGAGGTCGAGGCCGACAGCCTCAACCCCGCCGCGCTGAACGCCGCCCGCGCCCGGGCCATGGGGATCATCCGCGACCTGCTCGGCGCCCACCTCCAGGCGATCCGCGACGGCCGCCCCGCCATGGCCGACGCCTTCGGCTTCGGCGTCCAGGCCTTGGCGGCGATGGGCCGCGAACTGGGCGAGGAGCAGCGCAAGGCCCTGCTGGGGACGATCGCGAACGTCGCCGCCAACGCCGGCGAGGCGTTCAAGGAACTGTCGTTGATCGACAGCGGCGGCACGACCCGGCTGGAGCCGGCCCCCGGCGCCGTCATCATGCTGCTGGTCTACTGCGAACGGGCGATCGGTACGCTGAGCGGCTCGTCGGAGGGCTCCGTCTGGCGACGGCTGCCTCCCAAGGACGCCCAGGAGGCCCAGCAGGCCCTGGCCGCGCTGAACAACCTCGTGGGCTCCACCGGCGGCGACGGCGACCTGCAGAGGCTCGGCGTCCCGCGCCCGACGCTGCTGCCGCGATCGCCCGAGGCGATCACCCGGGGACGGTGAGAACGGCAGATTGCAGGTGCGGGGGCCGGCCTGTTCTCCGCAGCCCGCGGGGCGAAGGAGGAAGGTCCGGCTTGCCGCGGTGCAGCGCCGGCGAAGCCGGGTGGATGTGACTGCGGCGCGGTGACCGCATCCCTTCGGGAGGCCCATGCACAAGGCGGTTGTCCTGACCTGCGTCGTGGGGCTGGCGATCCTGGTGGCGGCCACCGCCGGCCGCGAGGAGGGCGGCGCCGACTTCACGTTCAACAACGACGTGGAGGTCAACTCCCTCGACCCCCACGTCATCAGTTGGAAGCACGACATCCGCATCGCCAATGCCCTGTTCGAGGGGCTCATGGCCTTCGAGGTCCTGCCCCCCGACGACGGGGGCCGCGTCGGGCGGCTCGGCCTGACGCAGGGGGTGGCCGAGCGGGTGGACATCTCCGATGGCGGCCTGACGTACACCTTCCACCTTCGCCGCGACGCCCGCTGGTCCAACGGCGAGCCGGTCACCGCCGGGCAGTTCCGCTGGAGCTTTCGTCGCGTGCTCACGCCCCTGACCGCCGCGGACTATGCGGGGCTGCTGTTCGTCATCGACGGGGCCCGGGCCTACTACGAGGCCCTGGCCGCCGGGCGGGACGCCGGCTTCGACAGCGTGGGCGTGCGGGCGATCGACGCGCGGACGCTGGAGGTCCGCCTGGCGGCCCCGTGCCCGTATTTCCTGGAGCTGACGGCCTTCCCGCCGTTCTTCCCGGTGTACCCGCCCCTGCTGGAGGCCCACAACGACGACGCGGCCGCCTGGACGAAGCCGGGCGTGCTGGTGGGCAACGGGCCGTTCGTCCTGGAGAGCCACCGCTACCGCCACCGGATGGTCCTGCGGCGCAGCGCGCACTACTGGGACCGCGCCAACGTCGGCTGCGAGCGGATCGCGGCGCTGGCCATCGACGACACGCGGGCGGCGCTGAACGCGTACGAATCCCGCCAGTGCGACATGATCACCTCCCTGCCCCCGGCCGCCGCGCGGGCCCTGACGGCCCAGCCGAGCGAGCGGCGGCGGGGCGATTACATCCGCTCCGACTCGTTCGGCACGTACTTCTACCGCTTCAACTGCCAGCCGACCGCCGCGAAGCGCCCCAACCCCTTCGCCGACCCGCGGGTCCGCCGTGCGTTCGCGATGGCCGTCGACCGTTCCGAGATCACCGCCGTCACCGGCGTCGGCCAGCGGGAGGCGACGACGTTCATCCCGCCGACGCTGACGCTGGCCGATCGCGACGGGCGCCCGGTGGCGTACGAGCCGCCGGCCGGGCAGGTCTACGATCCCGACGGCGCCCGGGCGCTGCTGGCCGAGGCGGGTTATCCCGGCGGGGCGGAGCTCGGCGAGATCCGGATGATCTACAACACCGGCGGCGGCCATGAGCCGGTCGCCCAGCGGCTGGCGTCGATCTGGCAGCAGGAACTGGACGTCGCCGTCACGCTCATGCCCCTGGACGGCAACGCCTTCGGGGCGGCCCTGAAGGCGAAGTCCGACAAGATCTGGCACATCGGCCGCGGGAGTTGGTTCGGGGATTACCGCGACCCCAGCACATTCCTGGAGATGTTCGGGTCCGACGACGGCAACAACGACTGCGGCTACGCCGACGCCGACTTCGACGCCCTGCTGCGCGCCGCTGCCGCCGAGGGCGACCCCCGCGAGCGGCTGCGCCTGTTCGCCAGGGCCGAGTCGCGGGTCATCGTCGAGCAGGCGGCGATCCTGCCGCTGTACCACTACGTCGAGCACACGCTGATCCGCCCGCACGTCCGCGGAGCGTGGCCCAACGCGATGGGCTACACGATCCTCAAGCAGATCCGAGTGGAGCGTTAGCCGATGCGGTCCATGCTGATCCGGCGCCTGCTTCAGTTCCCGCTGGTTCTGCTGGCGGTGTACGTCGTGACGTTCCTGCTCATGACGGCGGCGCCGGGCAACCCGCTGGAGAGCGCCGACAGCAAGGTGCCCCCGGAGGTCCGCCACGAGCAGGAGAAGGTCTACGGGCTGGACAAGCCCTGGTACATCCAGGGAATCCTCTACCCGGCGGCGATCGTCAAGCATCTGGCGCGCGGCGAGGTGTATCTCGGCTGCAGCGTCTCGTACAAGGGCAAGCCGGTGGCCGACATTCTCGGCCTGACGGCCGCGACGTGGTCGACCGGGGCGGTGCGGACATCGCTGATGCTGGGGCTGACGGCCCTGGCGCTGGCGGTGCTGGCCGGGGTCCACCTGGGCGTGTGGGCGGCGGTGCGCCGCAACCAGGCGGTCGACCATCTGGCGATGGGCGTGGCGGTCATCGGCGTGTCGGTGCCCCCGTTCGTGACCGGGGCCCTGCTGATCGGCCTGCTGGCCATCGCGGTGCCGCTGTTCCCCGTCGGCGGGTGGGGCAGGCTGTCGCAACTGGTGCTGCCGGCGATCACGCTGGCCCTGCCCTTCACGGCCTACATCGCGCGGCTCATGCGGGCGGGGATGCTCGACGTGCTGGGCGCCGATTACGTCCGGACCGCCAGGGCCAAGGGCGTCGCCGAGCGGCGGGTCATCTACACCCACGCGTTCAAGCTGGCCTTCCTGCCGGTGCTCAGCTACCTGGGCCCCGCGGCAGCCGCGATCCTCACGGGGAGCTTCGTCGTGGAAGAACTCTTCGCCATCCCCGGCGTCGGCCAGCATTTCGTCAGCAGCGTGCTCAACCGTGACTACCAGTTGATCCTCGCGACGGTCCTGCTGTACGCGACGATGCTGGTGACGTTCAACCTGCTGGTAGACCTGGCGTACGCGTTTGTCGACCCGCGGATCCGGCGGGAGGGCAAGCCATGACGGACCGCCCGCGATCCCGTGCGTGGCGGCGCTTCGGCCGCAACCGCTCGGCGATGGCCGCCGCGGCCGTGCTGGGCGCGGTCGTCCTGGCCTGTGCGGGGACGCTGCCCTGGACGGGCGGCCGGGTCGACGGGCAGGTCCGCTACGACCTCCAGTCCACCGCCGCTATCCTCCTCCCGCCGGCGGCCGCCTGCCCGCTGGGGACCGACGACCTCGGCCGCTCGGTGCTCGTCCGCCTGCTGTACGGCGGGGCGATCAGCCTGGCGATCGGCCTGACGGCGGCGTCCCTGTCCGTCGCGATCGGCGTGGCTTACGGCGCCATCGCCGGCTGGTGCGGCGGGCGGGTCGACGGGCTGATGATGCGCGTCGTCGACGTCCTCTACGGCCTGCCCTACATCCTGCTGGTGATCCTGCTGAAGGTGGCCCTGGAAGAGCCCCTGGCGGCCCTGCTGGGCTCGTCACGGACGGCCAACATCGTGGTGCTGCTGGCGGCGATCGGCTCGGTGAGCTGGCTGACGATGGCCCGCGTCGTCCGCGGCCAGGTGCTCAGCCTCAAGGCCCGTCCGTTCATCGAGGCCGCCCGCGCGTCGGGGGCGTCGGGGGGGGCGATGCTGGTGCGGCATATTCTTCCGAACCTCGTCGGCCCGGTGCTCGTCTATGCAACATTGACGGTCCCCCAGGCGATCCTCCAGGAAAGCTTTTTGAGCTTCCTGGGCATTGGAGTTACGCCGCCGACCCCCACGTGGGGCTCGATGGCGGCCGACGGCATCGCGCACTACAATACGATCCACGCGTACTGGTGGCTCGTAGTGTTCCCCTGTGCGGCGCTGGGGCTTACACTGCTGGCGCTGAATTACCTCGGTGACGGCCTGCGGGATGCGCTGGACCCGTCGGGCGAATCGACCGATGTGAAGACGCAGAGGTAACTTATGCGGAGAACCCTCGTGCTGATGGCCCTCGGTATCGTGGCGGCGATGGCGCTGTCGCCGTTCGCGCTGCTGGAAAAACCCCAGCGCGACCGGTTCGCCGGCAAGATGGTCAACTACGGCATCTACGCCTCGAAGATCCGGTCCATCGACCCGGCCACGGCGGGCGACACATCCTCAGCGGCGCTGCAGGGCAACTTCTACGAAGGGCTTTACACCTACCACTACCTCCAGCGGCCCGTGGCCGTCGTGCCCCAACTGGCCGACGCCATGCCCGAGGTGAGCGCCGACGGGCTGACCTACACGATCCGCCTGCGCGACGACGTGTTCTACGCCCGCAACCCCTGCTTCGGCTTCGAGCCCGACGGGCGCCCCGCGACCCGCCGCGTGACGGCCGCGGACTTCGTCCTGGCCTTCAAACGCATCGCCGACTTCCACATCGACTCCCGACTGGCCCTGACGCTCATCGCCGGCAAGATCGCCGGCCTGGAAGACTACCGCGAGGCCACCCGCGGGTACGCCCCGGGCGACTTCTCCCGCTACGACAAGGTGCCGCTGGCCGGCGTCGAGGCCGTCGACGACCTGACGCTGCGGATCCGCCTGACCACACCCTTCCCGCAGCTTCGCTACGTGCTGGCGATGGCGTCCTACGCGCCGATCCCCCGCGAGATGATCGACTACCACCTGGCCGGCCGCGACGACGGCCGCGGCGGGCGCGAACCCATCCCGGTCGACCAGCGCAGCCCCGAGATCCGCGACCGCGAGGCCATCGTCGGCACCGGCCCGTACGTCCTCGCCGAGTGGGTCCGCGGCGGGTGGATCGTGCTGGAGCGGAACCCCGACTTCCGCGAGCAGTACTACCCGTCCGAGGGCGCCCCCGGCGACCGCGAGGCCGGGCTGCTCGACGATGCCGGCCGGCGCGTGCCGTTCATCGACGTGCAGCATCTCACCTATGTCGCCGAGTCCAACCCCATGTGGATGCTGTTCCTCAAGGGCCTCACCGACACGTCGGGCATCCCGCGCGACGTGTTCGACTCGGTGATCACGCCCTCGCAGGACCTGACGGAGCAGTGGCGGCAGCGCGGGGTGCGTCTGATGAAGATCGAGGGCGACCCCTCGCTGTACTGGTACGGCTTCAACCTGCGCGACCCGGT
>JAAYZK010000213.1 GCA_012514895.1 Planctomycetota bacterium | reverse complement strand
GGGGCTGACGGCGGCAGCCCGCAGCCAGGGGCTGACGGCGGCAGCCGGGAGGCAGGTGTCGGCGATGCTCACGCAACTGCCAGTGCGGCCGCCCGGGCCCGCGCCTTCACCCTCATCGAACTGCTGGTCGTCGTCGCCATCATGGCGCTGCTGGCGGCGGTCCTCCTGCCGGCGGTGAGCGGCGTGCGGCGCAGCGCGCAGCGGGCGATGTGCGCGTCGAACCTGCGGCAACTCGCCATCGCCAACCTCGGCTACGCCGCCGAGAACCGCGGCCACTTCGTCGTGGCAGCCGAGGACATCTTCGACCGGTCCAACCGCAAACGCTGGCACGGCGAGCGGGACTCGATCAACGACCCGTTCGACCCCGCCCGCAGTCCCCTGGCCGCCTACCTCGGCGACGGGGGCGTCAAGCAGTGCCCTTCCTTCACGCCCGACGGCGACGGCTACGAGGCCGGCTGCGGCGGGTACGGCTACAACGGCGCGTACCTGGGCGGCCGCCACGACCTGGGCACCGCCAGGCGCTCGGCGACCGTCGCCCAGGTGGCCAGGCCGGGCGAGACGGTCATGTTCACCGACGCCGCGATGCTCCAGAGCTCCGACCAGGCCATGGCGACCATCGAGTACAGCTTCTGCGAGCCGCCCCTGCACGCCGGACAGGGCGACTCGCCTGACCCGAGCATCCACTTCCGCCACCTGGACACCTGCAACGTCGCCTGGGCGGACGGGCGCGTCGACCACCGGTCGATGAGCTTCACCACCGCCTACGACATCGGCCCGATCAGCGAGCCCGTCGTCCGCAGCTTCGGCTTCGGCTGGTTCGGCCCCGACCCCGAGGGCAGCAACGAGCTGTTCGATCTGCAGTGAAGGCGGGCCCGAGGAACGACAACGGCCGCAACGGCAGGCTTCAGGCTTCGGGCTTCAGGCTTCAGGCGAAGAACCGAGCGTCTTCCTGCCGTTCCTGAAGCCCGAAGTCCGAAGCCTGCCGTTGCCGTGCCTTCAGCCTGCCGTTCATCGATATCTCCTTGCATCGCCGGGCCTCATGTGCGACGATGCCCGCTCCAGTCACATGGTCCATCAACACTGTGTTAGAGAACCGGAGACATTTCATGAGCGGACGATCGAAGCGATGGGTGCCGGCCCTGGCGGTCCTGATGACCCTGGCGGCGGCGCTGGGCGGGTGCGGCGGCGACGGCGACGAGACCCAGGCTCCCGAAGGCGTCAGCACGGCCCCGGGCGATCAGGCGCCGGCGCAGGCGCCGGCGCCGGCCAGGACGATCAAGCTGGCCTACAGCGTGTTCTTCCCGCCGACGCACGTGCAGACGCTGGCGGCCCAGGCCTGGGCCGATGAGATCAGGACCCGCACCGGCGGGCAGGTGCAGATCACCCTCTACCCCGGCAATACGCTTTCGACCCCCGACCAGATCTACCGGGGCGTGGTCAACGGCGAGTTCGACCTGGGGATGAGCTGCTTCGCCTACACCCGCGGGGACTTCCCCCTGCTGGAGGCGCTGGACCTGCCACTGGGCTACCCCGACGGGATGACCGCCACCCGCCTGGCGACGAAGATGGTGCGGAAGTACCAGCCGGCCGAACTGGCCGAGGTCCACACGCTGCTGGTTCACGCGCATGGCCCGGGGCTGCTGGCCAGCAAGAAGCCGGTCCGCTCGCTGGACGACCTGCGGGGCCTGAAGGTCCGCGCCACGGGGCTGAGCCAGAAGCTCGTGGCGGCCCTGGGCGGCACGCCGGTGGCGATGGACCAGTCGGAGACCGCCGAGGCCCTGCGGAAGGGCACGGTCGAGGCGACGTTCTGCCCCATCGAGACGCTCGAAGGCTGGAGTCAGGGCCAGGCCATCCAGTACATCACCGACACCTCCGCCATCGGGTACACCACGGCGATGTTCGTCGTGATGAACAAGGAGGTCTGGGACGGCCTGCCCCAGGAGATCCAGGCTGTCTTCAACGAGGTCACCGACGCGTGGATCGAGCGTCACGGCCAGGCATGGGATGACGCCGACGCCTCAGGGCGGGACTTCGTGGCCAAGCTCGACCCGGCGCGCGAGATCATCGCGCTGAGCGCCGAGGAGCAGGCCCGCTGGACCGAGGCGGTCCGCCCCGTCCTGGACGCCTACGTCGCCGCCGCGGCCGCCAAGGGCCTGCCGGGCGACAAGCTGCTGGCCGACCTCCAGGCCGAACTGGCCGCGATCCGGGCCGGCGGGGAATAGACCCCATGCGCGATCGCGGGATCGTCACAGCGGTGCGCCGGGCGCACGATGTCGGCTTCGGCATCGTGCGCCTGCTCACCCTGGTCTTTGCCGCCTCTTCGGCGGCAGGCGTGCTGGCCATGATGGCCATCACCTGCGTGGACGTGGTGGGCCTGCAGTTCCGCAGGCCGCTGACCGGGGCCCTGGACCTGGTGCAGATCTCGATGGTCTTCGCCGTGGCCGGGGCGCTGCCTTACACCACGGCGGTCAAGGGCCACGTGGCCCTGGAGTACTTCTTCCAGAAGCTGTCGCGTCGCTGGCGGATCATCGTCGACGGCATCGCCCGCGTGCTGGGCATGGCCCTGTTCGCCGCGATGGGCTACGGGTGCCTGCTGCTGCGCGGCGCGACGGTGGCGCAGACGCTGGGCATCCCCATCGGCTGGCTGATGTGGGTGATCGCCTTCTCGTGCGGCCTGGTGGTGCTGGTGATCCTGTACAACCTGCTTCACCCCGGCCGGGAGATGATAAAGCCATGACCTTCCTGGAGACCCTTTCCCCGCTGCAGATCGGCATCGCGGGCTGCGCGGCGCTGCTGGTCCTGCTGGCCACCAGCATGCCCGTGGGGTTCGCGATGGCCCTGGTCGGGATGGTGGGGTTCGGCGTGCTGCGCGACGGGGTCGACCCGGCGCTGAGCATGTCGGCCGGGGTGCTGCGCAGCCAGTTCTCTTCGCCGTCGCTGACGGTGATTCCCCTGTTCGTGCTGATGGGGCAGGTCAGCTTCCACTCGGGCATCAGCCGCCGCCTGTTCAACGCCGCCTACCACTGGCTGGGCTGGCTGCCCGGCGGGCTGGCGATGGCCACGGTGGGGGCGTGCACGGCCTTCGGCGCGATCTGCGGCTCGGGCCCGGCGACGTCGGCGACGATGGCCGCCGTGGCGCTGCCGGAGATGAAGCGCTTCAAGTACTCGATGGAGCTGGGCTGCGGAACGGTCGCGGCCGGCGGGTCGCTGGGGATGCTCATTCCCCCCTCCGTCGTGCTGATCGCCTACGGGGTGATGACCCGCCAGGACATCGACAGGCTGTTCATCGCCGGGATCGTGCCGGGGCTGATGATCGCCGGGATGTTCTGCGTGGCGATCCTGATCCAGTGCCTGCGCCGCCCCGAACTCGGCCCGGCGGCCGCGGCGTCGACGTGGAAGCAGCGGATCTTCTCGCTGGCCGGCGTCCTGGAGACGCTGGCCCTGTTCGCCCTGGTGATGGGGGGGATGTTCGCGGGATGGTTCACCCCCACGCAGGCGGCGGCGATCGGCGCCGCCGGCAGCCTGATCATCGCCGCCCTGCGGCGCAAGCTGACCGTGCTCATGCTTCGCCAGTCGCTGATGGAGACCGTCCGGACCTCCTGCATGGTGCTGCTCATCGTGGCCGGCGCGACGATGTTCGGGCGGTTCCTGGCCCTGACGCAGATCCCGCAGGACCTGGCGGACTGGATGGGGGGGCTGGCGCTGCCCGGATTCCTGGTGATGGGGCTGATCATCCTGTTCTACCTGCTGGCCGGCTGCTTCGTCGACGCCCTGGCGCTGATGCTGCTGACGGTCTCGATCTTCGAGCCCGTCGTCGCCAGGTTCGGCTACGACCTGGTGTGGTTCGGCGTGCTGATCGTCGTGGTGACGCAGATGGGCGTAATCTCCCCACCGGTGGGGGTCTGCGTGTACGTCGTCAGCGGCATCGAGCGGGACGTGCCGCTGGGGACGATCTTCCGCGGGTCCCTCCCGTTCCTGCTGGCGCTGATCGCGGCGTCGGCTGTGCTGGTCGCGTTCCCTGACATCGCCCTGTGGCTGCCGCGCCTGGTGCGATGATGGAGGCGAAGCGATGACCGAGGCTCCCCTGCCCGAAAGCCCCTACCGGCGGATCCTGTTCTGCACGGACTTCTCGCCCAACGCCGACGCGGCCTTCGCCTTCGCGATCGACGCGGTCCGCCGGCGCCCGGGCTGTACGCTGCACCTGCTGCACGTGATCCCCGAGCCCGACGCGCAGTTCTGGAAGACCTACATCTACGAGGTCGAGGACGTCGACGCCAAGGCCCGCGCGGACATCGACGCCAAGATCGCCGAGTCCTACACCTCCCGCGTCCCGGCCGGAGTGAACGTCGAGGTGACCGTGCGGATCGGGCGGGAGTACGTCGAGATCCTCAAGTTCGCCCGCGAGAAGCACGTCGACCTGATCATCCTCGGCCGTCACGGCCACACGGCCTTCAGCGACTGGCTCTTCGGCGGGGTCACCGAGAAGGTCACCCGCAAGGCCGACTGCCCCGTGCTGATCGTCCCGCCGCCGCGGGGGGAGTGATCACGTCGCGTACGAGTGCAGCCCGGCGAACAGCCTGGACAGGTTCGCCCACAACAGCGTGATGACTACGAGGGCCGCGCCGGCGAGGATGAGGGCTGCCTCCAGGCGGGGCCGCCTGCCGCCGGTCAGGGCCCGGACGTGCAGGTAGAGGACGAAGGTCAGCCAGGTCGCCAGGGACCACAGTTCCTTGGGGTCCCAGTTCCACCAGTTGCCCCAGGCCTGTTTGCCCCAGACCGCCCCGAGGACCAGCCCGGCCGTCAGGGGCGGCAGGGCCAGGCGGACCATGCGGTACGCCGCCGTCTGGCGCGGGGCCGCCCCGGCCGCCGGCGGGACGTGCGCCAGGTGCCCGGCGGCCTGGACGGCGGCCTTGGCCAGCAGGACGTACGCCAGCAGGTACGCCCCCACGTGCGGGATGAACAGCCACGTCTGAAGGGCCGGCGCCAGCGGCCGCGGCTCGGCGTCGAAGACGAACCCCGCCGGCACCAGCAGCGCCGCGCCCAGCAGCGCATCCAGCGCCAGGCCGTCGGCGCCCCCCCAGTACCGGCACGCCGCCGCCAGCGGGCCGGTCAGCGCGGCCATCACGAGGAACACCTCGAAGAGGTTTCCCATCGGCGCGTGGCCCGCCTGGACCCACCGCAGGGCCACCGCCGCCGCCGCCACGACCGACCCCAGCGCCAGCCCGATCCGCCCGGGCCGCTCGAAGCGCAGCAGCAGCCACAGGGCGGCGAAGGCGTGCAGCAGCAGCGCCGTATAGATCAGCCCGCCCAGGATGGTGAACTTGATCGCCATGGTCGGCGCCGCCGGCGCGCTACGCCTTCTCCTGCGCGGCCCTGGCGGCGACGGCGGCGATGTCCTCCATCCGCTCGATGATCGGCAACTGCTGCGTGCACGCCGCCTCGCAGGCGCCGCAGCCGGTGCAGGTCGCCGCGGTGTCGGGGGGGACCTGCCAGTGATAGCGCATGCGGCCGAGGATGGCCTTGTCATCGCCGCTGAGGACCTTCATGTTGTAGGCATCCATCAGCTTGGGGATCTCCAGCCCCGACGGGCAGGGCAGGCAGTACCCGCAGCCGGTGCACAGGCCGCTGAAGTTGGCGGTGATGTGCCGCTTCATCGATTCGATGTGGGCGGCGTCGTAAGGCTTGAAGTCGGCCACGGCCGCGACGGCCTGGTCGACGTGCCCGGTCGTCGTGAAGCCCACCAGCGCCGCCGTGACGGCCGGCTGGGAGACGTTGAAGCGGATCGCCGCGGCCACGACGTCGCCGTCGTCGTCGGCGCGGATGAAGTCGAACCGCCCGGCGTGCTGGGGGATCACGCCCCCGCCCAGCGGGTTCATCGTCACCACCCCCAGCCCCGCCGCGGCGGCCGCGTCGAGGGCCCGCTGGCGGAAGGGGAAGTTGATCGCGCTGTAGCCCAGCGTGACGCCTTCGACGATGCCCTCGGCCAGCAGGCCGGCGATCTGGTCGCCGGTCATGTGCGAACTGACCGCCAGGTGCCCGATGAGCCCCTCCTCCCTGGCCTTCAAGGCCGCGGCCACGGCCCCGCCGCTCTTGCGCTGGGCCCACTGCTCGGGACGCACGATGCACCAGATGTGGAAGAAGTCGATCTTCTCCACGCCCAGCCGCTCGAGGGAGCGTTCGAGGCTCTTGCGCAGCTCGCCGCCGTCGGCGGCCATGCACTTGGTGGAGCTGTAGAACGTGCCGGGGGTCATCTGCCGCAGGGCGGCGCCCATGATGATTTCGCTCTTGTCCTGGCAGTAGCCCGGGGCGGTGTCGAAGTAGTTGATGCCCTTGCGGTAAGCGTGGAGCACCACCGCGGCATTCGCATCGATGTCGTCAGGGGCGGCGAAGCGCATCCCGCCGAAGGCCACCGCGGAGATCAGCTTGCCCGTCTTGCCGTAAGCTTTTTTTAACACTAGGCTTATCCTTCCTTATGGGTCCGAGGTCCCGGCCGCGGGAATGGCAGTATAGCAGCACCGTCGCGTGCCGGCCGGTTACATTTCCGCCAGGCGGCGGCGGATGTGCTGGACGATCGTGTCGCGCGCCGGGCGCGCCAGCGCCAGGGCGTGTCGGCGCAGTTCCTGCAGTGCCGGTGGGTCGTGGATGAGTTCGGCGGCCCGCGCGGCGACGTCGTCGTGCGGACGGGCCACGACGGCGGCCCCGCCGCGGGCGAGCCAGTCGGCGTTGTGCGCCTCCTGGCCGGGCACCGGGCTGAGCAGCAGCATCGGCGTGCCGGCCGTCAGGCTCTCCGTGACGGTCATCCCTCCAGGCTTGCCCACGATCAGCGACGCCAGCCTGGACAACTCGTGCACGCGGTCGGTGAACCCGACGGGCCGCAACTGCGGACAGTCCCCGCCGGCTTCGCTCCGGCGGCCCAGGCGGCCCAGCAAGTCCTTGTCGGTGCCGGCCAGGACCGCGATGATCGCCTCGGGCATCAGGCGGCACATCCGCTCCACCATCTCGTCGATCGGCCCGACCGTGAACAGCGCGCCGCCGCTGACGATCACCAGCGGCCGGTCCGCCGGGAGCTTCCACGCCCGCCGGGCCGCGTCGGCGTCGAAGGGGGCGGTCCACTTCGGGTGCACCGGGATGCCCGACACCGTGATCCGCCCGGGGTCCACGCCGAAGCCCGCCAGCCGCTCGATGCCGCTGTCGGCGGCGATGAAGTAGCGGTCGACGTGTTCGGCGTACCAGTAGCGGTGGACGTAATAGTCGGTGACCACGACCATGTGCGCCAGGCCGCCGGCCCCGCGGTCGATGAGGCGGCCGATGACGGGCGGGGCGAGGAAATGCGTGTGGACGACCAGGGCGGGCCGCTGGTCCATCAGCCAGGCGGTGAACTTGCGGACCGCCAGGGTTTCCATGCTGATCCGCAGCCGTTCCGACAGCGTGCGTCGGGGGCCGCCGGGGCGGTCGGTGCGGCGGAACCCCCAGCCGTACGCGCGCGGCAGCCGGGTGACGGCGGTGGCGTAGCCGCCGGCGTAGGCGAGGCGGAAGAGGGGGTTGGCGTAGTCGAGGATATCGACCCAGTCGGTCGGGAGGGTCGGGTCGGCCTCGGCGAGACCGGCCTGCAGAGCGCGCGCGGCCTGGTTATGGCCGGCACCGACGCCGGCGGTCACGAACAGCACGCGAGGGGGGCCTGGCTCACGGGTCGTCACGGGCCGTAGTGTGGCAGGTTGCCGGCCAACTTTCAACCGCCGCGAGATTTCACCACCGCCCGCGGCGCTGCCCCGGCACGGCCTTGACGGCCCGGGGGGCGCGTCGGACAATCCCTGCCGTCCGACCCCGACGAGGCGCCCGATGATCATCCGCCCAGCCACGCCCGCCGACGTGCCGCAGATCGTGCGGCTGTTCTACGAGACGGTCCATGCCGTCTGCGCCGCCGATTACACCCCCGCCCAACTCGACGCCTGGGCGCCGGCCGTGCCCGGGCAGCGCGCCTGGGCCGGCAGGCTGGCGACCCGAACCACCTTCGTCGCCGACGACGGCGGCACGATCGCCGGCTTCGCAGAGCTCCAGCGCGACGGGCACATCGACTGCTTCTACACTCATAAGAGTTACCAGCGCCTTGGCGTGGGCTCGGCTCTGCTGGAACGCCTCGAACGCCACGCCCGCGCCGCCGGCCTGGGGCGCCTCACCGCCGACGTCAGCCTCACCGCCCGCGCCTTCTTCGAGCACCGCGGCTTCCGCGTCGTGCGCCCGCAGTCCGTCGTCCGCGGCGGCGTGAGGCTCGACAACCTCCGAATGGAGCTCATCCTGCCGGCGGGGGCTCACTGAGGAGAAGATCCGGGACGGCTGTCCGGTGATCGAACGTGCCCGCGCCGTCGGGCGTCATTCCGCCATCGTGGTCCGGCGGTCGGCGTACATCTGGTGGAAGAGGATCCAGGGGTCCAGGAGGATGGCGTTCTCGACGGGCTGGCCGGGCTCGACGACGCGGAAGACGAAGTGGCTGTGCTCGTGGTCGCCGATCCAGACGCCGGCGGCGTCGGCCAGCAGGGCCCCGGCTTCCAGGCGGGTGTGCTCGGCGGCGCGGAGGCGGATGAGGTGGTGGACCTGGAGGATCCACGTCGAGCCGTCGGCCCAGCGGTGGACGCCGCGCCAGCGGTTGTTGTTGTCGCCGGCGGCGACGCTGTTGAACAGCTCGTGGTCGTCGAAGCTGATCGGCGCCCAGATCGGCGTGCCGGCCGGGTGGTTGATGTCCAGCCCGCCGTGGGCCGCGGCGCCGAAATAGGCGCCGAGCCACACGTCCTCCCCATTGTAGCACCGCTCGACCCGCAGCCCGCCGCGCGGCAGCGGGCACCAGGGGTGCAGCAGCACCGGGCAGATCCGCAGCGTCGCATCCTGCAGCGCCAGCCGCACCCGCCTGCGCGGGCGGCACTGGCCGTGACCCTCGGTGAGGAATGCGAAGATGTCGTCCACCGCGTCCAGCCAGATCCGCAGCCCCAGGATCTCCCACGGCTCATAGAAGCTCGCCTGAGTCGCCACGTTGCGGGCCAGGGTCAGCTTGTGCCCGTCGATCCGGAGGTCCACCCAGAACCGGTAGTTCGTCACCGCGCCGGGGACCTCGACCTTCATCGTCTCCAGTGTCGTGTTCACCACCTTGGCCGACGCCCGCACGATCCGGATCGACCGCACCTCGCCCGAGGCCAGCGTGAAACGGATCTCGTCGTCCACGTCCACTTCCACGGCGGTCAGCGTTTCGCGTGCGGTCTTTTCGATGATCATGGCGTGATGCCTCGGTGAAGGTGTTGCGTACCCGGCCGGCGCTGGTTGATGGTAACCCGGGGCGCCGCGGTTTTCGAGGGCGATCCGGCCGGCGATCACGTCGTTCCGATCCACGTGACCCGCTGGGCCAGGGGGGTGTCGATGAGGGCGTGGACGAGGTGGGCGTTGGCGGTGATCAGACGGCCTTCGGTACGGAGGGCGGCGGCGATATAGAGGCAGTCGTGGAAGCTCTGTCCGAGCTGGAGGGCCAGGTCCAGGGCGGCCTCGGCCAGGTCGACCGAGGGAAGGACCTGCAGCGGCAGGCGGAGCACGTCGCACATCAAGGCCTTGACCTCGGTCGCGGTCAGCTCGTGAAGGCTGAACCGCTTCCAGAGGGCCGCGGCGGTCTGCGTCCAGATCAGGTCCGGCGCGTACAGGGCCTGCCCGCCGGTCAGCAGCGACCGGGCGGCCGGGGTGTGCGTCTGGCGGAAGAACGCCGCGGCCACGACGCCGGCGTCGACCACCAGGGCGCTCATGCCTGGCGGTCCTCGTCCATCGCCGTCGCGATGTCGCTGAAGCGGCGCCCGCCCAGCCGGCGGTCCCACGCGGTCAGCAGCGCGGCGACGTCGGCGGCGTCGGCCCCGGCCGTCTGCTCCAGCAGCAGACGCACCTCCGCCTCCAGCGACCGCCCGTGACGGCGGGCACGCGCCTTGAGCCGCTGGACCGTCCTGGACCCCAGATTGTGAATCACCAGTTGTGCCATGCGGCGGCGCCTCCCCTGTGTGTTCAAAAGCAATTATAGCGCCCCGCGGGGCGATGCGGCTCAGCGGCCGGCCGCCCCCGGCTCCAGGAGGCCGTACTTCTTCATCTTCCGCCACAGCGTGGAGGGGTCGATGCCCATGGCCTGGGCGGTGCGCTTGCGGTGGCCGGCGAAACGCTGGAGGGCCTGGACGAGCAGGTCGCGCTCCTGCCCGTCGGTCATGGTGCCGGTGCGGCGGTCGAAGTTGTAGTGTCCGCAGCAGCTTGCGCTCTCGTCGCCGTCGGCCTGGGGCCGCGGCGCGGCGCCGGGCGCGGCGGCCGTGACGGACGCCGGGAGGCAGGCGGCCTGGATCTCGTCGTGGGGGCACAGGACGTGGGCGCGTTCGACGAGGTTCTCCAACTCGCGGATGTTGCCGGGGAAGGGGTGCCGCTCGAGCAGCCGCATCGCCTCGGGGGCGATCGAGCGGACGACCTTGCCGGAGCGGTCGTTGGCCCGGGCGATGAAGTGGCGCACCAGCAGGGGGATGTCCTCGGGCCGCCGGCGCAGCGGAGGGATGTGCAGCTCGACGACGTGGATGCGGTAGTACAGGTCGCTGCGGAACCGCCCCTCCCGCATCATCGCGTCGAGGTCCCGGTGCGTGGCGGCGACGATCCGCACGTCGGCCTCGACCGGCACCGTCGAGCCGAGCGGCTCGTAGCGCTTCTCCTGGAGCACGCGCAGGAGCTTGACCTGCATGGGCATGGAGATGTCGCCGATCTCGTCCAGCAGCAGCGTCCCGCCCTCGGCAGCGGCGAAGCGGCCGGGGCGGTCGGCGACGGCGTCCGTGAAGGCGCCCTTGCGGTAGCCGAACAGCTCCGACTCCAGCAGCGCGTCGGGCAGGGCCCCGCAGTTGACCGCGACGAAAGGCCCGGCCCGCCGTCCGCTCAGGTCGTGGATCGCCCGGGCGAGCAGCTCCTTGCCCGTGCCCGTCTCCCCGAGGATCAGCACCGGGCTGACCGATCGCGCCACGCCCGGCAGCATCGCCAGCAGCGCCTGCATCCGCGGGTTGGCCGTGACGATCCTCGCCAGGGCCTCCGATCGCTCCGCCCCGCCCCCCTCCGGCGCGGGCGGCCCATCCTCCCGCAGCACTACCCGCAGACCCCGGGCCTCGGCCGTCCGCACCCCTAACGCCCGCGCCCCGCGGGCGTTGACGGCCACGACGCGGCCGTCATCGTCCAGCAGGCACGCCCCGGAGGCCATCGCCTGCAACAACCGCTCATCATCGCTGGGATTCATCGCTCACCTCTGCAATGGCATTGTATTGCAGAAGGATGAGAATGCAATGTAATGAAATTGCAGAAGGTTGTGCGGCCGAGGCGATCCTGTGGGGGCGATCCAACGTAAGTTCAAGAAGCGGCTTGCTGTACGGTCCAGTATCCTGCGGTGGCACGGACATTGCTCTAACTCCAGTGAGGTGTGACCTATGGAAGAGAATCTCGGCACAACGAAGAAGGAAAGGAGCCGATCCGTGACCATGTTCCTGGCTGTCATGGTGTTGCTGGTTGCCGCTTCCGGCCTGTACGCCGTGTGGTTCCCCCGCGGCGGGGAGGTCGCCGGCGGGGGGCATCTGCGGTCGCTGACGTCGCAGGAGTTCGACGCCGCGGTCGCGTCGGGTGTCGTCCTGGTCGACTTCTGGGCGCCATGGTGCGGCCCGTGCCGCCAGCAACTGCCCATCCTGGAGGATGTGGCCCGGCGCGTCGAAGGGCGGGCGGCCGTGATGAAGGTGAACGTCGATGAGCAGCCGGAGGTGGCGGGGCGGTTCGGCGTGCAGGCGATCCCGACGCTGATCCTCCTGCAGGACGGCCGCCCGGTGCAGCGGTTCGTCGGCGTGCAGAGCGCCAGGGCGCTGGTCGGCGCGATCGACGCGGCCGGCGCGGGAGCGGCGGGGCATGAGTAGGACCGCCACCACCTCCCGCCGCCGCCGCCAGTGGGTCCTGCTGTGGCTGGCGGTGCTGGTCCTGGTCCTGGGCTGGAGGGTTCCGGCCCTGGGGTTCCTCGTCCCGGCAACGATGCTCGCCGGCATGATCGGCGGGCTGTTCGCCGGTCGGTGGGTCTGCGGGAATCTCTGTCCCCGCGGGGCGTTCTTCGACCGGTTGATCGCGCCGCTGGGCCGCGGCCGCCCGGTCCCGGCGTGGCTGAAGCGGATGCCGGTCCGGTGGGCGTTGCTGGCGGGGCTGATGGGGTTCATGGTCTACCGCATCAGCCGCGACGCGGGCGACTGGTCGCACTGGGGGCGGGTCTTCTGGATGATGTGCCTGATCACGACGGCGGTGGGCGTGGTCGGCGGGATCGTCTACCACGGGCGCTTCTGGTGCACGTTCTGCCCGGTAGGCACCTTCGCCAACGCCGTCGGGGGCGGCCGGCGGCGGCCCGTGATCGCCCCCGCCTGCCGCGCGTGCGGTGCGTGCGCGCCGGCGTGCCCGATGAAGATCGACGTCGCCGCCTGCCGCGAGGACGGCGCCGTCACCGACCGCGACTGCCTCCGCTGCGGGGAGTGCACGTCGGCGTGCCCCTTCGGGGCCGTCACGCCCGCCCGCGCCGCCGGCTGAGCGCCGGCAGCATCCCGCCCGCGGCCAGCAGGGCCGCCGTGGCGGGCTCGGGGATCGCCGACAGGCCGTGCAGCGTGGAGAGGTAGTACGAGTCCATGCCGTAGTAGTCCCGCAGGTGCCAGCGGCCGGCGTCCATCTCGACGGGGACGTAGCGGAGCCAGTCGGGCGGGTCGAGCAGGTGCTGGTGGTCGTCGGAGTCGGTGATCCAGAGGCCCGCGTAGCCGCCGGAGGCCGGATCGGTGCTGTAGCCCCAGACGGTGATCACGTGCGGGCTGTAGCCGTCTGTGTTGAACAGCGTGGCGGCGACGGCGCGGCCTTCGTGGAGCATGGCGTCGAGGTTGGCCATGGCGGTGGCGATGCCGCCCTCGAGGCGGTAGCAGTCGTCGAAGTCGACGCCGGGCCAGAATCCGCCGCCGGGGCTGTGGATGACGTAGGGGGCCCAGGGCTGGTCGTCGTCGAACCACCACTGCCAGGCGTTGTTGGGCGAGCCGCCGCCGGCGATCCAGTGCCCCTGGAAGTAGGCGAAGATGGCGTCGGCGGTGGTCATCCCTTCAACGCGGCCCCAGCCGGTCCACGCCAGCACGTTGGACGCCGCCGCCGCCCAGCACAGGGCATCGTCGGTGGGGACGGCCGGGCTCTTCTCGGCGTCGCTGACGGCGCCGCCCCAGTGGTCGGTCAGCAGGTAGCGCGTCGCGACCGGATCGGCCGCCAGCGGGGCGGCCGCGGCCAGGAGGGCCAGCAGTCCGGGGATGAACCTGTGCATCGCGACCCTCCGCGCCCGCCGTGAAGGCGAGCCTGAGCGTTACACGACAGTATACCCCGAAGCGGCAGAACCGTCAACGCGGCTGGGCCGCCTGCGGCACGGAGATCCAGATCGGCGAACTCCACGCCATGTTGCGGTCGGTCTGCCGGATGCGGACGGTGCAGGCGTGGCGCCCGACCGGCAGGGTGAGCCGCTGGCCGACCGTCACGTTGCGGCGCGCCCTGTTCTTCGAAGGCTTGAACGTGTGGAGGGGCCGGCCGTCCACGAGCACGTCGATCCGCGACACCGGCGCGGTGCCGCGGCAGCGGATGCGGAAGACGGCCTGGGCCCCGTCGGCGGCGAAGCTGTCGCCCATGAAGTGGTCGTCGGCCCAGAAGGCCAGTTCGATCCGGTCGCTGGCGCCGAAGCAGCGCCGGCGGCGGAGGGCGTCGAGGATCGCCCCGCGGGTGTTGCCCTCGGCCCAGACGCCCGCGAAGGCCCCGCCGGTGGACAGGTGGTCGCTGGAGGCGACCACGCCGAGCTTCAGTCCCATCGTCCAGGCGGCCTGGAAGGACCCCTCGGCGGTGGTGCCGCCGCTCTCGGCGGCCCACGGTGTCGCCGGGGCGGGGGCGCCGGGGGCCTCGAAGCCGCCCCGGTAGGGCTGGTAGATCTCCCCGACCGGCCCCAGCTCGTCGTCGTGGCCCGCCCAGGCGTAGCTGAACTGCGGGTCGCCGGGGTGATGGGGGACCAGCACGGCGCGGGTGGGATCGAGCCTGGCGATCAGGGCCTTCCGCGACCGCACCTTCGGCACCGCCGGGGCGTCCTGGTCGGTCAGGACGACCAGGTGGCCCTCGGGGAGGCTCGCCTCGTAGGCGCAGAACGTCGTGAACACGCCCGGGACGTTGTAGGCGTTGGCCAGGCAGAACGCCTCGGCCTGCGTGTCGGGCGTGGCGAGGAACCACGTGTGGTCGGTGACGGCCAGGAAGTCCAGCCCCGCCGTCGTCAGGGCGTAGCGGTAGGCGTCGGCGGGGGACCCTTCGATCCACCAGCGGCAGCCTGACAGGTTGCTGTGGCGGTGCAGATCGCCCCACAGCAACTGCGGCGAGGCGTAGGGCTCCTCCAGCCACGTGCGGCTCACCGCCGCGGCGCCGCGGAAGGTGGGGATCCGCATCGACCGGAACGGCCTCGTGGGCGGCGGCGCCGACGGCCCGGTCGCCGGCAGCGCCACGACCCGCCCGTGGAAGCGCCCGTCCCGCCGGCCGGTGTAGGCCGCCAGAATCCCCCCGTGCGGGTCGGCGGCGAGGGCGGCGGGCATCGCGCTGGTGCCCTCGCTGTCCGGCAGGATCGCCGCGGCGGTCCAGCCGTCGCCGCCGCGGACGCTGGCGGCGGTGACGAAACCCGTCTCGGGAGCCGCCCCGTCGAGGTCGCGGATCTGCCGCCAGGCGAGCCAGATCGCCCCGTCGGCGGCGACGGCGACCCGCGGCGCGGTGCGGACGGGCGAGGGTAGGGCGCGGTCGAAGAGGGCGTTGAGGTCCTCGTCGACGGCGGCGACGCCGTCGGGGGCGATGATCGCCGCGTGGAGGTCGCGCCGGGCCTGGAGGTAGTTGCCGCGGCTCATCGCCGCCCGGCTGCCGCGGGTGATGTGGTTGCGCCGGCCCCAGTCGTCCTGGGCGCGCTCCCAGACCACCAGGCTGCGCTCGTCGTCCAGGGCCGCGATGGCGGCGTTGGCGACGAGGGTGTCGGCCTTCACGATGGTGGCCTGGCTCTCGCGGGCGGTCAGGTCGGCCTGGGTGTCCAGTTCGCGCATCCAGACGCCGAACGTCCCGTCGATATAGCCGTCCCAGACGGCCCGGACGCCCTCGCCGAAGGGGCACAGGGCCGGGGCGAAGCAGGGGCCGTCCCCGTCGCTGATCCGCTGGGGGAAGGCCCACTGGCCGCCTTCGAACCAGGCGACGAAGATGTGGTGCCTGCCGGAGGCGGTCGACTGGAACGCGCACCACAGGCGGCCGGCCAGGTCCGTGCACAGGGTCGGGGCCACCATCGTGCCGTGCGGCGCCGGCAGCGGCCGCGGAGGCGACCAGCGGCCCGAGGGGGCCCGGACGGCGTAGTGCAGGGCGGCGCCCGCGCCGGTGGGCTGGGTCCAGCAGGCCAGCAGCGCCCCGTCGCCGGCCAGGCCCAGCGCGACCTCGCCGAGGGCGGGAGCCTGCACCGTCAGGGCGGCCGCGCGGCTGTCGGCGGCCGGCTGCACGCGGAGCGTCTGGCCGTGGGCGTCGGCGCGCACGACGGCCAGCACGACCTGGCCGGTCGCGTCGCAGCAGGCCGCCACGCGTCGGGCGGCGCCGGCGAAGATGCGGGGCAAGCGTTCCATGATCTCCCGTCGGGCTCCCCGCGGGCGCGGGGGATGCGTTATTGTTGTCAACGCGTGCCGCCAGGCAAGGCCGCGGTGGATTTTTCCCGCCTCTCGAGGCGTCCGCGTGGGCGGGGTGAGCCGGATCTGCCGCCGGGAGAGATTTTTGACTTGACAAGGGCGGTCTGATAGTGTTAGCCATGCGGCTGTGATCCGAGAGATCGCCGGATGCGCATCGCTGCGCGTTCGCCAGGGTGAGTCAAGTCCCCAGTGGCCCGCGGCATGGATGCCCCTTCGCTCGTCAGGCGGCCGCGCCGGCAGGGCGGCGATCCCGTGATACCGACGTCGGCGCTTGTGTTCGCCGGGCGTGAAGCCCTTGCTCCCGGCCCAGTCCGGGGGAAGGGCTCCATGCCGCTGTTGCGCATATAATGTGGCAGGAAGGAGAGACGCGATGAAACTCCGAGTACGGATCAGCCGGTGTGAGGACGGCGGCTACGTCGCCAGTTGTCCGGCGCTGCCGGGCTGCATTACACGCGGGAATACGACCGACCAGGCGCGGGAGAACATGCACGAAGCGATCCGCTGCTACATCGCCTCGATCTCCGATTTCGTTCCCGAGAACATCACCGACGAGGTCGTGGTCGAAGTGTGATCCGACCCGTGCCCGACAGGGCACACCTACCGGCGATCAGGCGGCTCCGGGCCGCCTTTTTTTATGCCCGGAGGGCCGGGCGCTTGCGGTCACCCGGGCGGCACGTATCCTACAGGAGAACCTCCGACGGGACATGGGAGCAGACGCCATGGCGAGCATCGCGACACTGGACGCACTGAACACGGCCGTCCGCCGGGCGGTCGATGAGGCGACCATCACCGACATCCACACCCACCTGTTTCCGCCCAGCCATGGCGACCTGCTGCTGTGGGGCGTCGACGAACTGCTGACCTACCACTACCTGGTGGCCGAGCTGTTCACCGTCGCGCCGGCCGACCTGACGTACGAGGCCTTTTGGGCCATGGACAAGATCGCCCAGGCCGACCTGGTCTGGAAGCACCTGTTCCTGGAGGCCTCGCCCCTCAGCGAGGCGCGTCGAGGCGTGCTGACCGTCCTGCAGCGGCTCGGCCTGGACCCGGCCGACCGCGACCTGGGGCGGATCCGCCGCTGGTTCGCCCAGCAGGACGAGGAGGCGTACCTGGAGAAGGTGTTCGACCTGGCGGGGCTGGACTATGCGGTGATGACGAACAACCCCGTCAAGTGCAATGAAGTCAAGCACTTCGACGCCGGCGCCCCCATCCCTGCGCGTCTGCGGACGGCCCTGCGGATCGACGACGTTGTTCTGAATTTCGCCTCCTGCCGTCCGATCATCGCCAGCCAGGGCTGCGCGGCGGGCGACGGGACGATCGAAGGGGCCGCCGCGGCCCTGCGGGGATGGATGGGCGGGTGGATCGACCGGATCGACCCGGTCTACATGGCCGCCAGCCTGCCCTGTTCGTGGGCCTATCCCGTCGATGACGCCGCCACGCGGATGATCGACCACGTGGTCTGCCCGCTGGCCGTCGAGCGCGGGCTGCCCGTGGCCCTGATGATCGGCGTCAACCGGCAGGTCAACCCCGCCCTCGGCGACGCCGGCGACGCCGTGGCGCCCTGCGACGTCAACAGCATCATCCGCCTCGTCGCCGCCCACCCGGACGTGAAGTTCCTGGTCACCACCCTTTCGCGGGTCGACCAGCACGCCCTGGCCGTCGCCGGACGGAAGTTCCGCAACCTCCACCTGTTCGGCTGCTGGTGGTTCTGCAACAACCCCAGCATCATCAACGAGATGACGCGCCAGAGGCTCGAACTGCTCGGCACCGGCGTCACCGTCCAGCACAGCGATGCGCGGGTGCTCG
Source organism: Planctomycetota bacterium (assembly GCA_012514895.1). GTDB lineage: Bacteria > Planctomycetota > Phycisphaerae > SM23-33 > FEN-1343 > JAAYZK01. The sequence continues at coordinate 9,810 of JAAYZK010000213.1, read as the reverse complement.
ACCAACTGATCTACAAGTGGTCGCACACGCGGCGGATCGTCGCCGACGTCCTGGTCGACAAGTACGCCGACGCCCACCACACCGGCTGGCGGTTCACCCCCGACGAGATCGCCCGCGACGTCCGGCAGATCTTCGGGGGGGCGTTCGAGGACTTCCGCGCGCGGTAGCCCCGGCGGGCGGCGGCGCTTCGGATTTCCCCCGCGTGGCCGGGCGGTCGCCGCGAAGACGGCCCGGCACGCGGGACCTTGGGCGGATGAGGAGACGCAGGCAATGCTGGATCGCAGCGAGTTCGAGGCGCCGTCGGCCGCCTATCGCGGCGTGACGCTGTGGATGCTCAACGACAGGCTCCAGACCGACCAGGTCGTCGAGCAACTGGAAGGCTTCCACCGCGCCGGCTGGGGCGCCGTGATCGGCCGGACGTTCAACGGGCTGCTCACGCGGTACCTTTCCGACGAGTGGATGGCGATGACCGACGCGATCGTCGCCCGCGCCGCCGAGCTGGGCATGCGCGTCTGGCTGCAGGCGGCTTACATGCCCAGCGGCATGCCCGACCTGCCGGCGGCCCTGCAGTACAAGGGCCTGACCGCGCGGGCGGCCGGGACGGAAATCGAGGCCGGTGCGGAGGTCCTCGCGCGCGACGAGGCCTGCGCCTACTGCAAGGTGGCCCAGCCCACCGTGCTGGACCTGCTCAACGGGCCGGCCGTCACCGACTACCTCAACAGCGCCTACCGCGACGTGTGGTTCGAGCGCTTCGGCGGGCACTTCGGCCGGACGATCGAGGCCGTCTGGGTGGATGAACCGCACTTCCGCCCCAAGCTGCTGCCCTGGTCGGACCGGATCGAGGACCTGTTCGCCGAGCAGTGGGGCTACGCGATCACCGATCACCTGCCGTCGCTGTTCCGTTCGGTCGGCGACTATTTCAAGGTCCGCCACCACTACTGGCGGACGGTGGTCGGGATGTTCATGGCGGCGTACTTCAAGCACGTCGGCCAGTGGTGCGACGAGCACCACATCAAGTTCTCCGGCCACCTGATGGGGGAGGACACGCTCAACAACCAGATCGCCTGGACCGGCGCGACGATGCCCGCCTACGAGTACATGCAGCTCCCGGGCATCGACCACCTGACGATGAGCCTCCGCTGGCCGAGCGGCAAGAAGTTCATCCTGACGCCCAAGCAGGCCACCAGCGTCGCCGACCAGTTGGGCAAGCGGGAGATGCTGGCGGAGATGTACGCCGTCAGCTCGCACCGGATCACCTTCGCCGAGCGCAAGCGGATCGCCGAGTGGATGATGGTGCTTGGGATCAACTACCGCTGCCTGCACGGGTCGTTCTACTCGATGCGCGGGCGGCGCAAGCGGATCTACGTGCCGCACCTGTCGTACCAGCAGCCCTGGTGGCCCGACAACCGGCCGCTGGCGGACTGCTTCGCCCGGCTGTCGTACGTCCTGCGCCAGGGACGCCCGCGGGTGGATGTGCTGGTGGTCCACCCGGTGGAATCGGCCTTCTGCCTGCACGATCCGACGCTGATGGACCGCCCGCACGACCGCCAGAACGAGCCGCAGGACGTGCGGCGGCGCGACGACGAGCTGGTCGCCCTGTGCGACGCCCTGCTGGGCGCCCAGCGCGACTTCCACTTCGGCGACGAGACCCTCATGGCCCGGCACGGCGTCGTGGAAGGGTCCGAGCTGCGGGTGGGCGAGATGGCCTACAGGGCGGTCGTCCTGCCGTCGATGATCACGATCCGGCGGACGACGCTGGACCTGCTGCGGCGTTTCGCCGCCGGCGGCGGAACAATCCTGCGGGTCGGCGAGTTGCCTGTCCGCATCGACGGCGTCCAGGCCGCCGGCGACGCGGGCCTGGAGGAGCTCCGCCGGGCGGCCCAGCCCGTCTCCAACGGGCGGGCGGCCCTGGCCGCGGCCCTCGACCGGGCCGTCGCCGCGCCGGTGAAGCTCGAAGCGGCGGGCGCCGAGGACGTATGGGTGCAGGTCCGCCAGGTCGGCGATGAGCGGGTCTTCTACATCGTCAACACCAGCCCCGACGGTGCCGTGGAAGGCACGATCGAGCTGCGCGGCCGCGGACGGCTGTCGGCGTGGAACCTGCGGACCGGCGCGGTGGAGGCCGTCGGGCAGACCCCCGGCGACGGGCTGGTCCGCACGCCGCTGTCGCTGCCGCCGCTGGGGTCGCGGCTGCTGGTGCTGGACGCCGCCGCCGATCCCCAGGCCGTCCCGGCCATCCGGCGGCGCGAGGTCGCCCGCGTGGAGATCAGCGGGCCGATGGCGATCCGCCGCGACCGCCCCAACGCCCTGACGCTGGATGTCTGCCGTCTGCGGCGGGGCGGCGGGGCGTGGAGCGAGCCGCTGCCGGTCATCACGCACCAGCGGCTGCTGACCGAGGATGACTACCGCGGCCCGGTCACGCTGCAGTTCGCCTTCGACGTCCGCAGCGTCCCCGAGGAACTGTCGGTGGTGGTCGAGGACGCCGAACGCTACGCCATCACGATCAACGGCCGCCCCGTCGCCCGCGAGGGCGACGGCTGGTACATCGACCGCTCCTTCCACCCCGTCGACATCGCCTCCGGCGCGGTCGAAGGGACCAACACGCTGGAGCTGTCGATCGACTTCCGCCCGCTGCCGGCGGCGAGCTTCGCCCTGGCGAGCCTGTACGAGGTGGCCGAGGGGGTGGAGCTGGAGTCGATCTACCTGATCGGCTCGTTCGCCGTGGCGGCGGCCGAGGCGGCCGGGCCCCGCGAGCCGAACTGCGTGCGGTTCGCCCCGTCGTTCGCCCTGATCGCCGAGCCGCGGACCGTCGCCGGCGACCTGACGCGGGAGGGATACCCGTTCTTCGCCGGGCGGGCGACCCTCAGCGGCACGGTCCGCCTGGAGGCGCCGTCGGCGGGTGAGCGGGTGCTGCTGCGGCTGGAGACGCTCGATGCGCCCCTGGCGCACGTCCGCGTGAACGGGCGGGCCGCCGAGCCGATCTGGTGGCCGCCCTATGAGACCGACATCACCGACCTGGTCCGCGCCGGCGACAATGCCGTCGAGATCGAGCTGGTCGGTTCCCTGCGGAACCTGCTGGGCCCGCACCACCGCAGCACGTGCGAGCCGGACAGCACCTGGCAGACGTCCTTCTATGACAACCGCCACGTCGCCGACGGGCGGATCCGCCCCGAGGACGGGATCTGGTCGGACGATTACTGCTGCATCCCCTTCGGCTTCCGCGGCCGCGCCGCCGTCGTGACGGTGGAGGAGCAATAAACCGAACATCTGGAGTGAGGAATCCGGTGCCGGGTGCTCCGCCCCTGAGCCGTCGGGCAGCGACAGGCCGCGGCCGTCACCATCATGCCGGTGCCGGTCGAGGATGTGACTCGGCCGCAAGCGGAGGAGAGGGGGCGGCTGGGGATGATCTTGCAGGTAAGAAGATGTAGCTCCTACCTGCCCTTGGTACTCCGGAGAACCAGCGATGGGTGATCAACGGTCGCACCTTCACCGACGCTCCGTTATGGCGGCCTGGATGATCTGTGCCATGGCGGCCACGGCCAGCGGGGCCCCGGCGGTTGTTCAGATCGTCAACGGCGATTTCGAGGCGAACGGGCTCCATGACGGCTGGAGGCTCTATGTCGTCGGTGCCCAGCCGTCGATCACCAGGGACGGCTCCATCCGCCGCACCGGCCGATGTTCGCTGCGGATCGCGGCTGCCGCCGACTCCGACACCGCCCTCGGCCAGGTGGTGACGCTGCAGCCCGGGCATCTCTACCGGCTGACCGGATGGGTCCGAACCGCCGGCCTGGTCGTCACCGACGCCAAGGTTTACGGTGCGCTCCGCGTCGCCACGCCCGACGGCCAGACCACGATCGCGCAGGGGCCTAACCACGAAGGCAACACGGAGTGGACGCACGACACCGTCATCTTCCGTGCGCCGTCGGATGGAACTGCCCAGATCGCCGTCTTCTTCGCCGGCTTCGGCAAGGGCAGGGGCGTCGCGTGGTTCGACGGCATCCACCTGGAGGAACTCCGCTCCGCCAACGCCGCCATCCGCGTGGAGGCAAGGGCGCTGACCAACGCTCCGATCAATCCCTTCCAGTACGGGCAGTTCATCGAGCCCTGCCACGACTGCGTGGACGGCCTGTGGGCCGAGAAGCTCTGCGATACCAGCTTCGAGGGGATCGCCCCCTACACGCTCGCCTTCCGCGAGGCAACCGACCCCCGCGAGCGGCCGTGGTATCCGATCGGCGCGGTGAATCGCGGCCGGTTCACGCTGGATGAGTCGAATCCGCTGAACGGCAGCCGGTCCCAACGCATCGAGGCCCAGGGCGTCGAACCTTGCACCATCGGCATCGCCCAGGACGGCGTGGCCGTCACCGCCGACGAGCCCTGTAAACTCTCCGTCTACCTGCGACGGTCCGATCAGCCGCTGCGCGTCCGGGCCTACCTCAGAGACGGCGGACAGATCCTGGCCCAGACGACGTTCGAGCCGGGCATGACGTGGGAGAAGTACACGGCCCAGCTCACACCGACCGCCGCGTCGGCCGGCGCGAGGCTCTGCCTGGAGTTCCGCGGCCCCGGCACGGTCTGGGTCGACCAGATCTCGCTCATGCCGGAGAACGCCGTGGGCGGCTGGCGGGCCGACGTCGTCGAGGCCCTGCGCGCCCTGAGACCTGGCATCATCCGCTGGGGCGGCATCGCCGTCGAGCACTACAACTGGCGGAACCTCATCGGCGACCCAGATCAACGGGTTCCCTGGCGGGAGACCGTCTGGAACAGCATCCACCCCGCGGCGTCCGGGCTCGAGGAGTTCATCGCCCTCTGCCGCGCCGTCGACGCCGAGCCGATGATCTGCGTCCGCGTCACCGGCGTGGAGGCCACCGAAGCGGCCGCCCAGGTCGAGTACTTCAACGGCGCCGCCGACACCCCCATGGGCCGCCTGCGGGCGCGGAACGGCCACCGGGAACCCTACGGCGTCAAGTACTGGCAGGTCGGCAACGAACAGGGCGGGCTGGAGTATGCCGCCCGACTGCCGGCGTTCTGCCGCGCCATGCGCCAGGCCGACCCGTCCATCACGCTGCTGTCTTCGTATCCCAGCGAGGATGTCCTCCAGCAGGCCGGTGCGCATCTCGACCACATCTGCCCGCACCATTACTCGGACCTGCCCGGCCGGGAGGCGAGTTTCGACGACCTCCGCCGTCTGCTGGCGCGCCATCCGCGCGGCCCTGCCATCAAGGTGGCCGTGACCGAGTGGAATACCACCGCCACCGATTGGGGCCTCCAGCGCCACGCCCTCTGGACGCTCGACAACGCCCTCGCCTGCGCCATCTACCACAACATCCTGCACGGCAACGCCGACCTGGTGGAGATCACCACCCGTTCCGACCTGATCAACAGCCACTGCGCCGGGGCCATCCAGACCCGGCCGGACGGCCTGTTCACCACCCCCGCCTACCACGCCCAGTGGCTCTACGCCAACTACGCCGGCCGTCGCCCGCTCATCACGGCGCTGGCGGGCGACCTGCCGTCCACGCACGTCAGCGCCACGCTGTCGGCCGACGGCCGCGAGGTGGTGCTGTTCGTCGTCAACACGCTGCCGATGGCGTGCGACGCCACCATCGACCTGACGGCCTTCGGCCGGCTCGTCGGCGACGTCGAGGTCTGGACGCTCGTCGACACGGAGGATGCCGGCGAGCGCGACGTGAGCAACAGCTTTGATGAGCCGGACCGCGTTCGTCCCGTCGCATCGGCCCATTCCGTCGGGTCGTCGCGGTTTCAGTACACCTTCCCAAGGCTGTCGCTGACCGTGCTGAAGTGCCGGACCGAGAAGAAACTGCCTTGAGGAGCGGAGCGTCCCGTTCGGATGCTGGGGGGAGTTGGGGCCCTCTGGGCGCGACCTCCCGGGGGCGCGTGAATCGTCCGGTTGTTGTCCGGCGTGTCTGACGGGGCTGACGTCTCGGACAAGTCCATGCCGTCCGACTTGTTCGACTGTCCGACCCCTTTCGCGCGAAATGCCGTGCCCCTCCAAGAGACGGCATCTGCGACAGGGTCAAGAACGGGATCTGTCCGCCGTCGGCGCCGAATTCTCCATGCGCAGGAGGCCGGGCGAGGCTACTTACCCAGTTCGCGGCTGCGCGCCGCTGCGGCGCGGACTGCGCGGGTGATCGCGTCCTTGACGCCGGCGGCGTCCATCGCCGTGATCGCCGCCTGGGTCGTGCCGCCGGGGCTGGTGACCTTGGCGCGGAGGTCGGCGGGCGGTTCGCCGCCGCGGGCGAGCAGTTCGGCCGCCCCGGCGCAGGTCTGGCGGGCCAGGACGAGCGCCGTCGCCTCGTCGAGCCCCTCGGCGACGCCGGCGGCGACGATCGCCTCGATCAGGTAGAAGAAGTAAGCCGGCCCGCTGCCGGAGACGGCCGTCACCGCGTCGAGGGCCGGTTCGTCGAGCACCACGGCCACGCCGGCGGAGGTGAACAGCCGCCGGGCCAGGTCGATGTCCTTCTCCGTCGCGCCGGGTCCGCGGCACAGGCCCGTGCAGCCGCGACCGACGAGCATCGGCGTGCTGGGCATCGTCCGGACGATCCGGGCGGCCGGGCCGAGGCCCGCGGCGAGGTGCCGCGTGGTGATCCCCGCGGCCATGGAGATCACCAACGCTCCGGCGGCGGGCAGCCGCCCCGCCAGGACGGGCAGGACGTCGGGCATCTGCTGGGGCTTGACGGCCAGGACGTACGCCTCGGCGGCCGGGGCCGCCGCCAGGTCGGCCGCCATCGCGATGCCCAGCGACGCGCCCAATGCCGTCCGCCGCTCGGCGCGCGGCTCGACGGCCGCCACGTCGGCCGGCGCCATCACTCCGGCTGCCAGCACGCCGCGCAGCAGCGCCTCGCCCATGTTCCCGGCGCCGATCAGGACCAGTTGCACATCCGCCATGATTCGCTCTCCGCAGACACTGTCCGCGCAGACGCTACCCGATGGCGGTCCGCAATGGAAGCCCCTGGCGACGCTTACGCCGGCAGCGTGATGTGGAAGGTCGCGCCTTGGCCGAGCGTGCTCTCGACGGCGATGTCCCCGTGCATCCGGTGGAGGACCTGCCTGCAGAGGGCCAGCCCCAGCCCGGTGCCGGTCTCGCCGGCGGCGCCGCCGGTCTTGGTGGTGAAGAAGGGTTCGAAGACCCGGTGCATGTGCTCGGGGGCGATGCCGGTGCCGTTGTCGGCGACGCTGATCGTGACGGCCTCGTCCGTGCGCGACGCGGTGATCGAGATCCGCCCGCGGAGGCCCGCCGCCAGGATGGCCGAGCGGGCGTTGATCAGCAGGTTCACCAGCACCTGCATCAGCTCGGCCGGCCGCGCCATGGCGCTGAGGCCGCCGGGGATGGCGATGTGCACGGTGATCCCGTCCTTGGCCGGACTGCGGCCCATCGCCAGCAGCGACCGCTCGACCAGCTCGGCCAGGCGCACGCGGACCGGCTCGCCGGTGCGGTTGCGAAGCATGCTCAGCAGGGCGTCGCAGATGTCCACCGCCCGCTGGCCCCCCTCGGTCGTCTTGCGGACGCACTTGGCGACCATCTGCTGGTCGCCGTCGGCCGCCAGGTGGGCGTAGTTGATGACCGGCGTGAGGATGTTGTTGAACTCGTGCAGGATCATCGCCGTCATCGTGCCGACCGTGGCGAGGGCCTGGCAGCGCTCCAGCTGCTCCTTCAAGGCGGCGTTCTCGGCGCGGAGCTGATCGACGGGGCTGAATCCCGAACGGAGATGGTCGGCGGTCAAGCTGGTCACGAGCGTGCCTTTATGTTATAGGACGAGGAACGTCCGCACCCCTCCGCGCCGTGCGCGGAGCAGGCCCTTTCAGGTCTATCGGCGAGACGGCGGCGGAACTTGAACGGGCCGCGGCCGCCGGGGTGAACACCTATGGATGCCATCACGCAACTGGCGTCGCTGCTGGATCTGGCCGAACAGGTGGGGCTGACGGTGCGCCAGGTGCCCGGGCCCGCCGACAGCGACCATCCCGGCGGCGCCCTGGTGCGCCTCCGCGACCGGGAGGTCCTCTTCCTCGACCCGACCGCCTCCGTCGCCGACCAGGTGTCGGTGACGGCCCGGGCCCTGCGGGGACGCGCCCAACTCGATCAGCGCTACCTCCCGCCCGAGCTCCGCGAGCTGATCGAGGGGGCGTAGCCGGTCCTCAGAACAGCGACGCGCAGGCCCCGAAGGGGCAGACGCGCAGGCAGGCGAGGCACTCGATGCACCTGGCGTCGTCGAACGCCACGGCCATCGTCGCGCGGTCGGCGACGTGCAGGGCCCCGGTGGGGCAGTGGGTCAGGCAGTTGCCGCAGCTCGTGCAGCGGTCGGCGTGCCACGTCAGGCCGCGGGCGGTGGCGCTGATCGTGACGTTGAACGTCCGCACGTAGTCCAGGGCCCCGGCGATGTTGGCCTCGGTGCCCGTGACGTCCAGCATGAGGTAGCCCTCCTCGTCGGGCGTCACCTTGGCGCGAAAGACGTTGACGATCAGGTCGTAGTCCTTCACGAGGTGGTAGACGATGGGCTTCTCGCATTCGCAGCGGGGGAACCACAGCATCAGCCGTTGGGTCACCGTGGCGGTCATGACGGCTTCTCCTGGTACCGGAGCGGATGGAAGGCTTTTTCACGCGGGAGCGGCGCAAAGGGGCGGCTGAGCACGAACTCGCCGCGGGCGATCTGGTCGCGCAGCAGGGCGGCGATCTCCTGGGCCATGGCGTACGACGACATCGACCCGACCTCGATGGTTTTGCCGTCCAGGGTGATCTGCCCGCGCCTGAGTTGCTCGTAGGTGACGTGGGCGATCACGCGGCCGGTGGCGTTGGGGTAGTCGCCGCCGTAGTCGACGACGGGGGCGAGGATGTCGCGATCCCTCACGCAGGTCCGCCTGAGGATGCCGGCGTTGAGGATCGGGATCGGCACCCCGACGCCCAGGGCCAGCGAGACGCCGTACCCGATCAGGCTGACGCCGCGGACGAAGCGGGGGTCCATCCGCTTCATGTCGGCCGTCAGGGCCAGCGTGCCGGCCCCGCCGGTGGGGACGCCGTCGTCCGTGCGGTCGCAGGCGCCGTCGAACTGGGTGCCCTCGGCGTAGACGTGCCCGTGGGCGCCGGCCAGCCACACGCGCGTGCCCAGGCCGATCGTCTCGTAGAGCGGGTCGTTCAGCAGGGGGCTGAGCTGCCCGGCCGAGCAGTAGGCGGCGTTGCGGCGGTTCGGTTCCAGGACGCCCAGGTAGGTGTGGATCCGCCGGTCGGAGTCGTTGACGGCGACGTTGTAGTTCTGGTAGCAGTTGCGGGGGTTCACCATGATGGCCTGGTTGAGGTCATCCAGGGTGAAGTAGGTCCGCAGCTCCCGCCGGGGGTAGTCGTCCGTGCCGTACGAGAGGGCGAAAAGCTGCAGTTCGCGTCCGGCGACGAGGTCCTCGATGACGTGCCCGCCGCCGTACTTGAAGGCGCCGGGGTAGTCCATGTTGGCCGGGTCCTTGTCGCGAAGCTGGGTGGCGCCGAGGTAGAGGTCGACCGCCGCGAGTCCGGAGTAGGCCAGCACGTCGTTGATCCACGCCTCGGTCATGCGGATCTTGGGTTTGCTGTGGCCGAAGTTCAGCACGCAGCCCGACGAGCACATCGGCCCGAACGTGGCGGTGGTGACGACGTCGACCTCCTCGGCGGCAGCCTCGAGCCCCTTGGCCTCGACGTAGCCGATGATCTCCTCGGCCGTCAGCACGACCGCCTTGCCCGATTCGATCCGGGCGTTGATCTGCTCATAGGTCTTCATTCTCGCTCCGATCCGCCCCCCTGGCGGCGACGGCGTAAGCGGGTATCATAGC
>JAAYZK010000023.1 GCA_012514895.1 Planctomycetota bacterium | reverse complement strand
CAACTGGCCCAGCTTGTGGTACATCTCGGCCAGCAGGAGCACCGGGATCGACCAGTCGGGATCGTGGTTGATGCAGTAGTCCAGGGCGTCGTGGATCTCCTGCTGGCGGGAGCGCCAATCCGGCTGCGACAGCCACAGCGACGCCTGGTGCATCCGCCACAGCAGACCCGTGCCGCCTTCAGCCTGGCGGATCCCCTCTATGAGTTCGGCGGCCCAGGCGGCATCGGTCTGCACCTCGCGCAGGCTCAGCAGCATCGAGCGGCCCCGGATCTCGTGCGGATCGTCCGCCACGAGGTCCCGCAGGAGCGTCACACCGGCGTCGCGCTGCCCGTGGAGCAGTTCGAGCCCCGCCAGGCGCAGCGTCATTTCCCGCCGTTCCCAATAGTTCTCCGTGTGGGACAGCCCTTCCTGCAGACATGCGCGGGCCTGATCGATGTCCTCTTCCACAACATGCAGGCCCGCCAGCGACAGCCACGGCTCGGCGATGGCGCTGTGGCGCTGGCAGGCGGTGCGGCAGACGTCGATCGCCTCGGCCATGCGCTTCATCCGGTAGTAGTGCCGGGCGAGTTGCATCTCGGCGCGGAGCGTCTCGTCGCACTCGGCGATCGCCAGCTTCAACTCCCGCTCGGCCAGGTCGTCGTCCCCCCGGTAGACGGCGATGATGCTCTGGAGGATCCGGACGTCCACCCGGTCGGGGTGCTTGGCCCGCAAGTCGGCCAGTTCGGCCGCCAGCGCGTCGAGGCGTCCGTGGTCGATCTCCTCCTGCTGCTCGACGGCCAAGTAGATGGTCGCCTCGATCCGCAGCAGCTTGAGGACGATATCGGTCGGATCGAGCGGCTCGGCCAGGCGGGCGGTCTCGAACGCCCTGTTCCAGTCGCGCAGCTTCAGGTACTCCTTGGCCAACTGCAGCGTCATGTCCGGATCGCGCGGGCGGAGGCGGAGGTACTGCAGGAGGCCGCGGACGGCCCGGCTGGTCTGGTCGGTGCGGCTGTAGGCTTCGGCGATGAGCTTCCACAGGTCGGCCCGATCCGAATCGGCCACCAGGATCGGTTCGAGCACTTCGATCACCCGGTAGGGCCGCTCCTGGGCCCGCGCCACCTGGGCCTTGAGGTAAGCCACATCCGCCGTCGAAGCGGGGCTCTGTTCGCCGGTGCTCAACAGGCCGAGGAACTCCGTCAGGTGAGTCTCAGCCTCGGCGGCCTGGCCGGCCGTCAGTAGAAGGCGGATCCCGTAGGGCAGCGCCATCAGGCGGTGGCGGCGGTCCTGGAAGCCGTTCATGATCGCCAGTGCGTCTTCGGCATAGGGCGACTGGGGCCCCTGGGCCAAGGCCAGCCGGGCGGTCCGTACGAAGCGGGCCGCCAGCCAGTCGTTGACGTCCAGGAAGCAGTCGCGGATCGTCGGGGCGTCCACGGCGCTTGCCAGATCGAGCTGGGCCGCTGCCCGGTTGAGGTCGTCGTGGGCAAGCCACTCGTCGCAGAGCATCAGGCGCAAGCGGATGTCGGCGATCTCGAGCCGGTCGGCCTGTTCGAGATCCCGCCGGGCTTCGTCAAGGCGTCCATTGCCGCGGCGGAACTGGGCGCGGTACAGCAGGGCCTCGGCGGATGCGGGGTCGTAAGCCACAGCGCGGTCCAGCCACGCCTCGGCGCCTCGGCGGCCATCGTCGGTGGCTGTCTCGGCGGCGATCCCCGCCTTCATGTAGCAGGCCTGCACGTACTCGCGCCGCGTCGTCGGGTCCTGTTCGCAGGCGGCGACGATCTCGTCGAGCACCACGCCCGCCTCGTCGAACTTCCGCAGCCCGATCAGGGCCTCGGCCCGCCAGGTCCGGGCCCGCAGGTCATCCGGCGCGTGCTGGATGCGGCGTTCGGCCAGGTACGCCAGCTCCGAGTACTCCCGCAGCCCGGCATACAGGCCCGCCAGCCGCTCGTACGGCAGCGATTCGGTGGGGGCAAGCTGGATCACCAGCCGATAGGCGCCGACAGCCTTCTGCAGGTTCCGCCACTCGAGCGGCCGGACCATCACGCAGGCATCGGCATACTGCAGGAGGATCTCCGTGTCGTCCGGGTGGCGCCCCAGGTAATCCAGCAACTGCTTGCAGGCTTCCTGCCAGTCCTCGCGGGCCAAGGCTTCCCTGCCGAGGCTGAGGGCCCGCTCTGTCAGGATCCTCCGCCCCACGTGCCGAGCGGCCACGGCGGCCACACCGAGGGCGACGACGACAGCCACCAGGATGAGAAGCAGGCGAACGTTGACCTTCCCAGACGTCCAGCGGGTCATTCCAGAGCTCCCAGGCGAACACACCATGGCCAAGAGAATCGAGCGTTTCGTTCCACGTCGGTCAGTATAGCAGTACCGTGCCGCACCTTGGCAGCAGGAAATCCAGGGGCGGGGCGGGCACGACCTGTTCACCGGGAGACTGGGCGGAACGGCCCCTCTGCCGACACCCCGCAGGCCCCTGATGCAGGACAGCCACACACCGGCCCCGACTTCAGCGCCGAAGAGGCACCGAAGCCGGGACCGGCCGTGTGGCTGTCCATTCAGCACGGCATGCTCTCTCCCCTCCTGAAAAGCGGAGTGAGAGGAGCTTCCGCATGATTACGCGTACTTCCGCATCCGGGCGCCGACCATGCCCAGACCGATGAGGCCCAGCAGCACGCCGGCCGGAACCGGGGTGATCGTGACCTGAGAGTCACCGTCGACCAGATTCCATCCCGCCATGGAGCCCGACATGCCGGTGAAGAACTCATCCAGCGTGACGGGCTTCACAGGGAAGACACTGGGATCAAACAGGAACTCAGTATTAACCACCGAACCGGTATCGAAGCTCGTCGCGTTGTTGAAATGGATCGTGTCGGTGCCGTTGGTGATGTCCCACCCATACACGGAAGGCACAAGCACGCCATCGTTCGGCGAGATGGGCGACAGTGAGCCCTTGATGACCAGACTCCCGCTCCCGAGAACCCCGGCATTGGGGTCGATATACACGTTCGACGAGACAAAGCTCCCTTTGACGACCTCCTGGTTCACGTCCTTCAGGGTCAACGTGCCGGTCGCCCGCCAGTCATTCGCCGCGAACTGCGTGAAGACCATGTCCAGGGTGTACATGCCGGTGACGGCGCTTTCCAGGAGCGCGAGGTGCTCCACGGGGGAGGCGCCCAGCTTCCAGACGTCCATTGAACTGCTCGTACCCGAGGTAATGACCATGCCTCCGGTAGCAACGCTGTAACTGAGGTTCAATTCGCCTACCGAGCAGAACAGCGATGTATCGGCCGAGGCAACAGCACCCGTCAGAACAACGGCGGCAATCATCGAAAGAATCTTCTTATTCATCCCTTCGTCTCCTTCACTTCCCCATCTCGCCCGGGCAAGGCCCCAGACGGCGAGGCGGGGGGCTATCGTTCCTATCGTGGACCAACCCGAACACATGGCGGACCAGACATCTGCATCTCCGTCAGGTCCGTCGTCTCCGAGGAATGTGAATCCTTCGGAATCCGACGCAGAACGGGTCATCCCCAGACAGGAGGCGCGCGTGGGCACCGGATGGAGGCGAAGTACTGCTGTCGCAGACGACCGACGTGAACAACGTGACGTTCACCGACGCCGTCCCGCAACGACGGATCGCTGACGGCATCCACCGGCAGGACGGCGAAGCTTGGATCCAGCGGCGTCGCCGGGCCGATCCGCGACGGGCCGCCGGTGTGATACCACTCCGGAACGTAAGCTAAGTTGATCCGCCTGAACGACTTGCCAATCTGCCATGCGCCCAGGCCGCACAGCGTCGCCAGACACAGCGCGGCACTGGGGGGATCGGCACGGAGCACGCCTGGATCGGCCGGGGCGTCCGACACGGCCTGGGAGGGATCCAGGCAGGGCATGACGGGCGTCGACGTGCTGAGGTCGGCCGCGGAGAACGGGCTCCACGTCGCCTCGGCACCGGCCGACGCATCGGGCACAGCAACGGCCGCACTGATATCCGCGCCGGCAAGCGACACGGCGATCAGGAGCGTACCGACAGCCCCGATTGTCATTGCCCTGTAACTCAAAGACCACTCCCTGCAGCGCCAACAGGCCACTGTGAGGTGAACCCGACCCAAAGATATAAGGTATTTACCACAGATCTCGTATCCTGTCAACAGGAGAAATGCTTCTCCGGAAGACAGAGAGGGCGGATCGTCATCGATACGGCCGGCCGCTACCGCAGGCAGCGGCGGCCGAGCGGCAGAACTCCCAGCCCCAGCATGCCCAGCAGCACGGCGCCGGGGACCGGGACAGGGCTGATGTCGGTGAGCATGGCAATCTGGTCGTTCCCGCAACTGGTCGTGGCGTGCAGTCCCAGATCGAACGTGCCGGCCGATGACAGCCACGTCACCGGGAAGGTCCAGGTCTGGACGAACCAGTCCTGCTCCACGTTGTCCAGGCCCAGATCGCGGGTCGT
>JAAYZK010000212.1 GCA_012514895.1 Planctomycetota bacterium | reverse complement strand
GGACGAGCGGCGGGAGCTGCGGGTGGCCTCGGGCGTGTTCCTGGGGGGCTCGGCGGCGGTGCTGCTGATGCTGTGGCGGGGGATGGGGGCGAACCCGTTCCATGCGCTGGCGGCCTGGCTGGTGATCTTGGTGCTGACGATCGGGCTGGTGCGGGCGGTGGCCGAGGGCGGGATCCTGGGGTTCCAGGCATGGGCGGGACCGTTCCACCTGGTGCGGACGCTCTTCGGCATGAACCGCGCCTGGACGGCGCCGGCGCTCTTCACGCCGATCATGGTGTACTACTCGGCGCTGTTCCTCGACATCAAGACCTTCATCGCGCCGGCGATGGCGAACTGCCTGAAGATGCGCGACGCGCTGCGGCTGCGGCGCGGGCGCTTCCATGCGGCGATGCTGCTGGCGATCGCGCTGTCCGCCGTGGTCTCGATCGGCATGGTCCTGCTGATGTGCTACGCCGGCGGGGCGGACATGATGAACCACGGCTTCTTCGCCGCCACCCCGACCTGGATCATCAACACAATGGCGACGATGGCGCGCACGCCGCCGGAGGCGGCCCCGCGCGAGGCGCTCTGGCTGCTGGGCGGCGGCGGGGCGATGGCCCTGCTGCTGTTCCTCCGGCAGAGCCTCTTCTGGCTGCCGCACCCGATCGGCATGATCATGCTCGTCAACCCCATCATGGGCGCCTACTGGTTCTCGATCCTGCTCGGGTGGCTCTGCAAGTCGCTCGTGACCCGCTACGGCAACAAGGACGCCTATGCGCGGGTGCGGCCGCTGTTCATCGGCCTGATCGCCGGCGAGCTGCTGATGGTCGTCGTCGGCATGGTTGTGGCCTACCTGCTGGAGGTTCCGGTGCCCGTGTCTCTGAACCGCTGACCCGCTTCAAGCGGAAGGCCGGACGCTGATCCGGCGCAGGACGATCAGGCCGTGCCCGGCCCGTTGCAGCCAGGGGTGGTCCGCAGAGGGATCCGGCCGCGTCGCGTCGTGCGCGAAGAGCAGGGTCTGCTCGTCGGCGGCGATCATCGAGACGTTGGCATGGCTGCCGGAGAAGATGCCGTCCCACCGCAGGGCGGTGCCTGAAAACAGGGTTTCGGAGAGGAACCAGCTGCGGCCCCGGTCAGCCGAAAAATGGACGGTGCAGTCCGGCCGGCCGGTGCCCAGCGCGAGGATGCCGTTGCCGAGCAGGACCAGTTGCGGCTTGATTCCGCAGATGGGGTTGATGTAGCGGGGGGAGAGCAGGGAGGCCCTGCTCCAGGTGCGGCCATCATCGAGGCTGCGGATGGCGTACAGCGGCTTGTGGCTGCCCGTGCGCAGGGCGCAGAGCAGCTCCCCGTCGGGGAAGCGCACCAGCGCGGGCTCGCTGAAGCCGTCTCCCGGCGCGAAGTCGACCCGCCCCAGGAAGCCGGGGCGCGGCGGATCGCCGGAATGGTCGATGAACGACGCCTCGCGGTTGGGGCTGCCGTCCGGGGCGACCTCCAGCCGCGGTTCGTAGTCCGAGCCGTCCACCGGCACGCCGCCAAGGTCCAGGTGCGGCCCTGGTCCGTGGACGTCTGCAGCAGGACGGCATACCGGTGCCAGTTCAAGTGTTGCCAGAAGTCGTCCGCCCCGTCGGCAGTGCCGGAACCGTCCCTGCGGTAGCGGCTGTAGACGAGGCTGTGGAGGGTGCCGTCGGGTGTTCGGACCTGGGGGTTCAGCGAGGGGCCGCGCCGGCGCGACACCTGCCGGAAGAAGGGTTCGAGGTAGGCCGGCGGCTCCGCCTTGACGAGTCCGCCGAGAAAGTTGCGGTCCTGGCGGCGGAAGGATTCCGGCGGGTTGTACGGGTCCAGCCCCCGGGTCCCGGGGTATGCGACGGGGGTCCACTCCGGGGCGTTCCAGGTGATGCCCAGGTCGGTGGATCGCCAGCAGGGGATCCGGAAGTGGCCGGGCTGGCCGGGGATTTCGAAGCCGTCGCGGAACCAGACCGAGATCTCGCGCGGGCCGGTCTGGAAGGTCGCACCCGTCGGCAGCAGCGTGGTCTGCGGCTCCCAGGTGAGTCCGCCGTCCCGGCTGATGCGGCCGTTGGGCCGGTCCGGCAGGGTCTGGTCCAGGACGTCGCGGTCGAACTTCCAGTTGAGGACGATGGCGTCGCCGAGGCGATGCAGCCGCGGTCCCGTGAAGGTGCCTTCGTCCGGGGAGTCGTCCCGCGCGGCGACGATCTGCGGGGGGCCGATCTCGATCTCCACGGCCGGGCCTCGGCGGGTGACGGCCTCGCTGGCCAGGACGGGGCAGCCGTTGTAGCGCAACATGTCGGTTTCCTCTCGGGCTTGGCCTGCCCCCTAGGGCAGGTGCGGGGCGGGCGGCGGTGCCAGCCGGGCAAAGGCCCCGACGGCGTGGAACCCTCCGGCGGACGGCGAGAAGGCGGACGTCTCCGCCCCCGAATCCCGGACGCGCTGGCGGCAGAGGTTGAAGAACCAGGGCCGGCCGGAGTCCGGCCGGCGGCCGACCACGCCATGCAGGCGCGCGGCCGGGAGCTGCGCGCCGGGGGACGTCACCGGAATGCGGCACTCCAGGCTCCATCCGGTGGCGTCGGTTCGGACGGCCGTCTCCGCCCCGGCCGTCCAGAGGCAATTGATGCCGTTGACGATGATTCCGAAGCCGCGGTCGATGCAGACGACGGCGCCGGCGGGGTTGATCGCGATCTGGTAGTAGGCGTGCGCGTCGGTCTCCAGCAGGATTTCCACGACGTCGCCGTTCCAGATGGCGCTGTCGCCGTCCCGTTCGGTGCCGATGCGCAGGGTGCGGGGTTCGGGGTCGAGGCAGCGCACGCCGACGAACAGCGCGTCATCCGCCCAGAACAGGCGGAAGAACGTCGGGGCGGACGGTTCCGCGCCTGTGCGCAGGTCGCGGAGCGCCCGTTCCGGGAGGTCGCGCCAGGGCGCCTCGTCGAGACTCCCGTCCAGGCGGACGGGTGGCGCGTCCAG
>JAAYZK010000022.1 GCA_012514895.1 Planctomycetota bacterium | reverse complement strand
TCACGGTTCCCCCCCTGGGGCGGGCGGCGGCGGCGCTGCGGTTCGCCTGTCCCCTCCAGTCGGCGGCGCCGGCCGGGAAGCTGACGGCGCCGGTGCTGCTGGAGGCGCCCGAGCAGCCGTCGCGGGCACTGGCGGCGGTGGCGGGGCTGCTGCTGTCGCCGCCGGCCGCGGCGCCGGTCGTCGTCGACGGCGACCTGGTCGACTGGCCGCCCGCCGTCGGCAACGTCGCCGGCGCCTTTTGGCGCGCAGGCCGTCCTGCAGCCGCCCGGGCGGAGACGAACGCGTATGTCCGGCATGACAAGGAGTTCCTCTACTTCGCGTTCCGCTGCGACCTGCCGGCCGGCGCTGCGCCGACGGCTGACGCCGTCAACCGCGTGCGGTACGATCAGTGGATGGCCCTCGGCGAGGACCTCGTCGAGATCATCCTCGATCCGACGACCCGGGCGGACTCGGCGGATGATCTGTACCGGCTCACGATCAAGGCCAACGGCATCGCCATCGCCGCCCGCGGCCTGCCGGGCGGCGAGCGGTTCTGGCCTGTCGAGGCCCAGGTGGCGGCAAGCCACGGCGAAAACGTCATGTACATCGAGGCCGCCATCCCCCGCGCCGCCTTCGGCGCCGCCGGGGCGTCGCGGCAGTGGCGGGTGAACCTCCTGCGAACGACCGCCGGGGTGCCCGAGGCGTCCACCTGGGCCGAGTCGATGCGCAACCCCTATGATCCCAAGAGCCTGGGCAGCCTGATCCTGATGGAAGAATGACCCCCTTCAGCCCCGACAGCCTGGCGGCCGTCCTGCGAGTTCACCCCCCGACGTGGCGGGCGGACCCGGCGGCGGTCTTCGACGCCCTGGCGGGGTGCGAGGGGCTGTGCTGGCTGGAGAGCACCGCCGGGGACGACCGCTGGGGGCGCTACACGATCGCCGGGTGCAAGCCACTGTGGCGCGTAAGCTTGTGTGACGGCCTGCCCGCGGGGGTTGCGCCGCCCTCGCAGACGTCCGCACCCGGGACGGCCGGGGCGCCCGTCGTCTGGCCGGGCGGGCGGCTCGAGTCGCTGACGTCGCTGCTGAGGCGGCTGCTGACGGCGGTGCGGGCCGAGCCGCAGCCGGCGGTGCCGTACGCGCCGGGGTGGATGGGTTATCTGGGCTACGAACTGGGCCGGCACTTCGAGCGCCTTCCCGGACGCGCTCGACGCGATACGCCTCTGCCTGACATGCACCTGGGGTTCTACGACGCCGTTGCCGTCCACGACCGCCGCGATGGCGGCTGGCGCATCGTCTCCCTGGCCTTCGATGCCCCGCCCCCGGGCGCAGGGCAGGCCGCGGCCCTGCTGGCCGAGCGGCTGACCGCCGCCGAAGCGGGCGCCGCCGCCCCGGCCCCGGCCGTCATGCGGGCCGACCTCGACACGGCCGTCGCCGACGGGCGACTGTCCAGCACGTTCGGAACGCCGGAGGACTACCGCCGCGCCGTCGCGCGATGCGTCGAGTACATCGCCGCAGGGGATATCTTCCAAGTTAATATTTCGCAAAGGCTTACGTGGTCCGCCTCCGTCGAGCCCGCCTCGGCCTATCGCTGCCTGCGGCGGGCGAATCCCGCCTGGTACAGCGGCTACCTGGCCGGGGAGGGCTGGGCCGTGGCGAGCAGCTCGCCGGAGCTTTTTCTCCGCTGCCGCAACGAGCACATCGTCACGCGGCCGATCAAGGGGACGGCCCGCCGGGGCGGCGATGCAGACGCCGACGCCGCGGCGGCGGCGCATCTTCTTGCCAGCGCGAAGGACAATGCCGAGCTGGCGATGATCATCGACCTGCTCCGCAACGACCTGGGCCGCGTGTGCCGCTACGGATCGGTCCGCGTCAGCGAGGGCCGGGCCCTGGAGGCCCATCCGACGGTCTTTCACCTGGTGGGGACGGTCGAGGGCCGGTTGCGCCCCGGGTGCGACCTGGCGGACCTGATCGCCGCGGCCTTCCCCGGCGGGTCGATCACCGGCGCCCCCAAGATCCGGGCCATGGAGATCATCGACGAACTCGAGCCGGTCGCCCGCGGACCCTACACCGGCAGCCTGGCCCACTTCGGCGCCGACGGGGCGGCCGAGCTGAGCATCATCATCCGCACGGCCGTTTTCGAAGGCGGGCGGGCGCACGTGAACGTCGGGGGCGGGATCGTCGCCGATTCCACGCCGGAGGGGGAGTACGTCGAGACGCTCGACAAGGCCCGCGCCGTCGTCGCCGCGATCCGCGCCGCCGAGCGGGCCGCCCCCGTGGAGGCCCGCTGACCCATGAAGCTGTATCCGCTGATGGTGAACATGGAGGGTCGTCTCGCCGTCGTCGTCGGCGGCGGGCCGGTCGGGCGGCGGCGCGTGGAGGGGCTGCTGGCGGCGGGGGCGCGGGTCCGGCTGGTCGATCCGGCGGCGGCGGCCGTAGCGGGGGCGGAGCACGTGGCGGAGGCGTACGGGGCCCGCCACCTGGCCGGGGCGGCCCTGGTCTTCGCCTGCACGGACGACCGCGCCCTCAATGCCCGCATCGCTGCGGACGCCCGTGCCGCCGGCGCGCTGGTCAACGTCGCCGACGACGGGGCCGCCGGCGACTTCTCCCTGCCGGCCGTGCACCGCACGGAGGGCGTCATCCTCTCCGTTGCCACGGCCTGGGGTCTTCCCGCTCTGGCGGCCGCGCTGCGCGACCGCTGCGCCGCCGCGCTGGGGGCGGACGTCGATGCGTTCGCGGCGGCCCTGGGGCCGCTTCGCGACCGGCTCAGGGCCGAGGCCCCCCCCGACGTCCGCCGCGCCCTGCTCGTCCGCCTGTGCGGCGACGAGGGCCTCGCCGCCTTCCGCGCCGGCGGCGCGGCGGCACTGGCGGCGCTGGCGGAGCGCACGCTGGGACAGTAGACCGCTCTCCTGTTGAATCTGCGTGCCCGTCGAACGCTCCGGCGCCCCCCGTCAAGGGGCCGCCGCTCGACGGCGAACCCGCCGCCGGCCGATCCGCAGCAGCCCGACGCCGGCCAGGAGCAGGGCCGCGCTGCCCGGCTCGGGGATCGGCGGCTGCTCGATGGCCAGGGCGCAGTGACAGACAGGGGTGTCGCGAACGACCGCCGCGAACAGCAGCCCGTCAGGCGGCCAGACGGTGTCATGTTCCTCCATCCTCACGATCAGGTCGTACGGCAGCACCGCCGGGCTCAGGAACCACGGGCCGTCCAAGATGATCGTCGGCCGGACCACCGGCCGGATCGGCCACTCCAGGATGATGGATGGCTCCTGGGGCCGCTCGATCTCGATGGGCTCGGGGGCAGGCGCCTCGGGTCCGTCAGGGGGCAGCACGGCGATCGGCGCGGGCGTTTCGATCGGGGCCGGCGCGACGGGCTCGGGCACGATGACCGGTTCAGGCACGGAGGGCACGGGTCCGTCAGGGGGCAGCACGGCGATCGGCGCGGGCGTCTCGACCGGGGCCGGCGCGACGGGCTCGGGCACGATGACCGGTTCAGGCACGGAGGGCACGGGTTCGTCAGGGGGCAGCACGGCGATCGGCGCGGGCGTCTCGACCGGGGCCGGCGCAACGGGCTGGGGCGCCTCGACCGGTTCAGGGATCGGCGCCGGCGGCGGCGGGGGAGTCGGCCGTGCCAGGCCGACGATGTCCAGCGTCATCAGGATGCTCGTGGATGCGTAGGAGTTGACGTACTTGATCCGCAGATCGTCGTATGTCGCGTTCGGCGCCATCAGGCCCAGGCTGACCGACGCGCCCGGCTGCAGCGTGGCCAGCGACGTCAGGCTGGCCTCGACCATGTAGTTCGTCGAACGCTTCATCTCGATGAACGCTTCGACTCCCGGCCCCAGCAGGCCCGCCAGGTCCGTCCCGGTCATCCGCTGGTAGAACAGGCTCGTCCAGCCGGTGACGTCGAGCAGCGATCCGGCGGAGCGGATCTCGTAGCCGTCGAACGAAATTGGCGCATCGGTGAGGTTCAGGATGGCCGCCTGGCCGCCCTCGTCGATGCGAAAGGTCAGCCCCTCGCCCTCCGACAGCGGAACGATGGCCCCCGGCGCCAGCGGCGAGAAGACCAGGACGATGAGCAACCCCGCAAGCGCAGCGCACGACAAGCGACTGTTCATGACGAACCCCATTCTGTCCCACTTGCTGGCCCATCAGGCGGGCGAGACACATTGCCCGACCACGTTTCATCTTATACACCGGCCCCGCGAAGTCTGTCAATCCCGTCCCCGGCGTCTGTCTTGACGCGCGAGCGAGGCGAGAATGTCGCACTGACGGCAGGCTTCGGACTACAGGCTTCAGGCTTCAGGCTTCGGGAACGGCCGGGAGCTTTGCCGTACCTGAAGCCTGAAGCCCGAAGCCTGCCGTTCGAAGCCCGAAGCCTGCGTCCGAAGTCTCGCAGGCAACTGACCTGACGGTGCCCGTGGAGTTCTGGAGTGCCAGGAGATAATCTCGGTCACATTGACGCCGGCTCCAGCCCCGCGATACCATGCGCGAGCGATGCGGTGGCGAGCCGCGGCGCGAAAAAGGAGCGGTTTCATGAAGATGGCCTGGGCCCTGACGTTGGGGGTGCTGCTGTTCAGCGCCTGCGCGGCGGGCGGAGACGGCGGAATGCAGATCGATACCGGCTACGAGAACGGTCACCTGGTCGACTATCGCATCGTCGAGCCGGACACGATCCGGGTGGGTCCGCTGAACAGCAACCGCCACCGGTGGTTCTCCTTCAGGATCAAGGGCGTCAAAGGCCGCCGCGTCCGCTTCATCTTCGAGTGGGATCCGCACAAGGATCTCCCGCTGGTGCTGCGGGTCAACGAGAACGACACGGCGATGGTCACCTACGACGGCAAGGGGTACGAGATCGTCAAGGACTCCGCCTGGCGGGCCAACGAGCCGGGAGCGACCTCCGGCGGCTACCACCATGCGTTCTCCCACGTCTTCCGCGAAGACGAGGCCCTGGTCGCCTACGCCGCGCCCTGGTCGAATGCCACCCTGGCCGAACTGACCCGGCGGCTGGAAGGCGACCGGCGGGTGACGGCCGAGACGATCGGACGGTCGCGCTTCGCCGGCCTGCCGCTGACGGGCTTCCACATCACCGACGCCGACGCGCCCGACGGCGACAAGCGGCGGATCCTGGTGCTGGCGCGCGAGGATGCCTACGAGGTGGGGGGCTCCTGGGCCGCCGAGGGAATGATCCGCTTCCTGCTCTCGGACGACCCGGTCGCCCGCGAGATGCTCCGGCGGACCGTCTTCACCATCTTCCCGCTCTTCTCGGCCGACGGCGTGGCCATGGGGCATACGAATTTCCCGCTCTCGGCCGACGGCGGCGAATACGTCTACCTCCCCGTGCACTGGGCCGAGGATCCGCCCTACCACGAGGTCGAACTCATGAAGGCCCTGTGGCGCAGGCTCAAGGCCGAGGGAAAGACGCTGGACATCCTGATGCGCCCGCATTCGACGTGCTACTTCCAGCCTCACTTCAGGCCCGGCTGCTACAGCGAGGCGAACGCCGCGGAGGCCGAGCGGCTCTTCGCGACGCTGCTCAAGCGCCTGCCCTGGCGGATCAAGGCCGGTCGCAGTCAGACCCGGTCCGGCACGAACTACGCGTTCAACCAGGTCTTCCCGGACGCCATCAGCTTCAGCCAGCACGACGATTTCGTCTTCCCGGCCCATTTCCTCGGCACCGGGCAGGCGGCGATCCGCCGCCACGAGGACCTGCTCCAGGACGGCGAACTGATCATCCGCGCCCTGGCCGAGCACTACGGCATCGAGTCCCGGTCGTACGCCCCGTGCCTGATGGCCGGCGACGTGGACCGCAACGCGGTGGCCCGCGGCGAGACGGCCGCGTTCCGGGTCTACTACTACGACATGCACGGCCTGCCGCCCGAGCGGGTGGAACTGCGGGTCAACGGGAAGTCCTACCCGATGCGCGGGCCGGCGGAGGCCGATTACAGCCGTCCGGTCCGCTTCGAGTGCGAACTGCCCATCACCGACGCGGTGAACGACTACGGGTTCGCCGCCTCGAACGGCCGCCGGGAGCGGACCGTGCCCGAGGGGTACCTGCTGCCCGGCCCGTTCATCGTCGCCGAGCCGGCGAAGTAGGCGATCCGGGACCGCCCCGCCCGCGGGCCTCTACACGATCGCCAGCGGATCGGCATCCGCGCGCGAACGCGCGACGTCCAGCCCCGGCAGCGCTTCGCGGAGCCTGCGCTCCATCGCCGCCAGCGTGAGCCGTTCGCTGTTGGAGTGGCCGACGCAGGCGACGGTGAGGCCTCCGGCGGCGGCGGCGAGGGCGTCGTGGTGGCGCAGCTCGCCGGTGACGTAGAGATCGGCCCCGGCGGCCAGCGCGTCGCGGAAGAGGCCGCCGCACGAGCCGCAGCCGACGGCCAGGGTGGCGACGGTCCGCCTGGGCGGCCCGGCCAGCAGCAGCCGCGACACGCCGCACGCCTTGCGGATGCGCCCGAGCATCGTGCCCATCGCGACCGGCCGCCGCAGCGCCCCCACGCGCCCCAGGCCCACCGCCGGCGGGGCGTCGATCAGAGGCAGGACGTCGATGGCGGGCTCCTCGTAGCTGTGGGCGCCGGCGATCGCCCGCATCGCGGCGGCCAGGCGCGGCCTCGGGCAGATCGTCTCCCAGCGGACCTCCGGGACGGCCTCGCGCCGGCCCTTGCGCCCGACGGCGGGGCGGGCGGCGTCGGAGCCGAAGAAGGTGCCCGTGCCGGAGGCGTGGAAGCCGCACTCCCCGTAGGCGCTGGTCGGGCCGAACGAACCGGCCCCGGCGGCGAAGGCGGCCGCCTGGATCGCCGGCAGGTCCGCGGCGGGGGCGAAGACGACCAGCTTGCAGGCCCCCTCCTCGCAGCGCGGCCGCAGCGGACGGCGGTCGTCGCCCATCCCCAGCGCGTCGGCCAGCACGTCGTTGGCCCCGCCGGGCGCGACGTCGTAGGCCGTGTGAACGCTGTAGACCGCCAGGTCCGCCCGCAGGGCCGCCCAGGCGATCGGGGCCGCCTGCGGCGTAATCCGCGCCAGCGGCTTGAAGATCACGGGGTGGTACGCCATCACCAGCGGCGTCCCGGCCGAGCGGGCCTCGCCGAGGACCGGCTCGGTCAGGTCGATGCACAGCAGCACGCTGCGGCACGGGCGGGTCGGATCGCCGACCAGCAGGCCGACGTTGTCCCACGATTCGGCCCACGCCGGCGGGGCGATCCGTTCGAGTGCGGCGACGACGTCGGCGATCCGCATCAGGCGTTCCTCGTTTCGCTGTCGATCAGCCGGTTCAGGGCGTCCATCAGCCGCTTCGTGACCGGCCCGACGGCCCCCTCGGCGATGATGCCGGCCTCGACCTGCACGACGGGCACGACGCCCATCGTCGAGGCGGTGATGAAGACCTCGTCGGCCCCCAGCAGGTCGTCGATGATCAGCTCGGACTGGTCGTCGGCGGGGATCTTCAGCTCGGCCGCCAGTTCGAGCACCGCCTGGCGGGTCACGCCGGGCAGGACGGGGGTGTCCCGCGGGGGCGTGCGGAGACGCCCGCCGGTGACGAGGAAGATGTTCGTGAAGCATCCCTCGGCCAGCCGCCCGGTCGTGGTGAACCACAGGGCCTCGACCGCCCCCTTGCGGGCGGCCTCCTGGCGGGCGAGGATCCGCGGGAAGTAGCAGCCGGTCTTGGCACCGAACGTCGGGTCCCCGGCGATCTGGCGGAACGGGGCGATCACCGCCAGCACGCCGCGGGTGTAGTACTCGCCGGGGTACTCGGGCAGGGGCGTCGCCGTCACGACCGACGTCGGCTCGCCCGTGCGCAGGTCCCCGCCGCTGAGCGTGATCCGCACCCGCGCCCGGTCGTCCAGCCCGTTGGCGGCCAGCACCTCCATCACGGCCTTCGCCAGGCCCTCGGCCGTCTGGTCGGTCCGCAGCCCCAGCAGGCCCACAGTCTCCAGCAGGCGCTTCAGGTGCCGATCCATCCGGAACGGACGGCCGTTGAACACCGCCATCGTCGTGAACGTGCTGGCCCCGTGCAGGAACCCCGCGTCGCTGACCGGGATGCGGGCGGCCGACTCGTCGAGAATGGCGCCGTTGAGATAGACCTTTGGCTCGTCCATGATAACAGATTATGCGCCCCGTCGGGGCCGATTGCCAGTCGAAGGCGACCGGCGCAACCCTCACGCAATCCTTGTGTGTCTTCTCGATTCAGACGGTCAAGGCTTGCCCTGTTGGCCGACGACGCGGCACTTGAGGTGCTCCGACAGCCCCGTGCCGCGGCGGTCGGGGGCGACAACGGGGACGGTGACGGTGCGCAGTTCCTCGGCGTCCGGCCCGAACGCGCATTCCAGCAGCAGGGCGCCGTCCGGTCCGACGGCGCGGCTGGCGCCGATGCAGGGACGGCCGGCCCAGGGGCCGTCGGCGAGGCGACCGACGTTGCTGACGCCGACGACGGTCATCCGGTACAGGCGGGCCAGCTCGCCGTACGAAGCGTTCCACGTCCCGCCGTACGGCGTGGCGGCGTTGTCCCAGGTGGTCGGGACGGCCCAGGCGCAGGGGCTCAGCAGGAGCTGGGCGCCCATCCGGGCCAGGCTGTGGCCCAGGACCGTCGAGGCCGGCAGGCAGTCGGCGCAGATGGGGATGCCGACCACGCCGAAACCTGTGACGGCCGTCTCCAGGCGCGTGCCCAGGCCGTAGAGGTGGTGGGCGATCTCCAGTTCGTTGATCTTGCGGTGCTTCAGGAGGATCGTTCCCTCCGGGTCGATCAGCACCGCCGCGTTATGGCACCGCCGGCCCTCCCGCTCGACCAGCCCGGCCACCACGTGGATCCCGCAGCGTCGCGCCGCGTCGCACAGCCGCTCGGACGCCGGGCCGGGGATGGGCTCGGCCAGCGTCAGGGCCGAGCCGTGCGTCCAGCCCAGATCCAGGCATTCCGGCAGGACGATCACCGTGCAGCCGCGCGCGGCCGCATCGGCGATAAACCGCTCGGCGGTCGCCAGGTTGATCTCCGGTTCGCCGCCGAGGACGGTCATCTGGCCCAGGCCGATCGTGATGGTGGGCGTGTCGTTCATGGCGAATCCTCGCAGGGCCGGCCGCACAGCATACCCCAAGGCTGCGGCCCTCAGCAAGGCGTGGGCGGGATGCGCAGAAAGGGCCAGGCTGAGCGCGATATGTGTTGTAATCAGGGTGACAACTGTGTATACTATATGTGCCAATGGCGTGGAGGTGCGACCATGAAGTTCATTACGGTGCGGGATCTGCGAAGCCGCTCGGCCGATGTGTGGCGCAAGCTGAGTGAAGAGGGAGACTTGGTAGTCACCAGTCACGGCAAGCCCATCGCGATTATCAGTGCGACCGACGAGGAGCGTCTTGAGCAGGCGCTGCGCGAGCGGCGACAGGTGCGGGCTCTCCACGCGGTCAAGCAGCTCCAGGAAGCCGCGGCTGCGGCGGGGCGGGACAAGCTGACGGATGAGGCCATCGACACGGAGATCCGCCAGGCGCGGCGGGGCCGGCGGCCGTGAGGATCGTCCTGGACACCAACGTCCTGGTCGCGGGGTTGCTGTCGCCTTTCGGCCCGCCGGCCGCTGTGCTGCAACTGTTGCTGGCTGAGAAGGTTCGAATCTGCTACGACGCCCGCATTCTCACCGAATACCGCACCGTGCTCGCCCGCGCGCGTTTCGGATTCGACCCCGGCGCCGTCGCGGCGGTGCAGGAGTTCCTCGAACAGACGGGCGACCTGGTCGTTCCTGCCCCCTGGCCGGACAGCCTGCCCGACCCGGCCGATGCGATGTTCCTGGAAGTCGCCGTCGCGGGCGGAGCCGCGTACGTCGTCACCGGCAACGTCCGGCACTTCCCGGCTGAAAGCCGCCGCGGCGTGGCGGTGGTGAGCCCGGCCGAGTTCCTGGAGACGCCCGACGTCAGGGGCCTGTAGGGATCGTCCCTTACGCTCCGAAGCCGTCCCGGAAGGCCCGCCTCAGCACCGCCCGGTCGACGCGGGGCGCATGAAAACGGGCGCCGCAGGTCGGTGGTCAACCCGCGGCGCCCGTGGGCGCGTGTCAGAGGGTGTTACTTCTTGGCCGCCTCTCGGGCCTTGGCGATAATCTCCTCGGCGATCTTGGCCGGGACGCGGGCGTAGCGGGCCATCTCCATGGAGAAGGTGGCCATGCCCTGGGAGAGGCCGCGGATCACGGTGGCATAGCCGAAGAGGTTGGCCAGCGGGACCTCGGCGCGGATGATCGAGTATTCCCCGCGGTTCTCCGTGCCGTGGATCAGGCCGCGGCGGCTGTTGATGTCGCCGACCAGGGCGCCCTGGAACTGGGTGGGCGTCTCGACCTCGACGTTCATCACCGGTTCGAGCAACTGGGGCTTGGAGGCCAGGAAGGCTTCCTTGAAGGCCGCGACGGCGGCGATGCGGAAGGCCATTTCCGACGAGTCCACGTCGTGGGCCGAGCCGTCGTCCAGGCACATCCGGCAGCCGGTGATCTCGAAGCCCGCCAGGGGGCCGCGCTGCATCGCCTCGACGAAGCCCTTGCTGACGGCGGGGATGTACTGGCGGGGGATCCGCCCGCCGGTGACGTTGTCCTCGAACTCGTAGGGATCCTCGGCGTCGTCGGCCAGGGGGATCAGGCGGCCGACGACGTGGGCGTACTGGCCCGAGCCGCCGGTCTGCTTCTTGTGGCGGTAGTCGTAGGCCGACTCGACCGACGGGGCCTCGCGGTAGCTCACCCGCGGGGCGCCGACCGCGACGGTGGCGCCGTACTCGCGGCGCATCCGCTCGATGTACACATCCAGGTGCAGCTCGCCCATGCCGCTGATCACCGTCTCGCCGGTCTTGGGGTCGGCGGTGACGCGGAAGGTGGGGTCTTCCTTCATGAACCGGTTGAGCGCCTTGCCCATGCGGTCCTGGTCGGCCGAGCTGGCCGGGCGGACCGACAGGCTGATGACCGGGTCGGCCACGAAGATGCTCTCCAGGGAGACGTTCAGGCTGGCGTGGCAGAAGGTGTCGCCGCTGGCGCAGTCGACGCCGACCAGGGCGATGATGTCGCCGGGGCCGGCCTCGTCGACGTCCTGGCGGTCGTTGGCGTGCATCCTGACGATGCGGCCGGCGCGCTGCGTGCGGCCGGTGCGGACGTTGCGGAACTGCTCGCCGCGCTTCAGCGTGCCCTGGTACACCCGGGCGTAGGTGAGCTGGCCGAAGCTCTCGTCGACGACCTTGAACGCCATGGCCACCAGCGGGGCGGCCGGGTCGCACGCCAGGGGCACCTCGGCGGCGTCGTTGTCGTGGTCGCGGGCGAACGCCGGCCGGTCCAGCGGGCTGGGCAGGTAGCTGCACACCCCGTCCAGCAGCGGCTGAACGCCCTGGTTGTGGTAGGCCGAGCCCATCATCACCGGCACGATCTCGCAGGCGATCGTCGCCTCGCGGATCGTCTGGAGGATCATCTCCAGGGGGATCTCCCGCTCCTCGAGGATCCGCTCGGTCATCTCGTCGTTGTACAGGCTCAGCGCGTCGAGCATCTTCTCGCGCGCATCCCGGGCCGCTTCGGCGTATTCGGCCGGGATGGGCCCGCGGATGACCTTTTCGCCGCGTTCGCCGTCGAAGGTGATCGCCTCCATGCTCAGCAGGTCGATCTGGCCGGCGTAGGCGGCGGCGGCGCCCATGGGCAACTGGATCGGGATGACGTTCAGCCCGAGCTTCTCGGCCATCTCGGTGCAGACCCGCTGGGGGTCGGCGCCGGTGCGGTCCATCTTGTTGATGAAGGCGATGCGGGGCACGCGGTAGCGCTTCATCTGGCGGTCGACGGTCACCGACTGGCTCTGGACGCCGCCGACGGCGCACAGGACCATGACGGCCCCGTCGAGCACCCGCAGCGACCGCTCGACCTCGACGGTGAAGTCGACGTGGCCGGGCGTGTCGATCACGTTCAGCGTGTGGCCCTTCCAGCCGACCTGCGTGGCCGCCGAGGTGATGGTGATCCCGCGCTCGCGCTCGAGCTCCATGTAGTCCATGGTCGCCCCGCCCTCGCGGTCGTGCACCTCGCCGATCCGGTGGATCCGGCCGGCGTAGTAGAGCATCCGCTCGGTCAGGGTCGTCTTGCCCGAGTCGATGTGCGCCGAAACACCGATATTGCGAATCTTTTTCTGTTCTACCATGACTTCATCCCGTCAGACGAACCTCACACCAGACAACACGCTCTCCCTGCACCCGGCCGTCAAGCCTGAACCACTTACGTTATGGAATCGACGAGCAGCAGGAGAGTGAAAGAGTATCTATGCTACCACGAGATGCGCTGGAGCACAATGGGTTTTACATGAATTCCTCGCCGAGGGTTCGGACGGATCTCGACTTTGGCGAAATAGCCGTAAGTCGATCCCCGCACGGCGACACCTGGTCTATCCCTCCCGCCGTGCGACGATCACCGCGGCCTGGCTGTCGCGGGCGTCGTAGGGGTCGAAACCCAGCGTGCCGTACGTCCGGACGTCGCCCAGGCCGTGCCGGGCCAGGGCGGCAGCCAGGTCTGCGGCGGTCCAGGGGCGGTGGGGCGTGCTGTGGAGGCGGTGGCGGCAGGCGCCGTCGATCCAGGTCAGCTCCAGCAGGTTGAAGCCGAGGACCGGGCCGTCGAAGTCGTAGAAGCGGATGAACTCCCGGTCGCCGTGGCGGCTGACGTGGACGATCCGCTCCCGCGTCGCCAGGACCCGCTCGTAATTGAGCAGGTGCAGGACGACGGCGCCGGAGGGGGCCAGGCGGGCCGCGAAGCCCGCCAGCGTCGCGTCGAGGTCGGCGTCGGTCAGCACGTGCGGCAGGGAGTTGCCCAGGCACAGGACGGCGTCGAAGGCGCCGTCCACGGCGGCGGCGAGCTTCTGCATGGGAGTGCAGACCCACCGGACGTCGACGCGCTGGGCCTGGGCCCGGCGTCGGGCCTGCTCGAGCATCCCGGCCGACAGGTCCGCCCCGACCACCCGCGCCCCCCGACGCGCCAGGGCGATCGCGTGCAGCCCCGTCCCGCACGCGGCGTCCAGCGCCGAATGCAGGCCGAACCGGCGGATCAGCGCGTCGGCCAGCGCCTCGGCCGCCCCGGCCCGGGCCGCCGCCGCGCCCGTCATGGCGTCGTAGTCGCCGGCGATGGCGTCGTAGAAGTCCATATCCCTATGATACGTCGTCGCCCGCCGTCGTTGCCGGGCTACAGGACCTTCACGAGAATCTTCGCGATCCGACGGGCGGCCTGGCCGTCCCAGAGGTCGGGGATGGCGGGCTTGCGGCCGGTGCCGCTCATCGCCTCGCGGTAGGCGGCGAGGATCTTCTGCGGGTCGGTGCCCACGATGCGGTTGGAGCCCACCTCGGCGGTGATGGGCCGCTCGGTGTTCTCCCGGAGTGTCAGGCAGGGCACCTGGAGGATGGTGGTCTCCTCCTGGATGCCGCCCGAGTCGGTCAGGACGATGCGGGCGGAACTGGTGAGCTTGAGGAACTCCAGGTAGCCCAGCGGGTCGATCAGCCGCAGGTTGGCCATTCCCGCCACGCGGGCGGCCAGGGGCGAGCCGTCGATGTTCTTGCGGGTCCGCGGGTGGATGGGGAAGACGATCACCATGTCGCGGCTGATGGCCTCCAGGGCGTCCAGCAGGCCGCCGAGGATGACCGGGTCGTCGACGTTGGCCGGCCGGTGGAGCGTCAGGGCGGCGTAGGGCTGGCCGTCCAGGCCCAGCTCGGCCAGGATGGTCGACGCCTCGGCCTTGGCGCGGTTCTTCAGCAGCGTGTCGATCATCACGTTGCCGACGACGTGGATCCTCGCCGGGTCCACGCCCTCGCGCAGGAGGTTCTCCCGGCCGGACTTCTCCGTCACGAACAGCAGGTCGCTGATCGAATCGGTGAGGATGCGGTTGATCTCCTCGGGCATGGTCCGGTCGCCGCTGCGCAGCCCGGCCTCGACGTGGATGAGCTTGACGCCCAGCTTCACCGCCACCATCCCGCACGCGATCGTGCTGTTCACGTCGCCGACGACGAGCACCGCGTCGGGCTTCTCGGCCAGGACGATCGGCTCGAACGCCGTCATGATCGCCGCCGTCTGGGTCGCGTGCGAACCCGAGCCGACCCCGAGGTTGACGTCCGGCTGGGGGATGCCCAACTGGCGGAAGAACAGGTCGCTCATCCGCTCGTCATAGTGCTGGCCCGTGTGCACCAGCATCGGCTCGATGGACGGCTCGGCGGCGAAGGCCTCCATCAGCGGGGCGATCTTCATGAAATTCGGCCGGGCGCCGGCGACGGTGATGATCTTCATGGTCAACTCCTCAGAACGTCCATCGGAGAAACCGGCCCTCGGCATGAGCGGACGGCCGACGATCCGGCCATGCTACACGCCGGGAGGGGCGGGCAACAAGCATCAAGCCGCCGCGGAGGACGCCGAAGAAAAAATCCCCCGGCGCGCCGGGAAAATCCATTTCCCGTACAAGGGGGAGGGCGTCTTTTTGGGCACTTTTGAGCCACCGGCCAAACCGCCTTCCGGCAGGACTCGATAGTCACAACTACATATATGAGAAACAATTGTGTTATCACAAGGACGTGTTCTGTCCCTGGATCATGGTGGACGCCTGGCCGGCGGCGCGTCCACCCCCCTATCTGTCCCCGGTTGTGTGACATTTTTGTCGTTTTTGAGGCGGAACGGGCAAAACGGCTGTAACCATCGCTAACAACAACCATTACACAGAATTCGGGCAGCAAAACCACCCCCGCGCGGCCGTGTCCGAGCCCTCCGGAACGCTCTCCAAGGCACGACGCAAAATCGGAATTCTCGGAATAATGGGAATA
>JAAYZK010000211.1 GCA_012514895.1 Planctomycetota bacterium | reverse complement strand
TGGCCTACACGATCTACAAGGAACTGGAACGACGGTTGGGGCAAGCGGGGCTGGCGATGAGCCCGAAGCGCGCAATCGAACTCTCCCAGACCATGTATCAGATGACCTTCACCTTGCCGAACGACCCGCAGGAACGGCGAATCCTGCTCAAAATGGACCCCCACCAGCAGGCGCTTTACGATCTGCTCCACTGATTGGGTGTCCCAATGTTGAAGTCAGGAAAAGCGCCAAACCCTGGGGCTCGGCCGTTTGGATGTTTGCCGTCTTTCCTGCTGTTTTGAGTCTGTTTCGGATTTCGTGCTTCGAGTTTCGGGTTTGCCGGCCGTATCCGAGATCTCCAACCGTGCAAACGACTTGGCCAGACAACGCGCCTGGGGGGGACGCATGCGGGGCCGGCGCGCGGCGTGGCGCACCGTCCGGGTTTGGGGCGAGGGTTACTCCCCGCCCGGCGGGGCGACCAGGACGCCTTCGGCGCGGAAGCCTTCATGGTCGGCCACGAGGTGGAAGACGGCGGCGCCGAAGTGGCGCTCGACCCGCTCGAAGGCCGGCAGCAGCGTGAAGTCCATGAAGCCGCTCAGATCGTCGATCATGTCCGTCCGGCGATCCAGCGGCGGCCTGAGGGTGCGGGCCCGCAGGTCGGCGGCCGTCCGGCGCACGCCGTCCCACAGGGGGCCGATCCGGGCCTGCTGATCGGTGTAGGCCCACACGCCGGCTTCGGCGGGCAGAAACCGCCGGGCATGGCGGAACATCGGGTCCGCCTCGATCGTCGGGCGGTCCTCGCCCCGCAGGCGCAGGACGGCCGCCTCCAGGGCGCCGGCGGGCCCGCCCAGCAGCGCGTCGCCGGCGACGGTCAGGGCGAAGGCGTCGCCGTCCGGCCGGCCGCCGGGGGGGTAGAGGTACAGCGTCGAGCCCGGCAGGTCGCGCCGCGTGCCGCCGGTCAGGCCGTGAACGCGGCCGACCGCCTCGTCGAGGGCTGCCGCGTCGTCGGCGGCGAGGGAGAAGACGATGCCGTCGCCGCCGCCGCCCGCCCCGCCCATCAGCACGACGATCGGGGCGTGCAGCCGCCCCAGCAGATCGTTCCGCAGGCTCACCGGCGGACGGTCGCCGTCGGCGGTCGCCGCCAGCACGCGCTGGAGGAACATGCCGGGCGGGGGGTTGACCAGCGTCGCGGCCAGGGCGTCGATCCGGTCGAACAACTCGCCGGGCTCATAGTTGAACACGCACAGCGATTCCAGCGGCGGTATCGCCAGGGGGGGGACGCGGAGGGGGCGGGTCCGGGGAGCGAGCAGGGTGACGACCCCGCGCGGGGGCCCCTCGACGGTCAGGCGCATCCGCCAGCGGCATTGGACCACGGGGTCCGGCGCCACGTCGACCGCCAGGGCCGCCTGCCGCAGGCCGTCCAGCCCCGTCGTCCGCAGGAGCTCGATGGCCTTGAGGTTCCCGCCGGTGGCCTTCTCCCGGAGGCCGGCGATCAGCCGCCCCGGGTCCGCATAGGCGACGAGCTGCGCCTCGCCCAGCGAGCGCATCATGGCACGGCAGCCCTCGTCGTCGCCCAGCGACGGGACGGGCAGGCCGTCCAGGCGATCCAGCACGTGGCGGATCATGTCCAGGTCGTTGCCTGCGACGAGCACCTCGCCCTTGAAGGCGTAGGCGAGCAGGCCCCGCAGCGGGCTGCCGCCTTCGGTGAGGCGGGGCCTGAGCAGCGTGATCTCGACGTCGCGGCACGATTCGCGGCTTCGCTGGACGTAGCCGGCGTCGACCGCCGCCTCGACGGCCCGCCGCTCGATCTGCCCGAAGGCCTCCATGGCCGTGCCGAAGTCGGCGACGAGGACGACGCCGGCGCGGAGAACCTGGGCGCAGGTCTCCGTCCCGGCCGCACCGCCCGCAGCCCCGTCGGGGCCGTCGAAGCCGGGCCGCTCGCGCATCACCTCGACCAGGGCGATCTTCACGGCCGCCGCGACCTGCCCCTGCGGCCAGGGCAGCGGCTGGCCGATCGGCAGGCCGATCCGCTCGGAGAACTCCTCCATCGCCTCGGCGGCGATCGGGCCGATCCCCGCCCGCAGCGAGGCCATGAATGGCTGCATCGCGGGGTCGTGGGCCAACTGCCACAGCCCTGTCCGCTCGGCCCGCGCCCTCAGGGCGGGCGCGTCGATCGCCACGAACACGGTCGCGTCGGCGGGCATCAGCGCCGCCGCGTCGGCCGGTTCGGCCCGGGCGGGCGGAGGCGCCGTCCACAGGCACACGGCAAGCAGCACCGCGATCCTCTGCCGCATGGACATCGCCTTCTCCCGTCTCCCGCGCCGCAGCGCATCACTCCTGGGCGGCCGGCGGGGCGACCAGGACGCCTTCCCCGCGGAAGCCGTCGTCGGTGCTGACCAGGTGGAAGGCGCCGGCGCCGAAGTAGGGCTTGACCCGCTCGAAGGGCGGCAGCAGCGTGACGTCCACGTCGCCCAGGGCGTCGATCATCTCGCCCAAGGCGCTGTACTCCAGGATCTCGCTGTCGGTGTCGCGGCGGACCGCATCCCACACGGCGCCGATGTCCACCTGGTGGTCGACGTAGAGCCACGCCCCGGCCTCGCCGGGCAGGAAGCGGCGGGTGTGGACGAACAGCGGGTCGGTCTCCAGCGGCCGCCCCTCCTGGCCCCGCAGGCTCATGACGGCGGCCTGGAGGGCGGGCAGTGTGCCGGCCAGGAAGGTGTCGCCGGCGGTGGTCAGGGCCGGGACCTCTTCATCATCCGGCTCCAGCAGGTACAGCGTCGAGCCCAGCAGGTCGCGCCGGCTCTCCGGGTCGGGCAGGAACGTGCCGTGGATGCGGCTGATCGCCTCGTTGAGCCCCGCCGTCTCGCTGGTGGCCAGCGAGAAGAGGACCTGCACGGCAGGTTCGCCCCCGCCGCGGTTCTCCAGGCTGACCCGCAACGCCATCGGGGCGTGCAGGCGTCCCAGGACGTCGTTGCGCAGGCTCACCGGCGGCCGTCCGGCGCTGCCGGTCTCGGCCATCATCTGCTGGGCGAACATGCCGACCGGCGCGCCGCCCAGGGCGGAAGCCAGGGTGTTGACCTGGTCGAAGATCTCGCCGGGCTCGAAGTTGGCGACGATCAGCGTGTTCAGCGGCGCCAGGGTGAAGGGGGGCACCCGCAGGGGGCGGGTCTGGGGGGCGAACATGGCGACGATCCCGCGTTTGCGCCCCTCGACGGCGACGCGGAGCCGGTAGCGGACCTGGACGACCGGATCGGGAGCGACGTCGACGGCCGCCCCGGCGTAGCGCAGGCCGTCGGCGCCGGTGGCCCGCAGGATCTTACCGACCTCGGGGTCCTCGCTGCGGGGCAGTTCGGTGAGATCGGCGATCAGTCGCTGGAGGTCGGCGCAGGCGACGATCTGGGCGTCGCCCAGGTCGCGGACCATGTCGCGGAAGGCGGCGCTGTCGCCCAGGGAGGGGGCGGGCGCGCCGTCCATGCGGCCCAGGACGTGGCGGACCATGTCCGGCTCGCTGCCGACGACCAGCATGCTGCCCTGGAAGGCGTAGGCGAAGATCTCGCCCTGCATCGGGCCGTCCTCGGGGAAGGTCAGCAGCGTCAGTTCGACGTCGCGGTAGGACTCGCGGCTCCGCTCGACGTCGCCGGCGTCGACGGCCGCGTCGACGACCCGCTGGGCGAACGGCCGGAAGGTGTCCATGGCCGCGCCGAAGTCGACGACGAGCACCGCTTCAACGTTGGGGACTGTTCCCGTGTAGGTGTGGGTCTCGCCCCCGCCGTCATCCTCGCCCGCATCGAACTGCAGGTCCGCGTCGAAGCCGAAGTCGTCGCCGGAGCCGTACATCCCGCCTGCGGGGCGGCTAAGGTACGCGGGCACTTCGTAGGTGACCTCGACCAGGTTGAACTTCATCGCCGCCGCGGCCCGCCCCTGCGGCCAGGGCATCGTCTCGGGCAGGGAGACGCCTGTCTGGGAGACGAATTCCTTCATCGCCTCGTCGATCGCCTCGCCGCACGCTTTGCGCAGCGAGGCCATGAACGGCTGCATCGCGGGGTCCTGCGTCAACTGCCACAGCCGCGTCCGCTGGCCCCGCTCGCTCAGCGCGGGCAGGTCGATCGTCACGAACACGGTCGCGTCGGCGGGCATCAGCATCGCCGGGTCGGTCAGTTCCGCCCGCACGGCGGCGGCGGGCAGCATCAGTCCACAGAGGGCAAGCAGCATCGCAACGGTCGGTCGCATCGCAGTATCCTTTCGGGTTGTCGGCAGTCTCACTGTTCGGCCGGGGGGGCGAGGATGACGCCTTCGGCGGCGAGGCCTTCGCCGGTGCCGACGAGGTGGAAGGTCTGGGCGCCGAAGTACTTTTCGACGCGTTCGAACGGGGGCAGCCTGTCGAAGGCGACGTCCTCGCCCAGCAGTTCGACGGCCAGGGCCGCGACGATCTCGCCGGCGGGCCGCAGGTAGACGTCGTCCATGTCGTCGTAGGCGCCGCTGCGCAGGGCGTCCCACAGGCCGTTGAGGCTCTCCCGCCAGTCGGTGTAGATCCACGCGCCGGCCTCGGCGGGCAGGTGCCGCCGGGCGTGGCGGAACAGTGGGTCGTTCTCCAGCGAGCGGCCCTCGTCGCCGCGGAGGCTCATGATCGCCGCCTCGAGGGCCGCGACGGGGCCGGACAGCAGGGCGTTGCCGGCGATGGTGACGGCGGAGGCCTCGGGGCTCTCGAAATCCTCGTAGCCCAGCAGGTACAGCGTCGAGCCCATCAGCTCGCGGCGGCTGTCGGCGCCCATGGCGTAGGCGGCGTGGATGCGGCCGATCGCCTCGTTGAGGGCGACGGCGTCGCGGGCGGCGACGGAGAACACCACGTCGCCCATGGGCGAACGCTCGGGGTCGA
The DNA here is from genome assembly GCA_012514895.1 of Planctomycetota bacterium. Classification (GTDB taxonomy): domain Bacteria; phylum Planctomycetota; class Phycisphaerae; order SM23-33; family FEN-1343; genus JAAYZK01. The sequence continues at coordinate 5,047 of JAAYZK010000211.1, read as the reverse complement.
CGGCGTCGCCCAGGCGGTAGACCGGCGGGCCGGTCATCTGCCCCAGGACGTCGTTGCGCAGGCTCACCGGCGGGCGGCCCTCGGTGCCGGTCTCGGCCAGGGCCTGCTGGGCCAGCATGCCCAGCGGCATGTCGCCCAGGGCCGAGAAGATCGTGTTGGCCTGGTCGAACAGCTCGCCCGGTTCGTAGTGGATCATCGTCACCGACTTCATCGGCCGCGTCGTGAACGCCGGCACCCGGATCGGCCGCGCGTGGGGGGTGAGCATCTTCACCAGCCCGCGCTTGGGCCCCTCGACGGTGAGGCGGTAGGTCTGGCGGCACTGGACCACCGGGTCGGGAGCGACGTCGACGGCCAGCCCCACGTAGCGCAGGCCGTCGGCGCCGAGCCCGCGGATATACCTGGCGACCTCGGGGTCCTCCGCGCGGGCCTTCTCGCTGAGATCGGCGATCAGGCGCTGCAGGTCGGCGCAGGCGACGATCTGCCCGGCGCCCAGCGACCGCACCATCGCGCGGAAGGCCTCCTTCTCGCCCAGCGACGGCGCCGCCGCGCCGTCCATGCGGCCCAGGACGTGGCGGACCCAGTCGACGTTGTTGCCGATCACCAGCACGGTGTCCCGGTAGGCGTAGGCGGCCAACTGGCCGAAGGGCTCGTCTTCGTCGGGGTCCTCCGGCGTGAGGATCGTGATGTCGCTGTCGCGGTAGGATTCCCGCCGCCGCTGCAGGCCCTGGTCGAGGGCCGCGTCGATCACGCGCTGTTCGAGCGTCTGGAAATCCTTCACGTTGGCGCCGAAGTCGACGACGAGCACGACGTCGAAGACGGGGACCGAGTAGGTGTACGTGCGGGTCTCGCCGGCGTCGTCGTCCTCCTCGTCGAACTGCAGATCGGAGGCGAATTCGTCCGGCGATTCGCTGTACTCATGGGGGCGGTAGACGGGGTATTCGACGGTCACTTCCTTGGTGGTGACCCTCATCGCCGCCGCGGCGCCGCCCAGCGGCCAGGGGATCTCCTCGGGCAGTTCGATGCTGAGTTCCTCGGCGAACTCGTCCCTTCCCTCGCGCATCTTCCGCTGGACCGTCTCGCGCGCCGAGGTCATGAACGCCTGCATCGCGGGGTCCTCGGTCAGTTGCCACAGCAGCGTGCGGCGGGCGCGATCCTTCAGCACCGGCAGGTCGGCCGCGACGAAGATCGTCGCATCGGCCGGCATCAACGCCGCCGGGTCGGCCAGTTCGGCCGTGGCGGGGGCGGACAGCATCAGACTGCAGACGGCCGACAGGATCAGCATGATCCGCTGCATGGCGTCGCTCCTTTTCATCGCAATCCGAATTGGGACCTAGTCCTTGTCGCCGGCGGGCGTCAGCACGGGCAGCCGTCCGGGCGGCGGGGCGGCGGCGTCCTGACGGGCGGCGGGCTGGAGGTAGCGGTAGCCGCTGTTGGGGTTGTCCTCGTCGTAGGCGAACGCCTCGCGGTTGGCCACGAAGCGGGCGACCACGTCGGAGGGGATGGCGAAGTTCAGCCCGCCGAGGAACAGGTAACCCATCGATGTGACGCCGACGACCTCCCCGCTGAGGTTGAACAGCGGGCCGCCGGAGTTGCCGGGGTTGATGTCGGTGGTGGTCTGGATGTAGAGCTGGCCGTCGAAGTTGCGGTTGGTCGTCGAGACGATGCCCTGGCTGACGGTGCGGGTCAGCCCCAGGGGGTTGCCGATGGCGAAGACGGTCTGGCCGGTCTCGACGGTGTCCATCTCGGCCAGGGGCACGAAGGTGAAGGGGTCCTCGGCCTGGTCGATTTTCAGCAGTGCCAGGTCGCAGAAGGGGTTCAGCGCGAGGATCCGCACCTTCTTGTAGTGTTTCTGCTCGAAGCCGGTGTCGGTCTGGCGGAAGACGGTGACCTTGATCTTCGTCTCGTTGGCGATGACGTGGTAGTTGGTGATGCAGTGGCCGTCCGGGGTGATGATGAACCCCGAACCCTGCCCGCCGGGGCTGGTGACCATGATGACCGCCTCGCCGATGCGGCGGACGTTCTCCTCGATCGTCGCGGGGCGCCCGCCGCCGATCACGTAGGGGCGCCACGCCCCGTCGTCGGCCGGCAGTGTCGCCGTCGCGGGCGCGGCGTCGCCTTCGGGCTCGCCCGTTTCGCCGGCCGCACGCCGCACGACCCGGTCGGCGGGAATCCGCAGCACCGTCACCCCCAGGTCGACGTACAGGGCCGACGCGTCGGCCTTGAGCACCTCGCCGGTCAGCGACTGGCCGCCGGACAGTTCCACCGTCTCCATGGGACCCGCCGACGCCCCGACCGACGCGACCAGGACCGCCGCCACGAGAATTCGCACTCGACTCATGATGGACTCCCTAAGGCGCCGTCTCCCAACCCCGCCGGTCTGCCAGGTCCCCAGGAGAGGTCCGCTCGCGCAAGGGTCGTGAAACAGCTCGTAAGATTCACATGCCCAGGGGAGCATAAGGCATTGCATTGGCGGCCACAAGCGCATAATCTGCCGTCATGGGACTTGTGGGCCGTCTTCCAGGCTGCCTCGGAGCCCTTCCGCCGGCGGGTGTTCCCTCGAGAACTCCGCCGGTCAGGGGGTGCGAAGCGGCCTCTTAACGAAAGGGTTTGACGTGACCATCGCACACCACCGACGTTGCATAGCTCTGATGTCGCTGCTGGTCGTGACGGGCTGCGCCGCACCGAGCCGCGCCGAGGCGCCGGCAACGGCGGCGGCGGACCGGGACCGGTTCTACGGGTTCGGTCCGATGGAGATCCACAAGCTCGAGTGGCAGATCGGCCAGCCGGTCGTCGCCGACGTCAACGGCGACGGGCTGAACGACCTGGTGGTGGCCAACAACCGCAAGGCGCGGATCGACTGCCTGCTTCAGCGGCCGGGGTTCACCGGCGGGGCCGATGCGCCGGCGGAGATCCTCGACGACGACGTGAACGACCTGTTCGGCCGCGAGAAGGGCTGGCGGTTCCGGCGGGTCAGCTACGATCTGACCCTGCCGGCCGGCGCTGTCGCCGTGGACGATTTCAACGGCGACGGGCGGGCCGACCTGGTCTTCGTGGTCAAGGACGGCCTGCGCCTGGTGCTCCAGGAGGCGCCGGGGGACGCCGCCGAGGCGTCGGCGCCGCGGGCGCCGGTCTGGCAGACGGCCGTCAAGATCGAAACCCCCGACGTCCAGACCGGCGACAGCGCCCTGGACGCCGGCGACCTCAACGGCGACGGGCGGGCCGACCTGGCGGTGCTGGCCGACGACGGGGTCTTCCTCGTCTACCAGCAGGCCGACGGCACGATGGACCGCCCGGTCCGCCAGCGCGGGGGGGCCGAGCGCTCGCTGGCCCTGTTTGTCGACGACCTCAACGCCGACGGGCGGGCCGACCTGCTGGAAGTCACCCGCGACGACACCTATCCCCTGGCCGTCCGTCTCCAGAGCGAAGCCGGGCGCCTCGGGCCCCGCGTGCACCTGGAGACGGCCGCGCTGCGGAGCCTGGAGGTCGTCGCGTTGGACGGCTCGGCGCGGCGGTGGCTGCTGGGGGTCCAGCGTGAGAGCGGGCGGGTCGTGCTGTCGGGCCTGGCCGAGGCGTCCGGCGAGGCCGACCTGCCGGCCATGAGCTACCCGCTGGGCCTGTCCAAGGACGCCGACAAAAGCGACGTCGCCGCCGCCGACGTGGACGGCAACGGGCTGCTGGACGTGATCGTCACTGACCCGGCTGCCGCCGAGTTCATCCTGTTCCGCGCCGGCGCGTCCGAGGGGCTCGCCCCGCCGGTCCGCTTCCCCGGCCTGGCCGACATGCGCGCCCTGGCCGCCGCCGACCTCGACGGCACCGGCCGCGCCGCCATCGTGGCCATGAGCCTCCAGGAGAAGATCATCGGCGTCAGCCGCTGGGCCGACGGGCGGCTGAGCTATCCCGAGCCCCTGCCGGTCGTCGGCGAGCCCCGGGCCATGGCCCTCACCGACGCCGACGGCGACGGGCGGACCGACCTGGTCTACGTCGCCAAGGCCTCCAGCGGCTCGGCCCACCACCTGCGCACGATCCTCGCCGTCGGGCGCGAGGACGCCAAGGCCGGGCCCGAACTGGACCTCAAGGACGTCGCCGAGCGCCCCAGGGCGATCCTCGCCGCCGACATCGACCACGACGGGCACGCCGACGTGCTGATCCTGCCGGAGTACGGCAGCCTGCGGCTGCTGAAGGGGGCCGGCGACGGGACGTTCCAGCCGGTCAGCGGCGACGACCTCCACGCCGGCCTCGTGGCCGACCTGCCGGCCACGGGCATCTCCATCGCCCCGCTGGGCCCCGGCGGGACGCAGGCGCTGCTCGTGGTCAAACCCGCGTTCGCCCGGTCGGTCGTCTTCGACGCCGAGGTCGGCTGGAAGGTCGTCGACCAGTACCAGCCCCCCGAGACGGGCTCGACCCTGGCCGTCGCGACCGCCTGCCCATGGGGCGACGCCACCGCCGCCGTGGCCGTCTACGACGACGCCCGGCGTCGCCTGGTTCTCCTGACGCCCGACGCGGACGGCACGTACCGCACCGAGCGCGAGGTGCCGGTGCCGGCGGTGCAGGCGCGGGCGATCCTGCACGGCCGCTTCGGCGGGCCCTCCGAGCGCAGCCTGCTGCTGTGCGGGCAGGACAAGCTCGTGCTCGTCCCGGCCGAGGGGCGCCGGCGGGTGCTCCGCACCGCCGCGTCCTGGGAGACGGACCTGAGCGGCTCGCACTACGGCACGCTGGCCGTCGGCGACGTCAACGGCGACGGGCTGGCCGACGTCGTCCTGGCCGATCACGGCCGCAAGGAGATCGACGTGCTCACCTTCGACAACGAGGCCGCCTTCGCCGGCGCCCTGCGGTTCAAGGTCTTCGAGACGCCGACCGGCGGCTCCGAATCGGGGTACGGCTCGGACCGCAACAGGGGCGCCGAGCCCCGCGCCATCCGCCTGGCCGACGTCACCGGCGACGGGCGGACCGACCTGATTCTGCTGGTCCACGACCGGATCATCCTGTATCCCCAGGACGGCGGGCAGGCGGCGATCGTGGAGAAGTAGGGCCGGCGCATCCGGCGCAG
>JAAYZK010000210.1 GCA_012514895.1 Planctomycetota bacterium | reverse complement strand
TTCAAGCGTTACGAAGACGCCAGTCTCGTGTACGTGGGTGTCAACAAGCATGAGGGGGAAGACGTTGGTCTCTTCGACACCGTATTGAGTGTGGATGAGTACCAGGGCGTATTTGAGAACGTGGCGAAGGTAAGGTGAACGTCTGGAATTGACGGGGTTCATCGGCATTGACGATCCGGCCGCCGTGCCGTAATATGGGAACGTTCCATGGGGCCTATCTGTTTCCCATAGAGTCTGTGGCGGCGTGTGCGTGACGAATTCCGGGGCCGCACCCGCAACACGAAGGGCACGCCGCGCCCCCTCGACGGCGGCCGCAAGGGCCGCTCCTGCGTGCTTGGGCGCCGTCGCCGTTCCTCCAGTCTCCAGTCTCCGGCCTCCAGCCGCGCCGTCGGCGTACCTCTGCGTTTACTCGACGATGGCCTGGTAGGCGGCCTGCTTGACGAGGTCCATGATGGGGAAGATGCCGACGATGCCTGTCGGGCGGAGCTGGGACATCATGAGGGTGACCATCCGCTCGGCCGGGTCGATCCAGACCTGCGTGCAGGCGGCGCCCCAGCCGAACTCCACCGGGCGGACTTGCGCTTCTTTCTGCATCGCTCAGCAATAAAAAAGCCGCGGCCCTGGAGCCGCGGCTTGTGGAATGCCGGGAGCGTCGGCAAGCCGTTTACCGGCGCCGGCGGATCATCGCGCCCAGGCCGCCCAGCAGGAGCAGGCCGATCGTGGCCGGCTCGGGGATCACGATGCCGCTGATGCCGTAGATGTTGACGGTGTCGCCCTCGATGTAGCCGCTCTGCCACTGGTTGGGGCCGTTGCTGACGTTGACGGTCAGGCCCGTCAGCACCTTGGTCTGGTCGACGGCGATGCCGCCGGCGACGTCGTACATGAACGCGTTGCCGGCATTGATGGCGGAGTACTTGGGAGACCCGGCGACTCCCGACCCGAGCAGGCCGATGCTCTGGGTGGCCACCTGCACGGTGTTGAAGGAGGCCATGTACGCCGGATCGAAGGCCCCGGGGGATCCCTCGGCAAAGCCCACGCCCATCGGGATGCCGCCGGCGAGGTCGTACTCGGCGTACGTCCCGCTGCGGGGGCTGGTCCACACCTGTTCGCTGGTGCCGTCGCCGTAGTGGGCGGTGACGGTGGTCCAGGCGCGTTTCATGGGGATCAGGGTGCCGTTACGATTGACCACGTCGCCGTTGTTGGTGCCGCTCATCAGCAGGTTGATGCTGGCGTAGGTCGCCTGATCACTGGGAACCAGGTTGATCGTGACGGTCGCGCCGGCATCGGCGGCCGGCTCACTCTTGCCGCGCAGCGTGCCGAGGCGGATGGCGTTGGCCCCGAGGCTCAGTGACGCCAGGTCCTGGCTGCCCTGGAAGGCGCCCAGGGTGTAGTCGCCGTACGGGGTGGTGACGGTCTGGCCCAGGGTATTGGCGGTGCCGTCGGAAGCGTAGGCTCGCTGGTTGTACTTGTTCATGAACCAGTGATCCCCGCCCGTGTAATACTCCCCGCCGGTGCTGGTGCCGAAGACCGTCTGCAGCGAGTAGTCGGTGCCGGTGCCCATCCCGGCATCGTGCCAGGCCCTGGCCGTGTCCAGTTCCGTCTGGGTGCCGACGGCGTCGAAGTTGAAGGCACTGGAGACGTCCAACGACACCACCGGCACCGAGGTCGCCAGCGCGGTCCCGGCAACAGCCAAGGCGCACAGCATTACAAACGATGTGAATCTCAGAACCATCTTTCCCTCTCCTCGTAACGTGATCCAAAGTCCCATGGGTGCGCAAAACTCACCCGATCAACACCGACTGTAACCCATGATGTCGTTTCTGTCAACAGCAAATCGCTTCATTGGCGAATCCCTGACCCGTCCGGCCCGCGGTCCCCGTTCCAGTCGAACCGGACGCGGCCGGCAGCAGGTGCCGGATTGCCGCCTCGCTCACGGCCGCACGGCCCAACCTCAGTCTGTTGGCGGCATACCCTTCCCTCGGTAAGATGGTGTCGCCGCGCCCACTGCGCAGCGGGGCGGGCCGAGAGGATGGAGGCGTACCCATGATGGTCAAACTGATCCGCAAGTTTCTCAAATTCGTCCGCGGCGGCGCCCAGCCCTGGCAGGTGGCCGCGAGCTGCCTGATCGGGGTGGCGATCGGCATGGCGCCGTCGTTCACGCCGGCCGTGGCGGGCCTGGTGCTGCTGCTGATCCTGCTGAACCTCAACCTGGGCCTGTGCCTGCTGGGCCTGGCGGCCGGCAAGGCCCTGTGCCTGGCCCTGGCGCCGGTGACGTACGTCCTGGGCTACGCGATCATCCACGGGGTGGGGCTGACCGGCCTGTTCCGCGCGGCGGCCGGGGCGCCGGTGCTGGCGTGGATGGGGCTGAACACCTACTGCCTCGTCGGCGGCCTCCCCGTCGCCCTGCTGGTCGGCGGGGCCGGCGGCCTGGTGCTGGGGCACGTGATCGTCCTGGTGCGAAAGGCCGTCCTGGCCGGCGGGGCCAGGAGCGAGCGCTTCACGCGCCTGGGCGCCAACCCCTTCGTCCGGCTGCTGATGCGCCTGCTGTTCGGCAAGCAGAAGACCGCCCTGGCCGACATGCTCGCCGCCCGGGCCCCCGTCCTGCGCACCGGCGGGGTGATCGCCTGCGGCGTTCTGCTGGTCCTGCTGGGCGGCGCCCAGTGGCTGCTGGCCGATGCGATCGCCGCCGCGACGCTGCGGCGGGGCCTGGAGGCGGCGACCGGGGCGCAGGTCGACGTCCGGGGCGTCGACATCTCCCTCCTGCGCGGCCGGGTGACCATCGGCGACCTGCGGCTGACCGACCCGGACAAGCCCACGCACGACATGGCCCGCATCGAGCGGCTCAGCGGCGACCTGAGCATCCGCGGCCTGCTGTCGCGGCGGTTCATCCTGGACGAGGTCGTCATCGACACCATGGTCTGCGACGTCCGCCGCGACCGGCCCGGCAAGGTGTTCTCCAAGCCCCAGCCGCCGGATGCCCCCGTGACCGACCGGACGATCAGCTCGTACTTCGACGACGGCGGGCGGATCCTGGAGTACCTCCGCAAGGCCCACCGCTACCTCGAGCAGCGCGACTGGAACCGCCGCCAGCGCCGCCGGGCCGAGCCGCCCTCGTCGGCCGAGGTCTACCGCCAGGCGGCGCTGAAGCGCTACCTGCGGCTGTCGGCCGACGACCTGCTGACGCCGGCGCCGACCGCGACGATCCGCCGCCTGCTCATCAACGCCATCCCCGCCGACGGCGTCGGCCCGCTGCGGGTCGAGGTTCTCCACCTCAGCAGCCATCCCGAGCTGGCCGGCGAGCCGATGCGCCTGACCGTCACCGGCCCCGGCGGCCTGGAGGCGGCCGTGACGCTGAACTTCGCCGGCGACGACACGCCGCACGCCCTGCGCCTGGCGGCGCCGGACGTGGTCGTCGGGGAGGGCGGGCCGATCCGCCTGGATCCCGACCAGCCCCTGAAGGTCCGCACCGCCCGCGCCAGCGTGACGGCGGATGGCACGTTCCGCCACGACGCGATCGACCTGCCGGTCCACCTGGCCCTCCGCGACCTCCAGGCCGGCGGCGGGGGCCTGTTCGGCCTGGACCCGGCGATCGCCGAGGGCGTCTTCGCCTCCCTGGACGAGGCGGCGGTGACGGTCTACCTCGCCGGCCCCGTCGCGGCCCCCACCATCGACCGCATCGACGCCCAGCAGTTCCTGACGGCCCTGGGCGCCGCCGTCCGCAACAGCCTCAAGACCACCGCCACCGGCCTGATCCGCGACCAGCTTCGCCAGCTCAACGGCGACGGCACCGACAGCGGCGACGGCAAGGACGACCCCGCCCGCCGCGCCGCCGAGGCGCTGCAGGGGCTGCTGAGGTAGGCGGATCGCCGGGCCCCGGGCTGATCACGTGTCGGCGTAGGGCGACGACGGGCGCATGACGTAGCGGGCGCCGTCCTTGCGGGCGGCCCACTTGACGTCGTCGTCGTAGCCCCCGCGGCTGGCTTCGCCCCGCCACTCGGTCTTGACGTGGCCGTGGTGATGGTAGACGTTGCAGGCGTTGCACTTGACCGTCTCGTCGAGATGGGCGCCCTCGTAGCGGCCCAATTGCTGCCGGATGCGGCGGAGCTGCTCGACGAGCTGCATCACCTCGCCGGCGGCCGCCTCGCCGGCTTCGCCATCGCCGACGGCGCGGTACTTCATGCTGCCGAACGTCTGGATCGCGTCGTCCAGGGCGCGAAGACACATGTCATAGCACATCCGATGCTCCTTGGGGCGCCTCCGGCCCGCCCGGCGGCGACGGCCGCAGGCGGCGGATCAGTTCCCTGTAGGTGTGCCTGCGACGGCTGAACGCCTCGGCGTTGTACAGGTCGCCGAACAGGTCGCACAGCCCCCGACGCAGTTGCTCCCGCGTCATCCCGGCCGGCTGGAAGTTCAGGTCGAACAGCGTGCACCTGTGCCAGAACGGCGGCGGGTCCAGGCGGCCTTCACGCCGCAGCCGCTCATACAGGGCCGTGCCCGGGAAGGGCGTCAGGACGGTCACCTGGATCTCCAGCGGGTCGGCCTGGTCGACGAAGCGGCGGATGTCGTCGAACACCGCCGGCGTGTCGCCGTCGAGGCCCACGATGAAGCACGTGTTGACCGTGACGCCGGTGTCCTGGATCCGCCGGACGGCCTGGACGTAATGGTCGAGGCGCGCCGCCTTCCACCCGCTGGGATCGATCGAGCGCAGGGTGTCGCGCGACAGGCTCTCCAGCCCGATCAGCAACTGGTAGCACCCCGCCGGCCGCAGCCGCCGCAGCAGGTCGTCATCCTCGGCGACGGAGAGATCCGTCTCGGCGAACCACCGCACCCCCAGCGGCGCGAGCCGCTCGGTGAGGGCGCGCCCCCAGCGGTGATCGACGAAGAGGTTGTCGTCGGCGAACTCGATGAACGGCCGCTCCCAGATCTCGCAGACGGCCTGGATCTCGCGGATCACCTGCTCGACGGGCTTCTGGCGGTAGCCGGGCCCGTAGTTCCGCGAGCCGGCGCAGAACTCGCACCGGTGCGGGCAGCCGCGGGAGGTCTGGATGGGGATGCGGTTGTAGTTCTCCGGGTCCAGCAGGTCCAGCCGCGGGATCGGCGCCTCGCGCAGGTCGTACAGCGCGGAGGTCTCGGAGCGGTACACCCGTTCCAGGCGGCCGCGGCGCAGGTCGTCCACCACCCGCGGCCACGCGGGCTCGCCCTCGCCCAGGACGACGGCGTCGGCGTGGCCCAGCGCCTCTTGCGGCAGCGCGGTGACGTGCGGCCCGCCGAGGATGACCTTCGTGCCGCGGGTGCGAAGGTGGTCGGCCAGGACGTAGGCCTCCTGGATCTGCGCCGAGTACGACGAGATCGCCACGGCGTCGTAGGCCGGCAGCCGCCGGGTGTTCAGGTCGGCGACGTGGGGGATTTCGACGTAGTCCAGCTCGACGTCCTGCGGCGTCAGGGCCGCCAGCGTCAGCAGCGACAGGCTCGGCAGCGAGGCGATCACGTGCCCGCGGGCGACGAACTGCGGCAGCGTCACGCCCAGCCACGCCAACTCAGGGTCGATCACCCGCACGCCGCTCATGGCCAGCAGCCCGATGCGCATGGTCAGCCCCCCGACGCCAGCAAGGCGCCCCACCCCCACGCCTGGACGATCAGCGCGACGGCCACGCACGCCGCCGGAATCGCCAGCAGGTGCCGGGCCGCCCTCCGCCAGGCGGTGGCCAGGCAGACCAGCGGCATGAGCAGCCCCCCGGCGATCATCCCCCCCGACCCGGCCGCGACGGCCCAGGACGGCAGGGCCGCCAGGCTCTGGGCACTGAAGGCGTACAGCACGTTGATGATCCCCAGGGCGAACGCGGCGACGTGGGCCAGGCGCAGCATCTGCCGGCGGAAGCTGCCGTACCCGCCCGCCCACTGGCGCGACTCGGCCCACAGGCCGAACACCATGCCCAGCAGGGCGCCGAACACCATGCCGCCCCAGCCCGCCGTCATGTGCCACGCGTGAAGAGGGATCATGGGACGTCCTGCTTGCCATCGGCAGCGCGTGTCAACTCGCCTTCGATCGGATCGGCGGCGAATTCGGTCGTGATCGATTCCATGAAGGTCTCATTGTGGTCCAGAGCCGTGCGCATCGCAAGAGGCCCGTCCGGCTTGACGGGCCCGCGGCCCGGGGATGCGGCGGCCGCGGGAGCTCTTGACCGCGGCACGGAGGAGCGGTATGGTGCGCGGGTGTCATGAGGACATCCCGCGCCGTTGCCACCGTCTCTGGAGCACACATGATGACCCGCCTTCTCCGCCCCGCCGTCACGATGCTGGTTCTCGCCGTCGCCGCCCTGCCGTCCCCGGCCCAGGAGGGCAAGCCCATCCTGCCGGCCGCCGATCCCGCCGTCGCGCCGGAGGCGTACGTGCGGCTGCGCCCGGACATGCGGAACCGCCATCCGCGGCTGCTGATCACTGACGAGAGGGTCGAGAAGCTCCGGGCCTTCTACCGCAGCGACGCCGGGGCGCTCTACCGCCGGCAGATGGAGTCCTACGTCGCCGGCTGCACCGTCCCGGCCGACCGCCGGACCACCGATGGCTGGGCGCAGACGCACGGGCTGTTCAAGCTGCCCACCGTCGCCCTGCACTACAGGCTCACCGGCGACCGCGACTCCTTCGCCAAGGCCGTCGCCTATCTCAAGTGGCTGGCCGGCACCGCCGACTGGAGCCGCGGGGGCGAGCCGGAGGTCCCCGACACCATCGAGGCCTACACGGCCGTTCTGGACAGGATGAAGGCCTTCGGCCCCTCTGGCGAGCGGAACAGCGACCACGCCGCCTCGTTCACCATGGTCGGGGCGGCCCTGGTGTTCGACTGGCTCTATGACGAGCTGGATCCCGCCTTCCGCGAGCTGTTCGGCGAGGTCCTCTTCCAGCACGCCCGGGCGATGTACTACGGCGGCCACCTGGAGGGCAACCCCGGGGGCAACTACTGGCGGGGCGTGCCGGCCTACAACCATCGCTGGTTCCGCGACTGGGGCATGACCCTGGCGGTCCTGGCCGCCGTCGAGGGCGAGCCCGGCCGCCAGTGGCTGCTGGGCGAGGTCAAGAAGGAACTGGACTTCATGGTCCGCTGGCTGCCGGTGGACGGCAGCCAGCACGAGGGGCCGGGGTACGGCTCAAGCGCCGGGGCCCTGGGCATGGCCTTCCTGGCCGCCGATGACGTGCTGGGCACCGACTACCTCGCCAGCCCCTTCTACACCGCCGCCGCCGAGTACACCCTGCAGGTGGCGGCGCCGGGGCTGGACCAGGCGATGTACTTCGCCGACTGCTTCACCCGCGCCCGCAGCTTCCACCCGTTCTTCATGCTCACCGCCGCTCGCGACGGGCAGGCCGACGTCCTGGACGGCATCCGCCGCGCCATGGCCCTGCAGCCCAATGCTTTCGGCGTCCAGGGCTACGCCTGGCTGTCGCTGATCGCCGACGACCCGAGCCTCGCCGGCGGGGACTACCGCCGCCTCAAGACCACCGCCTTCCTGCCCGACCTGGGCATCGCCATCGTCCGCGACAGTTGGGCCGACGACGCCGTCGCCGCCCGCTTCAAGTGCGGGCCGATGGGCGGCTACAAGGCCAACGCGTGGCGGCCCACGGCCCGCAACGACGCCGGGGCGCTGCCCTACCTCAACGTCGCCCACGACCACCCCGACGCCAACAGCTTCACCCTCTTCGGCAGCGGCGACTACATCGCCGAGACCGACCGCTACCCGCTGCGGCCGGGCAAGCTGTCCAGCAGCCAGAACACGATCCTCGTGGACGGCATCGGCCAGGCCGCCGAGGGCCGCCCCGAGGGCCAGGACTGGCAGCAGCCCGCCAGCGGCGACATGACCGACATGGGCCGCATCACCGCCTTCGCCGACTTCGGCAACGTCGTCCTCGTCGAGGGCGAAGCCTCCGGCTCCTACCTGCCCTACAACCACGACGGCAGGACCCGCCCGGGCCTGGACCGCTTCCGCCGCGCGATGATCTGGGTCAGGGGCGACTACCTGCTCGTCGTCGATGACATCCGCTGCCCGCAGCAGGCCGACCTGACCTGGCTGGTCCAGGGCGCCGAACTGGAGACCCTCGACGCCGGCGCCGGCCGCTACCGCCTGAGCAAGAACGCGGCCCGCTGCGCGTTCCAGCTCGTCTGCGACCGGCCGCTGAGCAGCACAATCGGCGTCTCGACGGCCAACGACCACAGCACGCTGCTCAACTGGAAGCAGCTCCAGGCCACCGCCGCCGACAGTGAAACCGCCCGCTTCGCCGCCGTCTTCGATCCCTGGGGCCGCGGCGACCTGAGCGTGAAGCTCACCCCCGCCTCCGGTGCGGCCATGACCGTCACCGTCACCGGGCCGGGCATCAACGACACGTGGACGTACGCCCCCGGCGCCGGCCGCTTCGACGCCTCGACCTGGCGCGGCCGCCGCGCCGGCGGTTTCGACGTCACCGCCGACGCCCGGACGGCCCAGCCGCCCTCGCCGCTGGCGGAGAGGCCGGCCGCAAAGTAGGACGCTCGCGTTCCGGCGGCAACACTCAGGAAGGAGCCGATCCCATGGTGGAACTCCCCCTCGAACTGCAGGCGGAACTCGCCGTGCCGCACCTGTCGGCCGCGAAGCGGTCCGTGGCCATGACGGGCGGGGGCTACTGGCCCACGCTGATCCGGATGGCCGACGGGACGCTGGCGGCGCTGACCCGCCAGGGCGCCCCGCACGTGGGGTTGCGCAGCGCCGTGGCGGTGATCTTCTCCCGCGACGGCGGGGCGACGTGGGAGCCGCCGCGGGTTGCCGCCGCCGGCAGCGACCGGTGGGACAACCGTGCCGGCGGTTTCGGGCAGATGCCCAACGGGGATCTGGTGGCCGTCTACGTCGAGGCCACGTGGTATCGCGGCTGGAAGTTCGACCCGTCGGTCGGCGGGATGGCGGCCCGCTGCGTCCGCTCCGCCGACGGCGGCCGCACCTGGTCGGCCCCGCGGCCGCTGGGGGCCGAAGGGGGCGATGACGGCCTGGCGGCGTACGGCCGCATCGGCGTCCTGCCCGACGGGACGGCCCTGCTGACGGGCTTCCGCGCCCGCAACGCCCACGAGGACAAGTCCGCCAGCGTCGTCGTCCGCTCCCGCGACAACGGACGGACGTGGGGCGACGAGTCGATCGTCGCGCGGGGTTTCAACGAGGTCACCGTCCTCAGCCTTCCCACCGGCCGCCTGCTGGCCTTCCTGCGCCAGGACGGCCGCGCCGTGGGTGTATGGCAGGCCGCCTCCGACGACCTGGGCTACACGTGGACGACCCCGCGCCGCCTGACGGCCGACCACCAGCACCCCGCCGACGCCTGCCTGCTGCACGGCGGACGTCTGCTGCTGACGTACGGCAACCGGATCGGTCCCCTGGCGGTCGGGGCGATGCTCAGCGATGACCTGGGCGACTCCTGGCACAGCGACCGGCGGATCGTCCTGGCCCGCAACACGCTGGTGCTGCGGGGCAAGACCTGGGGCGACTGCGGGTATCCCAGCACCGTCCAGACCGCCGACGGCACGATCGTGACGGTGTACTACCGCCTGGGCAGCGACGAGCTGTCGGCGGCCGATCAGAAGACGTGCCTGGACTACGAACGGATGGAATTCGAGAACCCGCCCGCCCCCGACGACATGCGCCGCTTCGAGCAGGCCGTCTGCGTCCGCTGCACGGAGAGCCAGCTCCTGGCGGCCTCAGGGCTGGGCGGGTAGGCGCCGCCGGGCAGGTGAAGCATGAGCGCGGTTCCGTCCAGTCTCCCCCTCCCGCAGCCCGCCGTCCGTCCGCGGAGGCGTCTGCTGCTGGCCGTCGTGACGCTGGCCATGGTGCCGCTGTCGGGCTACGTGGCCGTGCTGGGCGTCTTCCGCGACGTGCTGCAGGGATATTTCGGCGTCACGCTGAACGCGTTCGGCCTGCTGCTGAGCATCGGCCTGATCCCCGGGGCGATCAGCGGCGTGGCGGCCGGTGCGGCGATCAGCCGGTGGGGTCCCCGCGCGGTGTTGAGGACGGCCCTGGCCGGCTCGGCCGCCGCCATGGCGCTGACGGCGGCAACGGGGCGATGCTGGGGGCTGATGCTGGCGGCCGTGGCGCTGCACGGGGTCTTCACGCAGGCGGTGGTGATCGCGGCCTCGGCGTACCTGGTGCAGCTCTTCGAGACCCGCCCGCGCCGGATAATGTCCCTGTGCATGGTGGCCGGGAGCCTGGGGGGCATCCTCTTCCCCCTGCTGGCCGAGTGGCTGCTGGCCGTCGTGGACGGCGGCGATTTCGCCCTGGCCCTGCACCTGCCGTTCTGCATCGTCGGGCTGCTGCTGGCGGCGGGCTGGCCGGCCTACGCCGCCCGCTTCTCGCCGGTGGCCGACGTCGACGCGCCGCCGCCCGATCCGGCGCGGCCGGATCGCTGGTGGCGGTTCTCCCCCGCCGGACTGATGCTGATTGCCCTGTGTTCGCTGCACGGCGTGTGCGACAGCGGGGCGTTCGCCTGGATGCCCCGCGTGCTGGGCGGCCGCAGCTACGCGGAGTTGGTCTTCAGGCCGGGCCACGTGATGGCCGCCGCCGCCCTGGCGTACGTCGTCTCGCGGAACCTGCTGGCGCTGCTGCCGGAGCGGCTGGGCGCTTCGGCGCTGCTGGTGGGGCCGGGACTGCTGGGCGGGGCCGCGATGACGGCCGGGCTGCTGACCCGCTCCCAGACGTGGACCGCCGTCGGCTACGTCGCGGCGGCGCTGCTGTTCTCGTGCGAGTACCCTGCCATGCTGGCGGTCCTGGCCGACATCGAGAAGCGCCGCTTCGGGGCGGCGTACGGCCTGATCGCCCTGGTGACCGGAACGCTGGGGTTCGTGCTGGTCTGCGCCATGGGCTGGATCGGCACGGCGGTGGGCGAACAGCGGCTGTGGCTGATCATGCTCCTGCCGGCGGCGGGCTTCCCCCTGGTGGGCCTGGGCGGGCTGCTGTGGCTGATCCGCTATGGGCGGCGGCGATGAGCGCCGCGCGTCAGTCGAAGCCGCCGTCGAGGAGTTGTTCGATGAAGACGGCCAGGCCGTCGTCGTCGTGGCCGGCGGTGACGTGGCGGGCGGCGCGGCGGATGGGGTCGGCGGCGTTGCCCATGGCGACGGGGAGGCCGGCGCGGGCGAACAGGGGCAGGTCGTTCACGTCGTCGCCGACGGCCGCGATGTCGGCCGCGTTGATGCCGCCGGCGGCGGCAACGTGGCGGATGCCGGTCCACTTGTCGGCGCCGGCGGCGAAGCACTCGACGACGTGGATGCCGTAATTGGGCGCGTCGATCCGCTCGACGCGCAGGTCGTTCCCGCACGCGCTGCCCAGGGCGGCACGGACCTGCTCGGCGCGGCCGCCGTCGGCGATGGCGGTCAGGCGGAGGATCTCGGGGGCGTCGTCCAACTCGGCCAGCGAGGCGACGCGGCGGACGCCGAACGGCCCGCGGCTGAACCACACCCGCTCGATGTGGTCGGCGTCGTCGCCGGGCACGTGAATGTAGTCGTAGCCCCACCGCCACGGGTCCACCAGCGCCACGGCCGACAGGCCCGCCGCGCCGATGGCCTCGCAGCCCGCCATCGCGGTAGCCATCGCCATCGGCTGGGTCAGCAGCGTCCGCGTCGTCAGGCCGTCGCAGACCAGGGCCCCGCTGATGCACACCAGCGGGTCCGGCGCCCCGTCCAGGCCGGCCTCCCGCCGCACCGGCAGGACCTCCTTCACGCCCCGCCCCGTCGCCAGACACACCACCAGCCCCGCCCGCCTGGCCGCGGCGATCGCCCGGCGGTTGCGCGCGCTGACGCGCTGGTCGGACCCGACCAGCGTGCCGTCCACATCCACCGCCAGCAGCCGAAATCGCGTCACGCCGGCGTCTCCACGGGGCCACAGGTCATCACAGTGCCGATCGGCGAAGTCTACCCGGCCAGGCCGGCCGGACAAAGCACCTTGCCGGCGCCTCGGCAGATACGCGGATCATCCAGCCTGGCCAGCCGCCCCCGCGTGCGAGCCGGTCAGCGCCGGACGTCGAGCAGTCTGCGAACCGCGGACACCACCGCATCGGCGGCGGCCAGCGCTTCGTCCAGTTCATCCGGTTCGGGCCAGAGAACATCGCCGGGATAGCGGTACTCGACGGCATAGGGCGTGAGGAGGTCGGCCGCATCGCGAAGCGGCGCAAGTTGCGGGAAGTGGATCACCACCTCAGCATGCAGGATGCCCAGGTCGTGCGTGCGTTGGAGCGGGGTCTGTTTCCAGGCAAGCAGCGCCTTGAGGGCCTTCTCGGCGGCCTGCTGGCAATGGTAGATCGCCGTGTCCCGAACCGGCTCGGTGGGGTCGGCCAATCGCCTGGCCGAAAGCAGATCGTGCTCCGCCTTGATGAGCCATTCGTGGACGATCTTGGGAAGGTTACCCATGCAGCAGAATACCCTCCCGCTCCACTTGATTCTCCAGCGTGGACGGATCGGCCGCCCTCGCCCGGAAGGCGTCGCTCGCGCGGAAGAGGATGTCCAGGGGAACCTTGCGATGCCGGAGCGCCCGATAGGCCCGGCGCGCCATACGGGTGGGGGATTCGGTCAGGTCGTCCACGATGACCATCAGATCGACATCGCTCTGAGGGCCGGCCGCGCCCCGCGCCTGGGACCCGAAAAGGTAGATGCGCCACGGGTGGAACTCGTCCACCAGGCGAGCCACCATGTCCTTCACCATGTCCAGGGTCTGAGGCGACATCGTCCCACCACAATCGACCGGCAAGCCCGGGCCGCACGCCGCGGCGCAAGGGCCTCGCCCTCATCAAGCCACCATCCAGCCTATTGTACACCACAACGACACGTCAAAGCAGCCGGGCGCCGCCGCGTTTGCCTACACCCCGAGACTCGCCAGCAGCCGACGCGCATTGCCACTGAAGATCGCGTCGTATTCGGCGTCGGTCAGGCCCAGGGCCTTCATGCGGCCGATCTCCTCGCGCTGGTCGGCCCAGGGGCTGTCGGTGCCGAAGAGGATGCGGTCCGTGCCGAGCGTGCGGATGAGG
>JAAYZK010000021.1 GCA_012514895.1 Planctomycetota bacterium | reverse complement strand
TGTAGCATCTATGTCGGGACAGATTAAAGAATGTGAAAGCAGTCTAAAAGATGATAAAGGCGGTAGTTATGATGATTTCAGCCCTCAAAACGCGATTTTGCCGGCAGCTCAAAAGTGTCCAAAAAAGTAGCATCTCTCCGGTCCGCAAAATGGATTTTCCCGGGGTGCGCCGGGAAAGTTTCTTTTTTCGCGCGCGGGGGGGGTGGTGTCACATCTCGGGCATGGTCAGGACGCCCGTGCCGTCGATGCGGTCGGCCTTGAGGTCGCGCAGGGCCCGGTTGGCGTCGCGGAGGGCGTAGCAGGCGACGTGGGGGCGGATGGGGATGGCGGCGGCTTCGCGGAGGAGGCCCTCGCCGTCGGCGCGGGTGTTGGCGGTGACGGAGCGGAGGGTCCTGGCGTGGAAGAGGTGCTTTTCGTAGTTCAGCGGGGGGATGTCGGTCATGCGGATCCCGGCCAGGGCGAGCGTCCCGCCCGGGCGCAGGCGCGCCAGGGCGGGCGGGACGAGCTCGCCGGCCGGGGCGAAGAGGATCGCGCTGTCGACGTCGACGGGCAGGTCCTCGGCCCGCCCGCCGGCCCACGCGGCCCCCATCTGGCGGGCGAGGCGGCGGTGGGAGTCGCCCCGGGTGACGACGTAGACGCGGCTGCCGCGATGGCGGGCGATCTGCATGACGACGTGGGCGGAGCTGCCGAACCCGTACAGGGCCAGCGTGCCGCCGGCGGGCAGCTCGCAGCGCTGCAGGGCCGCGTAGCCGATGATCCCCGCGCACAGCAGCGGAGCGGCGTGGACGTCGTCGAAGGTCTCGGGGATGCGGTAGGCGAAGGCCTCGTCGACGACCGTCGCGGTGGCGTAGCCGCCGTCGGCGTCCCAGCCGGTGTAGCGGGAGGATTCGCAGAGGTTCTCGCGCCCGGACCGGCAGAACGGGCACGTCCCGCAGGTGCGGCCGAGCCAGGCGACGCCGGCGCGGTCGCCGACGGCCAGGTCGGTGCAGCCGGCCCCGACGGCGTCGACCTCCCCCACCGCCTGGTGGCCGGGGATGAGCGGCAGCGCGCGGGGCGGCAGGTCGCCCTCGATCACGTGCAGGTCGGTGCGGCAGATGGCGCAGCAGCGCACGCGCAGCCGCACCTGCCCGGCGGCGGGTTGGGGATCAGGGCGCTCGTCCCACGTCAGCGGGCTGCTGCTGATCGGCGCGATCCGGTGGAGCACCATCGCCTGCATCGTCGTCACCCCCGCCGGCGGCCGGGGCGGCGTCGGGCGCCACCAGCCGCAGGCTCTTGAAGAAGAAGTACCCGGCGCGTTCGGCGGCCCTGTCGCCCCAGCGCCACCGGGCCGTCATCACCAGCACCCGCCCGCCGCCCAGTCGCCGGGCCTCCAGGCGGGTGAGCCAGACGTCGCCGGCATCCTTGCGTTTCGTGCGGATGCAGTACACGTCGGGCGGGCGGGACCGGCGCCACGCCTCGCCCTCGACGTCGCCGTCCGTCGCCGCCGCCGCCCGGGCCAGGGCGACGAGGTCCTCGTTGGACGGCTCGCCGGCGGGGCCCTCCCGCCAGTGGACGACGGCGCGGCAGACGACGTCGTCGGGCGCGCACTGGAAGATCGTGGTCCGCCACGTGCCGCTCCCGGTGGCGGCGTCCGGGCCGCGGGTCATGGTGACGGGGTCGCCGGGGGGGAAGGCCACGTCCAGCCCGTGCCAGTGCAGGGCGTCGGCCCACCCGGCGGGCTCCGGATCGGCCGGCGGCGGCGGCGGGGGCGGGGGCGGAGGCGGAGGCGGCGGAGGTGCGGGCCGCACGACCGGCAGGATCGGGGGCGGCGGGGCCTCCTCCGGCAGGCTCGGCGCCGGCCGCGTCGTCGTGAGCGTCCTGCCCATGTCCGCCAGGCCGCGCCTGACCTCGCCGACGACCGTCCCGGCGATGACGTCGTCCCAGTCGGTGGTGTTCACCGCGGTGCACGTGGCGAACAGCCCCAGCGTCGCCAGGCCGGCGCCCAGGGCGACGACGCCCACGGTGTTCTGGTCGCGCGTCAGCAGCGACAGCCCGCCGACCATCGACGCGATGATGATCGCCAGGATCACCGCCTCGAGGACCGACACGACGCCCGGGGCCAGCCACAGCGTCAGCACCAGGCCGATCGCCGACGCCGTCAGCGTCCCGCCCAGCGTCGCCGTGCGGGCCAGGACGCTGCCCATCAGCAGTCCGGCGGCGGCGGCCAGGGCGACCAGGCCGACGGACATCCACAGGGCCCCGCCGTCATACAATCCGCGGCACAGGGCGATCGTCCCGCCCAGGGCGACCAGGGCCGCGGCGACCGCCCAGCCCCTCGTAGTGGGCTTTTCGTACCAGTGCCTGACCCGCACCGTCGCCGGGTCCAGGTCCGGCGGCGCCTCGTAGGCCGCGTCCGGGGGCTCCTCCTGGGTCACCGGGGCGAAATGCTTCGACAGCGACCGCCCGGCGGCCCGCAGGCGGTCGTCGGCGCCCTCGTCCCGCTGGCGGCGCACCCGCGTCCGCGCCAGGCACGAGGGGCAGCGGGCCTCGCCGACCGGCCAGGGCCGCCCGCAGTGCGGGCACGGGGGCCCGGCCGCCGAGACCTCCGGGGCGATGGGGATCTCCGCCCCGCAGACGGCGCACCTGACGCTGCGGCCCAGCAGGTGGCGCGGCAGTTGCGCCGACCAGCCGCAATCGCACGTGACGGTGACCGAGGAGGTATCCCTGGAGCCCATTGCGTTGCATTGTACCTCGCGGGGGGTGCTTCTTCAACGATCCGGGCCCTTGTCCGAGCCGGCCGCCCGCGGTATAAGCGCCCCCATGAAACGCTCAGCGATGCTGGTGCTGATGCTGCTGCCGGCGATGGGCGGCTGCGTCGAGCGGCGGGTGACGATCACGACCGAGCCGGCCGGCGCGCTGGTCTATTTCGCCGACGAGGAGATCGGGCGGACGCCCCTGACGGTGCCCTTCACCTGGTACGGCGACCGCGAACTGATCATCCGCCTGGAAGGCTACCAGACCCTCCGCCGGCACATGGTCCTCCGCGCCCCCTGGTACGACATCCCCCCGTGGGACCTGGTCAGCCAGGCCTTCGTCCCCTGGACCTACCGCCACCACGACCGGCGCCACTACGACCTCGAGCCCCTGGCGGTCCCGCCGGAGGCGGTCCTGATCGAACGGGCGATCGACCTGAGCCGCCAGTTGCCCCCGCCGTCGGCGGAGTGATCAGCCGGCCGCCGCCGCCGCTTCAGCGTTGACCGGCGGCAGCTCGAACAGCCACTTCTCCACGTTGACGCCCAGCGCCTCACGGATATGCAGGTCGGCGCGCTTCGACAGGTCGATGTCCCGCGTGGCCGGGCTGTCGTCCTGCAGCAGGCGGACCTGCGGACGGCAGGGGCGCTTGGCGCTGAGGCCGATCACCGCCGCCAGGCGGCCGTCGCACAGGCGCACGACGTTGCCCAGGGCGAAGGGCGGCACGTGGACCAGCAGCCCGCGCAGGAGGATGGGGTCGAACCGCCGGTGCAGGTCGCTGTGCACCAGGTCGTGCAGGGCCGCCACCACCGGCCGCCCGCGGCCGTCGGCGTCGTGGCAGAGGTGGTCGAAGGTGTCGCACAGGCCGACGATCCGCGAGAAGATGTGAATCTGCCGGCCCCGCAGCGGCCCGGCCCTGCGCTTGCGGGTGACGGCCTCCATGTCGGGGAAGCCGCTGCCGTCGAACCGCTGGTGGTGGTGCAGCACGACGGCCCGGGCCGTGGGGCTGATCCGCTCGCCGATCATGGTGAACCCCCGCCGGGGATGGGAGGCGTAGGCCTTCGAGGGCGGCCCGTCGAGCGGCTCGTGCACATCCACCGTGCTGGGCGCCTGCAGCTTGCCCAGGTCGTGGAGCATCGCCCCGACGCCGAGGTTCGTGATGTCGCACGCCGCCACGGCCCCGGCGGCGCGCCGCTCGCGGACGAGGTAGGTCTCCAGGCGCAGCGCCAGCGTCAGCGCCAGGTACGCCACGGCGGCCGAGTGGTTGAACAGCCCGTGGTCGTGGTCGAACAGCGCCGCCGTCTGCACCCCCCCGCCGGCGTGCCCGGCCGACAGCAGGTCGCAGACGAGGTTGCTGATCGCCGAGCAGTACCGCACGTACTGGCCGACGCCGACCGTCGTGGCCTGGGCGGCCTGAAAGTCGGCCTTGAGCAGCTCGTAGACGTCGCCCCGCAGGGCCGTCACCCGCCGGTCGATCCTCGAATCCAGGAAGTCCAGGCTCGGCCAGCGCACCCACGCCTGGCGGACGCCCAGGCGGGCCATCGTGGCGATCATCACCTCGTCGAGCACCACGCCGGGATTGGCCAGTTCGGTCGTCGGGCGCCTCGGGTGAATGATGGGAGCCGCCGTCTCCAGTCCCGGGCGCAAACTATCCACATCGAGCAATAACATTCTGGTACTGGCTATCGGACGATCACGGGGTATGCTGTAGTTAGGCCGCCACCCGGGCGGCAGGCCGGACGCCGTGAGATCAGCCCGGCGGGATGGACGAAGCGGTCCGGAGGAAGGAGCCACCGCGATGACCAGTGTTTACGATCCGCGCAGCAGCTTCTGGAGCGACACCTGGGCGAAGGCCGACGCCTACGACGCCTACCTGGACGCCTCGAAGGCCGAGCACGCCCGCCGCTGGCGGGACATGGCCGCCCACGTGCCGTCGCTCTCGCAGTTCCAGCTCGCCCGCCTGACCGGCGTGAAGCGGGAGCTGAACGTCCTGATGTACTCCGGCGTCTGGTGCGGCGACTGCGTCCGCCAGGGGCCGATGCTCAAGGCCGTCGCCGACGCGTGCGGCCCGACGGTGCGGCTGCGGATCATCGACCGGGAGGCGTCCAAGGCCCTCCAGGACGAACTGCGGATCTGCGGGGGCGCGCGGGTGCCGGTGGTGGTGTTCCTGACAGAGGATTTCTTCGAGGTCGGCCGTTTCGGCGACCGCCTCCTGGCCGCCTACCGCGCCAAGGCCGCCCGCGAGGCCTCGGGCGCCTGCGCGACCGGGCTGGTCGCCCCCCCGGCGGAGGAACTGGCGGCCGAACTGGGCGACTGGATCGACGTGTTCGAACGCATGCTCCTCATGGTCCGCCTCTCAGCCCACCTCCGCGCCCGCCACGGCGACTGAGGAACGGCATCTGGAATTTGGAATCTGGCATCTGGCATCTGACGGCGACGGGGGAGGAGCGGGGCGAAGGGCATGGACAGGCGGGAGTTGATGGGGCGCGCGAAACAGTTTGGGCTGAGGGTGATGAAGCTGGTGGATGCGCTGCCGCAGACAGCGTCGGGCAGGGCGATCGCGAATCAGTTGGTTCGGTCGGGGATGGGCGTCGGGGCGAATTATCGGTCGGCCTGCCAAGGGCGATCCCGGGCCGATTTCATATCGAGGCTCGGGATTGTCGTTGAGGAAGCCGACGAATGCGTGTACTGGCTCGAGCTTATCATCGACGGAAGCCTGCTGCAGGCCCCACAGGTTCACCCGCTTCACGAGGAAGCCAGGGAACTGACCGCCATCTTCACCGCCTCCCCCAACACCGCCCGGCGCAACCACCGCCGCAGATGATGCCGTCAGATTCCAGATGCCAGATTCCAGATCCCCCCCCTCAGACCTCGAAGGGTCCGGTGTCCTCCCCCGTCTCCCACAGATCGGACTCATCCAGGAGGGTGAAGCCCTGTTCGATGAGGACCTCCTCGGCGACGACCTGGTCGTCGACGTGGAGGGCGACGACGGGGCGGCCGTGCGCGGGGACCAGGAGGGGGTAGG
>JAAYZK010000209.1 GCA_012514895.1 Planctomycetota bacterium | reverse complement strand
GGCAACGGCGGGCGGTTACCAGATGCGGTTCACCGGACGGATACGAGACGACGAGCGAAACGGGACGTTCCTGACTTGCCTTGTGATGTCCTCGGCCACAGGTGACACAGCCAGCGCATTGAAAGCACTCCTCAGCAGTAAGCATCTGCCGAAGCTTCGCTTAGCGACGATGGATGCCAAGCTTCAGCTCGGCGAACTCGCTGATGTAGCTGATCCAGCCATCAGGTTGCGGCTGCAGATGAGCCTGACATTGTTGGACCAGCTTTGAGCATCGCGAGGCATCCTGGGGGGCCGCCTCCCTCGCCCCCTCCCGGTGACCGTCTCGGTGCTCTCCGGGCGCGCCGGGCTTGCCGCGGCGCAGCCTTGGCGGAGCCGGGTGACCGCCTTGGGGCCAGACGGCAGTCTGTAACTGGTAGAATATGCCGCTTGTGGCATCGCATGGCAAGATGGGCTCGAAAACGGGCTACCGTCGCAAGCCTTTGGGTGTGCGCCACTTGGCGCAAAGAGACGCCAGGGGGCAACTTGGGTCACCTTCTGGCTTGATAGCGGGCGATCGGATTCGAACCGACGACGTCCAGCTTGGGAAGCTGGCATTCTACCACTGAATTACGCCCGCGGGTGCGGCTCGGCACTGAAATGCTACACGATGGACGGCGGTTGTCCAGCGCTTTTTCCGGAGTTCGTACCGGCCCGGTGGCCTGACCAGGCTCAGCCCCAGGTTGCCTGGCAGGAGGGGCGGGACGGGGGCGCACCTGATGGGATGGATACCCACCCTGGTCTCTGAGGGGCCGAGCCGGTGGCAAGCCCTGATGCAATAGGCCCTTCGACCGCAGCCCCCCTCGCTGCCGCCGCGAGGCCCGGGGGCCGCAAATCGGCGAGTCGGGGAGGAGTGTTTGCTGTACACGGGGTGTCGGGCGTGCTACAATGCCTAGCTATAGATTAGCCGAGGGGACGGAACCCCTATATGGTGGGGGTCACCCCCCCGAGGCGTCAGGCAGGAGGCAGCACGACTGTGGCCGACGACGGATACAACTTCGACGATGAGGAACCGATCGAGCCGGATGAGACGGATGACGCCGAGGAGATGGACGAAGACCTTGAACCGTCCGAACCTGCGCCGCTGATGTTCGAGAATGAGCGGATCGACGAGCTCCTCATCGAAGAGGAGATGAAGGACTCGTACCTCACCTACGCCATGAGCACGATCGTGGACCGCGCGCTGCCGGATGTGCGCGACGGTCTGAAGCCCTCGCAGCGGCGGATCCTCGTGGCGATGAACGACTTGAACCTCGGCCCGCGGTCCAAGCACCGCAAGTGCGCCAAGATCGCCGGCGACACGAGCGGCAATTACCACCCGCACGGCGAGTCGGTGGTCTACCCCACGCTGGTCCGCCTGGGCCAGCCGTGGACGATGCGGACCATGCTGATCGACCCGCAGGGCAACTTCGGCAGCATCGACGGCGACCCGCCGGCCGCCATGCGTTACACCGAGGCCCGCATGACCGCCGCGGCGGTCGACATGCTCGAGGACATCAAGCTCGACACCGTCGACATGAAGCCCAACTACGACGACACGCGCACCGAGCCGCTCGTGCTGCCGTCGAAGTTCCCCAACCTGCTGGTCAACGGCTCGCAGGGCATTGCCTTGGGCATGGCCACGAGCATTCCCCCGCACAATCTCGGCGAGGTCTGCGACGCGCTGATCGCCCTGATGGCCGACGCGGACATCAAGATCGCCGACCTGCTGAAGATCATCAAGGGTCCGGACTTCCCCACCGGCGGGATGATCTGCGGGCGGGAGGGCATCCGCCAGGCCTACGCCACCGGCCGCGGAAAGATCACCGTCCGCGGGCGGGCCCATACCGAGCAGGTCCGCGGCGGCAAGACGCGGATCGTAATCACCGAGATCCCCTACCAGATCGTCCGTTCCAGCCTCATCGAGCGGATCGCCCAGATGGTCAAGGACGGCAAGATCCCCGACATCGCCGACGTCCAGGACCACAGCGACCGCACGGGCATGCGGATCGTCGTCGACCTCAAGAAGGGCGCTGAAGCCGAGGTCGTGATCAACCAGCTCTACCAGTACACGACTCTCCAGACGACTTTCAGCATCATCAACATCGCCCTGGTCAACGGCGCGCCGCGCACGCTGAACATCAAGCAGATGCTCGCCTGCTTCCTGGACCACCGCAAGGAAGTCATCCGCCGGCGGACGACCTTCCTCCTGCGCCGCGCCCGACAGCGGGCGCACATCCTGGAAGGCCTGATCTACGCCGTCTGCGACATCGACGAGGTGATCAAGCTCATCCGCTCGTCCAAGACCCGCGAGGAGGCCATCGAGAAGCTGCAGAAGCGGGCCTTCCGCATCGACCCGTCGCACCCGTACGCCAAGCGGCTGCCGGCGTCGATCCGCAAGCGGCTGTCGGCCGGCGACGTGACGCTCACGCAGGTCCAGGCCGAGGCGATCGGCCGCCTCCAGTTGATCCAGTTGGTGGGCCTGGAGATCGACAACCTTGTCAGCGACTACACCGCGGTCTGCGAGGAGATTGAAGGCTACGAGGCCATCCTGGCCGATGAGAACCTCGTGCTGGACATCATCCGCGAAGATCTCCACGAGATGAAGGGCAAGTACAACGACGCCCGCCGCACCGACATCGTCGCGGGCGTCGGCGAGTTCAACATCGAGGACCTGATCGCCGAGGAAGACGTCGTCGTCACCGTCACGCACGAGGGCTACATCAAGCGGATCCCGCTGAGCACCTACCGCCGCCAAGGCCGCGGCGGCATAGGGATCATCGGCTCCAACGCCAAGGAAGGCGACTTCATCGAGCAGTTGTTCATCGGCTCGACGCACGACTACATGCTCGTCCTGACCAACAAGGGACGGCTTCACTGGCTGAAGGTCTACGACGTACCCAACCTTCCCCGCACCGCGCGGGGGCGGGCGATCGTCAACCTGCTGGAGTTCGAGAAGGACGAGACTCTCCAGGCCGTCATCTGCGTCCGCCACTTTGACGAGCGGTTCCTCACCATCGTCACGCGGCTGGGGCAGATCAAGAAGACCGCCCTGGAGGCCTACAGCCGCCCGCGCAAGGGCGGGATCCAGGCCACAGGCCTCAACGAGGACGATGCCGTGATCGACGCGGCCATCACCACCGGCAGCGACGAGATCGTCCTGGCCACCTGCAAGGGCAAGGCGATCCGCTTCAAGGAAAGCGACGTCCGCCCCATGGGCCGCACCGCCGCCGGCGTGATTGCGATCAAACTGGCCAAGGACGACGCAGTCGTGGACATGGCCGTCGTCGACCCCAGTTCGTCGCTGCTGACGGTCTGCCAGAACGGGTACGGCAAGCGCACGCCGGCCGAGGAATACCGCCTGCAGGGCCGCGGCGGCCAGGGCATCATCAACATCCGCACGACGGCCCGAAACGGCGACGTCGTCTCCATGAAGGCCGTCCGCGACAATGACGAACTGATGCTCATCACGGTCAACGGGCAGATCATGCGGATGGCCGTCAGCCAACTCCGCGAGATCGGCCGCGCGACCCAGGGCGTGCGGATGATCAGCCTCCGCGAAGGCGACGAACTCGTCGCCGTCGCCCGCGTCGTTGCCGGCGAAGGCAGCCAGGGCGAACTGGGCCTGGAGACCGACGAGGGCGGCCTCGGCGAGGAGGGCGACGAGCAGTAGCTCGACGGCACCGGGGGGGAACCTGAATGTGCAGGGCCCTGCCGGCGGCCAGTATCTGCCTGTGCATCTCCAGATGATCGCCAACCGCAGGCGTATCGGCCGGCGGCTGCCGCGCCAACAGGGCGATGCACGGCCGATCCAGGCGATCCCCGTGGTACAGCGCCGTCAGCCGTTGCCTCGCCGCGACGCACCCGGATCCTCGGGGCCGTGCCGTGCAACCGACCGGTTCGGCGCCTCATGGCGACGCCGCGGGGCGTTGTTCGAAGGTACCGCTGTGGCCGTAGCTGGTGGCGGAGTTGATCCAGCTGGCGCGCCACCAGAGCTGCGTGCTGCCGTCGGCATCGAGGTCGTACTGGGCGATATTCACCCGCAGCCGTCGCCCGTCGCCGCCGGCGAGTTCGGCCGCCATCGCCGCGGGCAGGGCGATCTCGACGGCGTAGCCGTCGGCGGTCGGGGCGACCGCGGCAGCGGCGCCCTCGGGCAGCTCGCCGACCGATCCGTCGGCGGCTATCGCGATCACGAGCCGCGTGGCGGGCCTGGGATCCCCGCCGGGGGAACCCAGCCAGACCTGCACCGCATCGACCTGCCAGTACCTCGCCCCCGGCGGAACGCGCAGCTCATCGTCCCGCACGCGAATCGCCAGGACCAGCCGTTCGGCGTCGCGCCCGACGGCGAACCGCAACGAGGCGTCAGCCGGGCCGGACCACGTCGAGGCGTACTCCCTGCCCACCGTCTCGGCCTCGTGCGGCAGGTCGGGCCACTCGCCGAGGTCGCCGTCAATGGCCACCTCGGTTGGTGGCGGCGGGCAGATGTTCAGCGGCTCAAGGTGCAGGACGTGCGAGCCGGCAATCTCCATCGGTTCGGCCCCGTCGCGTGTGAACCGCCCCGTCCAGTCCAGCCGCACTTCATAGGGAACGGCCCGATCCAGGTTGCCCAGGGGGGCAATGCGGACGTCCACCCCCTGGGAGGCTCGCGGGCCGACGGTCACGCCGATCGACGCCGGCTCGACCTCCATGAACGCCGGTGGGGCAAACCGTCCCACCAGGTGCATCGTCTCGTCGGAATCATTCGTGATGGACACGCGGGCCTGCGATCCGGCGAAAGGCGGCTCATACAGGATAGCCCCCGGCGCAAAACCCATCCCCCCCGCCGCTGCCTTGCGCCGGCGACTGTGAGCAAGCAAGGCCTCGACGTCCGGGTTCTCGGGGCCCTCCGCAGCGGGCGCGGCGGCGTTGACGATCACCGTCAGGCGGAAGGTCAGCGGGAACGGGTTCTGCCCGTTGGGGCGGATGAATGTGTAGAAGCTGCGGTCCTTGTACGCGCGGCGCCAGATCCACGGCATGCACGGATCGTCGTAGCCCGGCCCGTGCCAGTCGGCGGCGACCGGCTGCGCCGCGCGGTAGACGCCGGGGCCGGTGACGTCGATGGGTTTGTTGGCCCGGTGCTGGACCGTCGGATCGTCCTCGCGCGGCAGGTTGTGCCAGCCGAAGCCGAAGTAGACCGGCTTGTCGACCGGCGTCATCTCCAGGATCTCCAACCGCACGTCGTACGTCCCGGCCGCGTAGTTGATCGGCTCCAGCCAGTTGCGCGGCACGTCGGGCTCGAAGTCCATGCCCAGCGTGAAGTCCCAGTCGTCGTAGAGCCGCCGGTTGCCGGGGTGCGAGACGATCCCGTCGAACAGCACGAACGCGGGCCTCGGCCCGTCCCATGTGCGGGCGTCGTTGCGCCAGATGTGCAGGTCGGCCGGCCTGTCCCAGGCGATGGAGACGATGTCGAGGTCGCCGTCGCCGTCGAGGTCGGCCAGGCGGGTGCCCAGATGGCTCTCGATCCCGGTCGCCACGACGTGCTCAATGAACCGGCCGGTTCCGTCGTTCTCCCACACGGCCGTCCTGCGCCCGCCGCGATGCTCGCCGGCGACGATGTCGGGATCGCCGTCGTTGTCGAGGTCGGCGACGGCCATGCTGTTGGTGGAGCCCTGGCGGACGACGGTGTGCAGCGTCCAGCCGTCGGGGGCCTGTTCCCACCAGTACACGCCGTCGGCCGCCCCGTTGGCGGCGGACACGACGATGTCGGTCCGCCCGTCGCCGTTGACGTCCGCGGCGCCGAAGCGGTCGGCGTAGCGGCTGGGCATCGCGCCGACGGCGTGGGCGGGCCAGTCGGCCGACCCGTCGCCGGGGTTCGCCCACCAGACGACCGTCTGGCCGTCGGAGGTTCCGCAGAGGTCCACGTCGCCGTCCCCGTCGACGTCGGCGGCGGCGACGCCCTCGGGATAGGCCTGCTCGGCGATCCGCACGCGCGGCCACGGCCCGGCGGCCGGGAGGTCGGGCACGGCGAAGTAGTACAGCCCGCCGGCGTTGATCACCACTTCCGGCCGCCCGCCCGGTGAGAGCTGGGCCGTCAGGGCGCCCTGGCTGCTCAGGCCGTGATCGGCGGCGCCGGCGCGGCCGATGACCTGGCAGCGCCAGGCGGCGATGCGGTTGTCGGCCGGCTCGATCCAGAGCACCTCGCCGGCGGGGTTCATGGCGATCACGTCCGGCGTGTTGTCCAGGTCGGCATCGAAGACCAGCAGCGCGTCGACCTCGCCCGGCAGGGCCGAGCGTTCCCACGGGTCGGTCATCGCCCCCCCGGGATTGCGGTAGAACCAGCGGCCGGAGACGACGTCGGCGAAGCCGTCGCCGGTGAAGTCGCCCATCGCCAGGCCGAACGCCCGGCCGTCGCGTGCGGCGTCGGCGTGGATGCGGGTCCACTTATCCAGGGCATGGACGCCGGTGCGACCTGTCTGGGGCGCGGCGCGATTCTCCCAGAGGTCCACCTGGGTCGAGCGGCTCCAGTTGGCGCCGAAGAGGTCCATGTCGCCGTCGCTGCCGACGTCGATGACCCGCAGGGAATGCGAGCCTCCCGTCGCGAGGACTTGCCGCTCCCACGCCAGACCGCCTCCGCGGTTAAGGTAGACACCCACTTCGTCGGGGTCGGCGCTCTGGTGCATTTCGGCCGTCACGACGTCGAGCCGCCCGTCGCCGTCGGCGTCGGCGGCGGCCAGCGAATGCAGAACGGTCTCGACACCGGCGTCGATCACGT
Organism: Planctomycetota bacterium; assembly: GCA_012514895.1. Lineage (GTDB taxonomy): Bacteria > Planctomycetota > Phycisphaerae > SM23-33 > FEN-1343 > JAAYZK01. The sequence continues at coordinate 11,319 of JAAYZK010000209.1, read as the reverse complement.
GTTCGACCCACTCGCCGGCGGTCGCGTCCGCGGGCGCTTCATACCACGCCAGGCGGTACGTGCCGCCGGCCTTCTCCGCAGGCGCGAGCACGACATCGGCGCGGCCGTCGCCGTTCACGTCGGCCGCGCGGACGGTGCAGTCGGGATGGGTCCACGCAGCGGTGTAGACGTGCTCGACCCACGCATCGGACATCGGCTCGTCCGGCGTGGCGTACCACCGGCCCGCGAGGATCACGTCCACGTCGCCGTCGCGGTCGACATCGGCCAGGTCGAAGCCCTCCCCGGCCGGGCAGCGGATCTCGCGCGGCACGAACTCCCACAGCGTCTTCTGCAGGCGCACGAGGATGACATTGCCCGCGCCGCCCTGCTGGCGGGTGACGATGTCGAGGTCGCCGTCGCCGTCGAGGTCGGCCAGTTCGATGTCGTGGGCGCGCGGCGAGCCGAGGTCATGACGGCGCCAATGGAGGCCGCTGCCGGCGAAGTTCTCGAACCACACCAGGCGGTTGTCGCCGTACCAGTCGGAAGCGACGACGTCCAGGTCGCCGTCTCCGTCCAGATCGGCGGTCTCGGCGTCGGTGCTCCAACGCCCCTCGGTGGAGATCACCCGTCTCGTCCAGTGCGGCCACTGGTACCACACCAGTTCGCCGCCCGTCCCGGCGACGATCAGGTCGATGAATCCATCCCCGTTCAGATCGCCGGCGGCCTTGGTGTGCATATCGGCCGGGCCCGCGCCGTCGATCACGACATGGCGCCATGGACCGGCGGCCGCCGCCGGCGACAGCGCCGCCGACAGCAGGGCGAGGTAGGCGATGAACCGCAGTGATACGTTGACGGCCATGAGCGTCTCCTCTCTGCGTTGACACATCCGGCGGCATCGTCCGACGTCGGCTCAGGCGCCCAGGCTGTACCGCTCCAGGACGCCGGCGAGGTTGCCGCCGAGGATCAGACGCTTCTGCTCGACGGGCAGGCGGGCGAAGAGGATCGGGCCGAGGCCCCAGGCGATGGGCAGGTCCTGAAGGTCCGAGCCGAACATGAGGCGGTCGGCCCCGAACGCCGCGACCATGTGCTCGCAGGCGCGCGGCGTGTGCAGCGGGCACGAGCAGACGTACAGGTTCGCGTAGCGCTTCATCACGTCGGCGTACAGGTCCGTGGCGTGGCCGGTGAAGAAGCACGCGTCGGTGTAGGTCGACACGAGCCGTTCCATCTGGGCGGCGGAGCCCCAACTGTGGTTGAGGATGATCTGCCTGTGCTCGTGGGCCCAGCGGCACGCCACGTCGATGAGGGGGCCCTCGTCCGGATAGCCCTGGTAATACGGGATCAGCTTGACCCCTCGCAGCCCCATCGCGGCCCCGCGCTGCAGTTCGCGAATCATGTCTTCTTCGCCGCGGTGGGGGTTGAGCGTCGTGAAGCCCACGATCCGATCCGGATAGCGGCGGACGGCGTCGGCGGTGACGTCATTGCCGAACCGCTCGTCGCTGCCGATGCCCGGGAAGGCGAACGCGCAGACCTTCCGCACGCCCAGGCGATCCATCTCGGCGACGATGGCGTCCAGGTCGCAGTCGGGCAGGTGATACCACCCGGCCCGCCCGCCGAGGTGGCCGTGATTGTCCAGGAAGGTCATCTCCGGCGGCCGTCGCCCGGAGCGGCCCAGCGCGACGTACTGGTCGGCGGGCGGCGGCGGTTCGACCGCGGGGTGCTCCGGCTGGCACCAGGCAATGAGTTCGCGCATCGTGTCGCCGGCGATTGCCCGCTTGTCCTCGTCGCTGATCGCCGCCATCGTCAGCGGCGCGAGCGTCGGCCCCTGGCCCAGCGACGGCCAGTTGGAGCCGAAGATCAGCCGCCGGGCGCCCCAGGAGCGGGTGATGAACTCGATGCAGTGGTGCAGCCAGCAGCCGCTCAGTTCGATCCGCAGGTTCCCGCAGGCCTCCAGCGCCCGGTACATCGTGCGGTTGGAGCTGCGGATGCGGAACTCGCTGACGATGACCGGCAGGCTTGGCCAGCGGCGGCAGAGGTCTACGACGGCGCTCCAATCGGTGAGATCCTGACCGATGTAGCCGCGGCCGACGGCGCCGTAGTTGATGAACACCGGCACGCCGGCGTCGGCGAGGGGTTCGAGGAAGCGGTCGACCGACCAGTCGGCCAGACCGAAGCAGTACTGGGCCGGGTACAGGTAGACCGCCCCCACGCGATGGCGGCGCATGGCGGCGACGAAGGCCTCGCCGGGCATCTGCTCATCGGCCGGCCCGTGCGGGATCGCGGCCCAGCCGGGGTGCAGGCGCGGGTGGTCCGCCGTCACCTCCAGGATGCGGGCGTTGCCGTCGGCGGGATGGTTCTCGCGGCTGAGGCAGTCGACGACCATGGCCTCGGCGATGCCGAAGTGGTCCATCTCGGCCAGGAGGTCCTCGGCGGTGTGCAGTCCGCCGGGTTGAAGCTTGAGGTGGCGTCCGACGACGCAGTTGGCGTCGAAAACGTTCCAGTGTTCGTTCATGGTGCGGCCCATTACACCACGGGGGCCGCGAGGAGGCAACAGAGCGCCGGATGCACGATTGCCGATTCGCCACACGGGGCGCACGGGGCAGATGCGGGATGCTTCGCCCGCTGCCGGGCGGCGATTTCTCCCCTTCCGGACGTCACACGCGGAGGATGCCGGACAGCTCCTCAACGTACGCCGGCAGATTGTTCCAGACGTCCGTGATGTCCGCTTCGGCGAGATTCAGGCGGCCGAGCATCTCGGGGTCGATGGACTGGTGCTGGGCCGTCAGCGCCAGCCCGTCGCCCAGGCGGCAGGCGAGGGTATCGGCCAGGTAGACGACGCCGGCCAGGTCGGAGCTGACGGGCTTGTCGGGCCAGGCGTGGTGGTCGGCGATCATGTCGACCAGATAGCCGGGGAAGTGCCACTTCCGCGCCAGGTGGGCGCCGGCGGTGGCGTGCGACATGCCGAGGATCTCCAGTTCGGCCGCAGCCCACGACGCCTTCGAGCTCATGGCCGTCTCGACGAGCTTGGCGACGTCCTGCGGCACCGACTGGGCGGCGGCGAGCAGGCCGAGGTCGTGGATCAGCCCGGCCATGAAGACCTCTTCGAGGTACACCATCGACGCCCGCTGTGCCAGCTCCCGCGCGGCGGTCGCGACGGCCAGGCAGTGCCGCCACATGTCCCGGCCCGTCAGCGGGCCCGGCAGGTGGAGGCGGTCGAACATCTGCTCGACGCTCGCGGCGATCGCGAGATTCTTCACCGCCGTCATCCCCAGCAGCACAACGGCCTTCTCCAGGCTGCCCACCCGCCCCGGCAGACCGTAATAGGCGCTGTTGACCAACTGGAGGATCTTCGTCGACAGGACCGGATCGGCCTTGATCACCCGCTGCAGGTCCGACGCACCGGCCTTCTCGCTCTCGATGACCTCGTTGATCTGGGTGATGATCTGCGGCAGGGTCAGCAGCCGGTCGATCTGTTCGATCTGGTCTCTGAACATCCGAGGCACTCCATTCGGCTAATAAGCGTTCAGTTTGATCCGCCGCGCCGCCGACAGATCCAGCGTCGCCAGCACGGCAGCGATCCGCGCCGAGGCTCGGCCGTCGCCGAAGATGCACGGCGCGTTGCGGAGTTCCCGGGCCCATGCAGGGGCGTCTCGAAGGCGCCGCAAGGTCTCAGCAATCGTTTTACGATCAGTCCGGCAGTGCACGACGTTGCCGGCGTGCTCGCGCCCGCGCTGGCGGTCGCCGACGTTGACGGCGATCGCGCCGACGGCGGCCGACTCGATCATCCCGGCCGAACTGTTGCCCACCAGCGCCACCGCGTCGCGCACGAGCCGCAGGAACACCCGGCGGGCAACATTGGGGAATATCGGCCAGCCGTGGCGGCACCTGAACTTATGAAGCGTCGATCCGATCGCGTCGCGACTGGGGTCGCCGTTGGGTTCCACGCAGAGCGCTCTAAGTCCCGCATCGACGACGCCTTGGCAGACGGCCTCGGCCGCCGCCGCCTCGCGGGCGGGCCCAAGCCCGCAGGGATGCTGGAGGATCACGACGTAGGGCTCACCGATCGGCTCGACGACCTCTGCGAGTTCGGCGTCCGTGACGGGCGGCTCATTGAGAATACTGTCGATCCCGGGGGAGCCGACCATGCAGATCCTGCCTTCCTCTTCGCCCATCCGGGCAATGCGCTCGGCAGCGGTTCTCGTGGCAGGGAAATGCACGTGGGCAAGCTTGGTGATCGCATGGCGGTTGGCGTCGTCGAACTCTCCCGGCGCGCGGTCGCCGCCGTGGATGTGGGCGAGGAAAACCTGTGAGGCGACCGTGACGACCGCCGCCATGAGCGTCTCGATGCGGTCGCCCAGGACGATCATCACGTCGACCGGATGGGAGTCCAGCGCCGGCGCCAACTCCCGCGCCAGCACAGCCAGATCGGCCGGCGTGATCGGGGGCGGCGCGTCACTGCCGGTGTCGGCGAACAAAGGCACGTCCACCGTCTCCAGGCCCGCTCCGCGCACGGCCGAGGCGGTGGCACCATAGGCCGGATGGAGATGCGAACCGGTCACGAAGACGATCGGTCTGAGCATCGGGTGGGCTTCGACGGCGCGGGCGACGGGCAGAAGGTAGCCCCAGTCGTGGCGCCCGGTGGTCAGCAGGCCGATGCGGCGGAGGGGCGTGCTCATCGGAGCATGTCCGGCGTGAGCGTGGTATCCCGGCTGATGTCGACGGCGGCGACGCGGCCGACGACGGCGTCGATCTCGCCGGGGGCGATCCCCCCGCCGGGCCGCTTGATGGTAAGCATGGCGCGGGTGATCTTCGTCCCGGCGGCAATCGCAACGGCGGCCGTGACCGACGATCGCGCGACGGCGCGGACGTCCTGCTCGATGGCGTAGACCCGCTTGACGCCGCTGCCCAGCGCCCCGCGTTCGTCGGCATCCAGGGTCGCCTCGTCCAGGCTGCCCCGCACGACGCTGCGGACCCGCGCGATGTAGGCCACCAGTTCGACCGGCCGCAGGCTGAAGGCGTGGTCCGGGCCGCCCATCGTCGGGTCGAGCGTGAAATGCTTCTCCAGCATGCACGCGCCGACCTGGACGGCCAGTTGCCCGGTCACCAGCTCGGTCGTGTGGTCGCTGTAGCCGACCGGGGCGCCGAACCGCTCGGCAAGCGTGCGGATCGCCAGCAGGTTCGCCTCGTGCAGCGGCGTGGGATAGCTGCTGACGCACTGCAGCAGGACCAGTTCGCCACAGCCGGCGCCGGCCAGAACGTCCAGGGCGGCGGCGATCTCGTCCAGGTCCGCCGCCCCGGTCGACAGGATCACCGGCAGCCCCGCCCCGCCGACCGCCTCGAGGAAGGGGTGGTTGGTGATGTCCGTCGACGCCACCTTGACCGCGCCGGGCCCCAGGTCGAGCACCATCTCCAGGTCCGCCGGCCCGAACGGCGTCACCAGCAGGTCGATCTTGGACGCCGCGCACTGGCCGGCGATCGCGGAGAAATCCTCGCCCTGCAGTTGGAGCCTCGCGAGCATCTCCCGCTGGGAACTGCCCGGCTGGTAGCCGGCGACGCCGGCGGCGTGGGTCACGAGGCGCTCGGCGTCGAAGGCCTGGAACTTGACGGCGTCGGCCCCGGCGGCGGCGGCGGCCTCCACCATCGCCAGGGCAAGCGACAGATCGCCGTTGTGGTTCACGCCGGCCTCGGCGATAATGTACGTCTCCTCGTCCGCACCCACCTGGCGGGGCCCGATCCGTACCGTCCCGGGCCATCGTTCGCGTCTGCCCATACCAACGGTCTCCGCCCCCCAGCCTCTTGACCCGCTGTTCCACTATCCTTCGGCGAGCGGGTCCTCTATCGGGAACTCCGTGAACCCGTCGGGTTCCCAAACCGCCTCTGAACGTTCACGGCCTGAAGAACTCGTCGCAGGCCGTGCACAACGGAATCGTATCCCACCGGCCGTCGGCGTGCGCCTGCCGTATCCGCCGCAGGGCGCCGCCGCCCCACACATCCGGGATCGAGGCGCCCAGCGGGCACGCACCGCGGACGTCTTCCTCGCAGAGCACGACCCGCCCGTCGGCCAGGACCGCCATGCGGGTCGCCAGCCGCAGGCACGGCGTGCGGACCGGCGGGGCCATCCGCACGACGCGGTGGTCCTCCCCGGCGCCCGCGGCGGTGGTGGGTTCGACGATCACACCCCATCCCACCGACGCCAGGCAGCGTTCGAAGAAGGCGTCCTGTTCGTCCAGCGCCTCGGGCGTCTTGAGCATCGTGGGCACGATGAACGGCCCGGTCGCCCCGGCCGCCTTGCGGGCCGCGTCGAGACGCTCGATCCCCGCCCAGGCCGCCTGGGCCGACCCGCCGGTCTTGTGGGCGCCGTACACGGCGTCGGTCGCCGCGTCCACGTAGACCTGCAGCACGTCCAGGCCCGAGGCGATCACCTGCTCGACGACCCCGTCGTCCAGACCCAGGCCGTACGTCGCCAGGCCGACGCGGCCGACCTTGCGGGCCCCGGCGACCGCCCGGGGCCAGTGCGGGTGCAGCAGCGCGTCGCCGGCGCCGGCGAACATGATATTGATATCGGCCGTCGCAGCCAACGGGGCCAGAAGATCGTCCAGGGCCGCAATCTCCATATCCCGCCGCTCGGCCGCCGGGCGGAGCCGGTCGGTCAGCGGGCGGCGGGTGGTCAACTCGATCATGACCTCCCGCGGCCAGGGCTCGGGCCCCAGCGCCCTGGCCGCCCGGCAGATCGCCGCACCGTCGGCGGCCGGGCCGATCCGATCGAGGATCTGCCGGCAGAGCCAGAAACCGCGCGGGCTGTCGGCCAGGAACCGCCGGGGCGTGTTGATCAGCTCGTCCGGCAGCGTCAGGTTGAACGGCTCGGCGATCGGGTCCCGCACCGGCGCCGCGGGGTCGTACGCCAGCAGCCGTCCGAGGTACGACTGGCCCTTGATCAGTTTGGCGAAGAGAGACTGGCCCAGGATCACTCCGCCCAATCCCACCGGCGCCTGGCTGAACGCCAGGCCGAACCGCTCGCCGGTGGCGCGGTACTGCTCGATCATCCGCTCGGCCCACCCCACCTCCAGCAGGGCCGCGCCCGCCCCGGTCAGCAGCAGCGCGTCGGCGCCGGTCTGGCGGAAGACGGCCAGCAGGAGGCTGGGATCGAAGTATTCGTCGAAGACGGTCGTTCCGGCCAGCCCCCCCCGCCAGCCGTACCGGCCGAACGCGCGGGCGCGGCGGATCGCGTCGGGGACGCCGCCGACAGGCTCGTAGGCGAGCGTCTGGGCGCCCGTGCCCGTCAGCAGCATTGTGACCCGGTCCCGCTGCGCCGGCGGCGCCGCCACCACGATGCCCTCCAGGCCCCGCACGGCGGCAAGGCGCTTGACCGTCCGGGCCAGGACGGGACAGCCGTCCAGGTCCTCGGCAAGCATCCCCGGCGCGCCGAAGAAGTCCCGGTCGAGGTCCGCCCAGACCAGCGACAGGATCCTCATGCTCCGGCCTCCAATCGCACGACGGCCCGGTCCAGGGCCTCGCGAAGTTGCTCGATCCCCTCGACCAGCAGCGAGACGTACTGGATGTCCCGCGCCAACTGCTCGCGCCGCTCGGTGATCTCGTCGACATCCCGCGCCGCCAGCGCCAGGTCGGCCTGGGCCCGCTTCAGTTCGGCCAACTGGACGACGTCCGCCACCAGCCGGTAGACGCCTCGGACCGAGTCGATCTTCCTCCGCCACGGGTCCATCCGCTCGTGGAGGCGGTTGAACCGCCCGGGATCGTCCAGGGCATCGGTCATGCGCCGCAGCGGCTCGAGCACCTGGCGGCAGATCTCCTCCATCCGGTCCAGTTCCCGCTGGCGGCGGGCGATACACTCGACGGCCCGCTCGAACCGCTCGTCGGCGTCGGGCCGCCGGACCGGCAGCGGAATCGCCAGGTCCGCCCTCGCGGCGGCGAAGCGGCGCAGCACCTCCTCGAACGCCATCACCTCCGTCCCGGCGATGCGGGCGCCGCCGGCGGTGGCGTTGATGACCGCCGCGCCCGTCTCGGCGACATCGCGGTCGAACTGCTGGAGGTAGGTGAACATCTGCGCGTCGGTGTAGATCGATCGCCCGTCGTTGGACGCTACGCGCCGGAGGTGGGCGCGGAAGCGGACGATCCGCTGCCACTCCATCATCTCCAGCGTGTTGAACCGGTTCAACTCCGGCGCCCATGCCTGGTGAAGGGGCACGCCGGGGGTGTAGTAGAGGTTCTCGCCGAACCCCAGATCCTGGCCGACCAGGACGATCGGGTCGCAGCCGAGATAGCGGGCGAGGTACAGGTTCAGGTGGGCGACCGTCGCGCCGGTCGGCAGGACGTCGCGCGTCTCGGCCAGCTCGGCCAGGACGCCGTCGGCGAAACCGTTGCGGAACAGCCGCACCGGCCCGGGAAAACTCTCCGGCACGACGGCGTTGACCTTCGGGTCGGCGATCAGCGTGATGTCGTCCAGGGCCCCCAGCCCCTCGTAGAACCGGCGCGACAGCGAACTGTAGTCCAGGCTCGTCACGAAGTCCGGGCGGATGCCCGCCGTCAGCAGCGTGCGCAGCACGGTCTGCACCGCGATGATCACCATCCGGCCCTTCGCCTCGGCCAGCCGGTGCACGTCCTTCCGCAGCGACGGCCCGGCCGCCACGCAGACGGCCGCGCGGCCGCGGAAGCGGTCCTTCAGGTCGTCGATGCCCCCGTTGCGGAGGTAGTAGGGCAGGTTGGCCAGGATGTTGTCGCAGGTGATCGCCGAGATCCGCAGCGACGTGCCCAGGGCCGAGCGGATGTACTGCAGGTAGTCCGACAGGTCCCGCTGCAGTTGGGCGCACGCGGCCGGGAAGGCACGGGCGCTGGCGGGGTGCTGGGCGAGTTGGGTCCCGAGCGTCAGCTCGACGTTCCGCTCGCCGAGCGCCTGGTGCACCCCCGTGCGATCGACCTCGGCGAGGATCATCAGCCGCCGCAGGCGCAGCGCCTCGGTGAAATCGTGGCATCGCAGGGCCGCGGCCGTCGTCGCCAGCGAGGGCTCCAGCACCAGCACCAGCCCGCCGACGTGCCTGTCGAGCAGTTCGGCGACGTGATAGCCCAAGGCGAACCCGACGACGACGACGGTGTGCTTGTCCTCATCGGCCCCCGGCCGTCCCCCGACCCACCGGCGGGCCTCGACGACAGGGTTTCTCGCGCTGGCCAGGCGGACGGCGGTGCCGTCCTCGGCGGTGACCCGGGCGGAGAGGAAGCCGCCGCCGGTCGCTTCCAGGGCGATCTGCTGATCGTCGCCGAGGCCCTCGAGACGTCCGGCCAGCGCGGGGGCGACCGCGCGGAGCACCTCGAGGTTCCGTCGCCACCGCTGCTGCTGGGCGTCGATGCTGACATCCATGTCGTACGTCCTGTCCGTCGGCCGCCGGGCCGTATCGATCGCGAGTATATCCTCTGGGGGAAACCCTCACAAGACCGCAGACGCCAGACAGCGAGGTTGAGCCTCGGGGCGTCGTGTCCTACACTGGGGGGATGGAGTGGTTCAAGAACTTCTACGCGAACGACTATTTCAAATACCGCTACGAGCCCCGCCTGGAGGAGGTCCCGGCTCTCGAGGTGGATTTCATCTACGACCAGGGCAACCTGGCGGCCGTGCACGGTCGCCGGCCGCGGGTGCTGGACATCTGCTGCGGCATCGGCCGTCACGCCCGCCCGCTGGCGGCGCGGGACTGCGAGGTGGTTGGGGTCGATCTGTCCGAGGCGAACATCGATGCGGCGGCCGCCAGGGCCCGGGACGAGGGTCTGGCCGACCGCTGCCGCTTCATCCGCGACGACATCCGCGCCTTCGAGCCGCCCGGGGCGTTCGACCTGGCGATCAACATCTTCACGAGCTTCGGCTACTTCGAATCCGACGCCGCCGACGCGATCGTCTTCGCCAAGGCCGCCGCGAGCCTGCGGCCCGGCGGGCGGTTCATCCTGGACGTCGCCAACCGCGAGGCGATCATCGCCAACTGCAAGCCCCGCGAAAGGCGCGGCCGCCGGGGCAACTACGTGATCGACGAGACCTCCATCGACCTGACCACCAGCCGCATGACCAGCCACTGGACCTTCGTGCGGGGCAAGGAGCGCGCCGAGCACACCATCCGCGTCCGCCTCTACGCCCTGCATGAACTCATCCGCCTGGGCGACGCCCACGGTCTGACCTTCACGGCTGCCTTCGGCGACTTCGACGCCTCGCCTCACACGGCCCGAAGCCCCCGCTGCATCTACGTGGGAACGAAAGGCTGAAGACCGGAGATGAGAAACGGCAACGGAAGGCTGCAGGTATCTCCAGCCTTCCGTTGCCGTTGCGGTGCCTCCGGCCCTACTGTCCCGCCAGCCTTCCGCTGACGAAGTTCTCCACCATCCTCAGCCCCACCCGCTGGCTTTTCTCGGGGTGGAACTGGCAGGCGAACAGGTTGCCTCGACGGATCGAGGAGGTGAAGCGGTAGCCGTAGTCGGTGCGGGTGGCCTCGATGGCGGGGTCGTCGGGAACGACGTGATAGCTGTGGACGAAGTACACGTAGCTTCCCGGCTCGACGCCGTCGAGCATCGGGTCGCTGCGGTCCCAGCCAAGGGTGTTCCAGCCCATGTGCGGAACCGACAGCGCGGCGGCCTCAGGCAGGCCGGCGAAGTCGAAGTGGATCACCTTGCCGCCGAGGATGCCGAGGCCTTCGTGCCGGCCGTCCTCCCAGCCGACGTCGAACAGCAACTGCAGCCCCAGGCAGATGCCCAGGACCGGGCGGTCCTCGGCGATCACCTGCCGGATCGCGTCGACCAGGTTCCGCTCGCGCAGGTGCGCCATGGCGTCGCCGAACGCGCCCACGCCCGGCAGGATGATCTTCTCGGCGGCCAGCACGGCCTCGGGCTCGCTGACGATGCGGGCGCGGCCGCCGACGCGTTCGACGGCCTTGGCCACGCTGCGCAGGTTGCCCATGCCGTAGTCGATGACGGCGATCATCGCATGACCTTGACCACCACGCGACGGTTCTTGGCCTGGCCGTCCTTCGTTGCGTTGGACGCCACCGGCTGCGTGTCGCCCATCCCCACCGTCTGGATCCGCTTGGCCGGCACGCCCGCCGACGTCAGCGCCCGCGTCACGGCCATGGCGCGCTCGGCCGACAGTTCCAGGTTGTCCTTCCACTTGCCCGACGTCACCGCGACGTTGTCGGTGTGGCCCACCACCACGACCGTCGCGCCGGGATACTCCTTCAGGATCCGGGCCGCGGCCGCCCCGACGCTCTGGCGCCCCTGGGCGCTCAGCGATGCGCTGGCGAAATCGAACAGCATGTCGACGTTGAACGCGATCTCCTCGCGCGGCGTGGCCGTGGGGCT
>JAAYZK010000208.1 GCA_012514895.1 Planctomycetota bacterium | reverse complement strand
TCCGGTCCTGCAGGTAGCCATAATCGCTGACGACGGTGCGGCCGCCGCTGAATCGTACGCCGGCAAGCTGGTCGAGGCGGCTGAGGAGGAACCACAGTTGTCCGGGGAGACGCAGGGCGGTGGCGCCTTCATAAGAAGCTGCCAAAAAAGGGTTTCCCGCGTAGTCCTCCAGGACCGGCTCGCCCGCCAGCTCCGGCGCCAGCCACTGGGCGGCGGTCGTCTTGCCGCTGCCGGGCGCGCCGACCAGGCTGATCAGTGCCCCGTTCACGAGCGGGCCTCCAACTCGTCGAGCAACTGGGCGATCGTCCGGCCCAGCACGGGGTGGACGACGCCGCCGGCGATCTCGGCCAGGGGGCGCAGGACGAATTCACGCTCGTGCAGGTTCGGGTGGGGCAGCTTCAGCCCCGGCGCCTCCATCACCAGCGCATCATACAGCTCGATGTCCAGGTCGCACGTCCGCGGCCCCCAGTGCTGCTCGCGGGAGCGGTCCCGCCCCAGGGCCGCCTCGATCCGGTGCAGCGCCTCCAGCAGGGCCTGCGGCGAAAGCTCCGTGTGCAACTCGGCCGCGGCGTTGAGGTAACGGGCCTGCGGCGGGCCGACCGGCTCGGTCGAGATGAAGCGGCTCACCCGCACGACCTCGATACCCTCGGTCGCGTCGAGCATCGCCAGGGCGCGGAACAGCGTGTCCCGCCGGTCGCCGACGTTGCTGCCCAGGCCGATGTAGACGGTGTGGATCATGCCCGCGCCACCGTCACTTCATCTTGGCGATGCGGTCCATCGCCTCGGCCAGCACGGTGTCGGGGTAGGTCAGCGAGATGCGGAAGAACCCTTCGCCCCACTGCCCGTACCCGGCCCCGGGGGTGACCATCACGCCGGTCTGCTCCAGCAGGTCGGCCACGAAGGCCCCACTGGAGCCGTTGTACTTCTCCGGCACCGGCGCCCAGACGTAGATCGTCGCGGCGGGTTTGTCCAGCGACCAGCCCCTGGCGTTCAGCGCGTCGACGACCAGGTCCCGCCGGCGCCCGTAGACGGCGTTGATCGCGGGGGTGAGCTGCTCGGCGCGGTTCAGCGCCTCGGCGGCGGCGAACTGGATGGGCCGCAGCGTGCCGTTGTCGACGTTCTCCTTCACCGCGTTCAGCGCGGCGACCGCCTCGCGGTTGCCCGCCACGCAGCCCACGCGCCACCCGGTCATGTTGAAGCCCTTGGAGAGGCTGAAGAACTCGACGGCCACCTCCGACGCCCCGTCGACCTGCAGGATGCTCGGGGCGGTGTAGCCGTCGTAGGTGTTCTCGCTGTAGGCGCTGTCGTGGGCGATCAGGATGTTGTGCCTGCGGCCGAACTCGACGGCCTGCTCGAAGAACGACAGCGGCGCCGTGGCCGTCGTGGGGTTGTTGGGGTAATTCAGCCAGAGGATCTTCGCCTGGCGGCGCACCTCGTGGGGGATCGCGTCGAAGTCGACCAGGTATCCGTTGGACGCCTGCAGCGGCACCTGGTAGGTGACCGCCCCGGCGAAGACGTGGCCGATGTTGTACGTCGGGTAGCCCGGCACCGGCGCGATGGCCAGGTCGCCCGGGTTCAGCAGCGCCAGGGCGAACTTCACGATGGCGTCCTTGGATCCCATCGTCGTCACCAGCTCCCCGTCGCCCAACGCCACGCCCCAGCGACGCTTATAGAAACCCCGTATCGCCGCCGGCAGGCCCTCGTACGGCACGTCGCAGCCGTACCGGTGGCGGGCGGGATCCTCCGCATCCCGCACGGAGCGGCACAGCTCGTCGACGATCGGGTCCGGCGTCGGGGCGTCCGGGTCGCCGATGTCGATGCGGATCACCTTGATCCCCCGCTTGCGGGCATCGGCCATCCTGCGGCGCAGGTCCGCAAACAGGTACGGCGGCAGCTTGTTGAGGCGTTCGGCTCTCGGCACGTTCATTGATGAACCTCTTCCATGACTGAGGGTTCCTGTTGTCGTCACCCCGACGATAGCGGGGCATTGTAGCAGATGAGACGGGAATCTCAACGGCGGGAGCCCGCGGGCGAGAGTGCCGCCCGGCACTGCGGAACGCCGCGGGAATCGTCAGGTCAGGTGCCTGCGAGGCTTCAGGCGTCGGACGGCAGGCTTCGGGCTTCAGGCTTCGGACTTCAGGAACGGCAGAGGCTCAACAGCAGCGGTGGCTGTGGGTTGCGTGCCGCGGGCCGCAGATTATACACTCACGCCCGCAACACGGAGAGCCCAGGGTCTGTCGCCTGGAGTCCGCTCTTGAGGAGGCTGCGATGCGCGACCACCGGAAGCTTCGTGCGTTCAAGTTGGCGGATGCGTTGGCGATGATGGTGTATCGTCTCACGCGGTCTTTTCCGCGGGATGAGCAGTTCGGGCTGACCGCGCAGATGCGCCGGGGAGCGGTATCGATCGCGTCGAATATCGTTGAGGGCTGCGCCCGGAGCACGCATACCGAGTATGTCCGCTTCCTTGACATGGCGTACGGCTCGGCCTGCGAGGTGCAGTACCAGGCATCGCTTGCCCATCGGCTGGAGTACCTGGCTGACGGCGCTTACGCATCGCTCCGTGACCATTGCGCCGAGACCTCCAAGGTGCTCAACGCCCTCATCCGCTCGTTGCGGCGTCAGCAGTAGAACGGCAGGCTTCGGACGGCAGGCTTCGGGCTCCAGGCTTCGGGCTTCGGGCTTCAGACTCCGGGCTTCGGGCTTCAGGAACGGCAACGAAGCGGCCGTTTCCGCCGTTTCCGCCGTTGCCGTTCCTGAAGCCTGAAGCCTGAAGACCGAAGCCTTCCGTTTCCGCCGTTGCCGTTCGTGGAGCCTGCCTCCAATCTTCAAGGGCTGGCCGAACCTGG
>JAAYZK010000207.1 GCA_012514895.1 Planctomycetota bacterium | reverse complement strand
TTGACCGGAGCCTGACGCCCACTATGATGTATCCATCCGGACTCCAGTGAAAGGACCGATACCGTGGCCAGGACCATCATCAACGTGGCGATCGCCGGACAGGGACGCAGCGGATACGACATTCACGCGCGGTGGCTGCGTGAGGCGACCGACCAGTACAGGATCGTGGCGGTGGCCGACCTCATGGGCGTCCGCCGCAAGGAGGCCGTCGCTGCGTTCGGGTGCAAGGCCTACCCCGACGCCGAGGCGATGCTGGCCCACGCGGGCGTGGACCTGGTGGTCAACGCCCTGCCCAACTACCTGCACCCGCCGTTCACGCTGGCCGCCCTGCGTGCGGGCCGCCACGTGGTGTGCGAGAAGCCCTCGGCGACGAAGGTCGCCGACATGGACAGGATGATCGCCGCGGCGAAGAAGGCCCGGCGCGTGCTCGCGCCGTTCCAGAATTCACGGTTCAGCCCGGTCTTCCGCAAGATCCAGGAGGTGATCGCCTCGGGCGTCCTGGGCGAGATCCTCCACGTGCGGATCGCCCACGGCGGATTCGCCCGCCGCTGGGACTGGCAGACCCGCCAGGACCTCAAGGGCGGCTCCCTGAACAACACCGGCCCGCATCCGCTGGACCAGGCGGTGATGCTCTTCGGGCCCAGGACCCCCAAGGTCTTCGCCAAGCTCGTCAGCGGACCGGGCTCCTACGGCGACGCCGACGACTTCGCCGCCGTCACCCTCTACGGCCCCGGTTCGCCGACCGTCGAGGTCCTGATCAACGCCTACGCCGCGTACGGCTCGGGGCCGTCTTTCCTGGTGGAAGGGGCGTACGGCGGGCTCACCGTCCGCGACGGCAGCGTGCTGTGGCGCTACTTCGATCCGGCCAAGGCGCCCAAGCACCGGCTGATGGCCGCCTGGTCGGACCGGCGGGGCTACTGCCACGAGACGCTGCCCTGGGTCGAGAAGTCCTGGTCGCCGCCGAAGATCGCCGACAGCTTCCAGGCCAACTCCAAGGCGTTCTACGACAACCTCTACGACGTCCTGACGGGCAAGGGCCAACTGGTCGTCACGCCCGCCCAGGTCCGCCGCCAGGTCGCCGTCCTGGAGGCCTGCCACCGCCAGAACCCGCTGAAGAAGCGCAAGGCCTGAGAGAGATTCCAGGGTCTAGAGAAGTTGCCGCAGGACGATCTGGCAGAGGATGTTGGCATAGACCGCGGCGGCGAGGTCGTCGATGAGCACCCCCCAACCGGCGGGGACCTTTTCCAGCCAGTGGACGGGCGGGGGCTTGAGGATGTCGAAGAGGCGGAACGCGAGGAACCCGGCGCCGCCGACGATCAGCGCCTGGCCCCACCCGGCGACGGCCGGCATCGCCAGGAGCGTGGCGGCCTGGCCGGCGCATTCGTCGATCGTCACCCGCCCGGGATCCTTCATGCCGAACCGGTGTTCGGCGAAGCGGCCCAGGACGACGCAGATCACGCCGCTGACGACCGCCAGGACCGCCATGGCGATCGTCAGGTCGATCGGGTCGCTCCACACCCCGCCGGCCAGCAGGATGTACAGGCCGGCGACGGCCGCCGAGGCCCACGTGCCGGGGGCGATGGGAAGATAGCCCGTGCCCAGGCCGGTCACCAGCAGCAGGCGGAGCGTGTCGACGGCCGGACCGTCCTGCCGCGAGCGAGCCTCTTCCTCGGGACTGCGTGAACCCGCCGGGTTGTCAGGCCGCGTCTTATCCACGCGTCGCCTCCAGCAGCAGTTGGCGGGCGCGGCCGACGTAGGCCAGGCCGCTGACCACCGTCGCGATCACCGTCAGCCACACCAGGGAGATCTTCAGCAGCACGGCCCACGCGGCCGGCACGAAGGCCAGCTGGTACAGGATCGTGCAGATCGCCACCGACTGGATCAGCATCTTGGCCTTGCCGGCCGGCGTGGCGGGGAAGGCCAGGCCCTGGCTCTCGGAGAAGCCGCGGATGCCCGAGACGATGAACTCCCGCCCGATCAGGACGACCACCATCCAACCCTGGACCGCCGAGGCCATCCCCCCGTGCAGCCAGTCGGGCAGCCAGGCGGGGATCTGGTCGAGCACGCCGTCGCCGCCGGCGGGGTAGACGAAATTCCGCCCGGCCAGCAGGGCGAAGGCGCCGCAGACGATGACCTTGTCGACGAACGGATCGGCGATCCGCCCGAAGGCGCTGGTGACCTTCCATCTGCGGGCGAGGTAGCCGTCGAGGATGTCGGTCAGGCCGGCGACGATGTAGATGACGAAGCACGCC
The DNA here is from genome assembly GCA_012514895.1 of Planctomycetota bacterium. Taxonomy (GTDB): domain Bacteria; phylum Planctomycetota; class Phycisphaerae; order SM23-33; family FEN-1343; genus JAAYZK01. The sequence continues at coordinate 11,299 of JAAYZK010000207.1, read as the reverse complement.
AGCAGCAGCCCCCGGTTCGGCACGGGGCGCACGTGGCAGACCGACAGCAGGGCGAAGAACACCACGCTGAGCAGCAGACGGCCCATCGTGATCTGGTTGGGTAGGTTACGGTGTTTCATCGGTACTCACTTCCGCCGCCGCCCGGTCGCCCGTCCGCCGCCGGCGGGCCGTACGATCAGGTCGTAGCCCTCGCGGCCGACGACCCGGGCCGGCACGATCCGCCCGGCCTCCAGCGGGTCGGTCAGGTAGCAGACGCTGTCCACGTCGGGCGCCTGCCCGGCGTGACGGCCGAGGCAGCGGCCGTCGGGGTCGATCCCGTCGACGAGCACCTCCAGCGTCTCACCTGCGCGGGCGTCGCCGGCCTCGAAGGCGATGGCCTGCTGGGCGAGCATCAGGGTCTCGACCCGCCGGTCGGCCACCTCCGCCGGCACGGCCCCGTCCAGCCGCGCCGCCGGCGTGCCCGCCTCACTGGAGTACGCGAAAACGCCCATCGCGTCAAATCGAAACGCCCTGACGAAATCGAGCAGCTCTTCGAACTGGGCCTCGGTCTCGCCCGGGAAGCCCACGATGAAGGTCGTCCGGATCGCGATTCCCTCGATCCGCTCGCGGAGTTTCGCCAGCAGCGCCTCGGTCGCCGCCCGCGTCGTCCGCCGTCCCATGCGCTGCAGGACGCCGTCGGCGATGTGCTGGAGCGGCACGTCGAGGTAGGGCACGACCTTGCGGCACGACGCCATGGCCTCGATGACCGCGTCGGTCACGCCGGTGGGGTAGGCGTACATCACGCGGATCCACCGCGGGCCCTCCAGGCCGTCCAGCGCCCGCAGCAGGGCGGCCAGGTCGGTCCCGTCGGGGAGGTCCTGCCCGTAGCCGGTGGTGTCCTGGCCGATGACGTTCAGTTCGACGGCCCCGTCGGCCGCCAGCTCCCGCGCCTCGGCGAGCACCCGCTCGAAGGGTTTGGAGCGGAAGGGCCCGCGGATGGCTGGGATGGTGCAGAACGAGCAGCCCTGGCTGCACCCCTCGCTGATCCGCAGGTACGCGGTGTGTGCGGGCGTCAGCCGCAGCCGTCCGGTGTCATCGGCGACGACCGGGAATCCCGCGGCGCGCACCGCCTGGGCGTACGTCTCGGTCAGCGTCACGGGCGCCTCGCCCAGGACCGCCTTGATCAGGTCGTCGCGGTTGTTGACGCCGACGATCGCGTCGACCCCCGGCGCCGCGGCGCGGATCGCCTCGCCGTCCCGCTGGGCCAGGCACCCGGCGACGACGATGCGGCGGACCGTGCCGGCCGCCTTCAGCGCCAACGCCTCGGCGACGACCTCCATCGACTCGGCGCGGGCGGCGTCGAGGAAGCCGCACGTGTTGATCACCACCACGTCGGCGTCGGCCATGTCCAGGCTGACGACGCAGCCGGCCGTCGCCAGGGCGCCGAGCATGGCCTCGCTGTCGATCAGGTTCTTCGGGCAGCCCAGGGAAACCAGGGCGACCACAGTGGATTTCTCAGCATGCATAGATCGGTTATCCTATCCATTCGGGTCGGCCAACGGAACCGCCGGCCGTCGAGGTAACGTAGATAAAGCCATGATCGACCCTACGCCCGTTGCGCCCCCGAGGATCGGGCCCGTCCAACTGCCCTCTGCGGCGGTGCTTGCCCCGCTGGCGGGGTACACCGACCACACCTACCGGCTGATCTGCCGCAGCCTGGGCGCGGCGTACTGCGCCACGGAGGTGACGCTCGACTCGTCGATCAACCTCTCGCCGAAGCTGCGGCGCAAGCTCATCCACATTCCCCCGGCCGACCACCCGATCGCCGGGCAGATCATGGGCCGCGAGGCCGCCTCCATGGCCACGGCCGCCAGGCACCTGGCGGCGATGGGCTGCGACGTGATCGACCTGAACTTCGCCTGCCCGGTCCGCAAGGCCCTGCGCCGCCGTCGCGGGGGGCACATGATGCGCGATGCCGAGACGGCCGTCGCGGTCCTCCGCGCCGTCGCCGCCGCCATCGATCTGCCGCTGACGGTCAAGCTGCGCAAGAGTTTTCACGAGGAGGATACGGCGCACGACGCCTTCTGGCGGATCGCGGAGACGGCCTTCGACGTCGGGGCCGCGGCGATCTGCGTCCACGGGCGATCCGTCGAGGCCGCCTACCGCGGGCCGGCCGACTGGGCCTTCCTGGCCGAGGTGAAGCGGCGGTTCCCCGACCGGGTGGTCTTCGGCTCCGGCGACCTGCTGACGGCCGCGGACGGCGTCCGCATGCTCCGAACCACCGGCGTCGACGGGGTCTCCTTTGCCCGCGGCGCCCTGGGCAACCCGTGGATCTTCCGCCAGTTCGACGACCTGCTGGCCGGCCGCGACGGCGCCGACCCCGACCTCCCCGAGCAGCGGCGCATCCTCGAGATGCATTACGCCCTGTGCCTGGAGAGCTTCGGGCCCAAGGACGGCCCGCGGATGATGAACCGCTTCGGCATCCGCTACGCCAGGAGCCACCCCCGCACCAAGGCCGTCCGCACCGCTTTCATCAACTCCGACCACGGGCAGGGAATCCCTGGGATCCTCGAGACCTTCTACGACGCCTGACCGCTTCCGGTTGAAACGCAAGTGAGGGCTCGCCCTTGTGGCGCCCAGCCGGTATACTGACGGGGCCGCCGCCGCCGGGCGGCGGTATTCGAGAGGATGACGCTACGGGAGTTCGCCATGAGAATGCTGCTGGTTAGCCTGACACTGGTCGCCCTGGCCTTGGCTTCGGGCGGCTGCGACAAACCTGAGCCCGCCGCCGAACTGGACGCCTTCGACCAGGCCGTCGACGGCGGGAGGAGCGGCTCGCCCGGCCCGGTGGTCTGGGCGGATCGGTCGATCCTCGAGGATCGACCCCGGCGCCAGGGCGCGCCGATGGCGATCACGCCGCTGGTGACGAGCTTCACCCGCCCGTCGGCCCCGGCCGCGACGCCGCAGCCGGCGGACCCGGCTGACGGCGCCGCGCCCGTCGAGGGCGTGGCGGTCGAAGGCGCCGTGAGCGCGGCTGCGGTCGACGAGCCCGCGGAGGTCCAGCAGGTGCGTCAGGCCGTCGGGGCGATGGCCGGGAGCGTCGCGGCCATGGGCGAGCAGGCCGATCTCAGCGTGGTCGTTGAAGCCTTCGTCCCCGAGCAGGCCGAGCGCATCCGCCGGATCGTCGCCAGGTTCGACGGCGTGCGCCAGGGCGTCCAGCGGCTGCGCGAGGTGGGCACGCCCATCCTGGGCCAGGACCCCCTCATGCTGCTGGTCTCCGCCGGGATGGAGGTCTCCGCCGGGATGGAGGCGGCCGCCGAGATGGACCCGCAGGAGGCTATCGCGATGGCCGTCGCAATGATCCCGCTGGAGCGGATCTCGGCGACGGAGGTGGCGGTCCTCGGCAATGACGGCAGCCCGTCCGGGGTGGTCTTCCGCAACGTGTCGGGCCGCTGGCTGATCGCGGTGCCCGAGCCGATCCTGACGGCCGCCGAGCGGGTGCTCGGCGACCCGGCCGCCGCCCACGCGCTGGCCGGCGTCGAGCGCACCTGCGACATCCTGGTCCAGGGTCTGCAGAGCGGCCAGGTGACGGCCGAGAACTTCTCCGCCTCCGTTCAGGCTGCGGCCCAGACCGAGGTGTTCCCGGCGCTGATGGGCCTGCAGGGCGTCCTGGCGCAGGCGATGAACGAGCTGCAGGGCAGCCTGACGACCGGATCGCCCGCCGCCGCGCCCGCCGGCGACACCGGTGGCGCTTCCGTCAGCGAAAACGTTTACGGCGACAACCCCTGGTGACGACAGGCCGGATCCTTCGGCGATCGAGTCTTCCCCAGCCGGGCCGCACTCCCCTGTGCGGCCCGGTTTTTTGTTGTCCTGGCAGGGACGGATGAGCTCCGTCCCGACGGCAGGGGCGGCCGCTACGCGCCGAACTGGGCGATCCAGCGGTCGATCAGTTCGAGCTGGGCGGCCCTGTCGGCGGCGGCGTCGAAGCCGGTGAGCTGGGGGGCGACGGCGGCGAGGATCCGCAGGAGGCGGGTCTGGCAGTCGCTGTCGGGCCTGGCGGCGGCCAGTTCCTGCCGCAGGCGCAGCAGCAGGGGGCGGACGGGGCGGTCCTGCATCGTCAGCAGCGCCGCCTCCGCCTGGTCGCGCTGGGCCGCGTCGGCCGCCGCCAGCGCCGCAAGGAGCTCGGCCATGCGGGGGTCGGCGTCGGCCGCCGGACGCGACCCGTTGGCCCGCAGCGATCCGATCGCCGCCTGCTGGGCCTCCGTCAGGCGCCCGGCGAGTCGGGATTCGGCGGCATCGGCCAGCGTGGCCATCACCTGGTCCTGGCCGGCGCGGCGAAGGGCCGTCAGCCTGTCCACCAGACGTTCAACCGCGGCGGCAAACAGGGCCCCGTCGGCCTGATCGTTCATGATCGCCAGGACCGTCGCGTCGTCGGCCGCCAGCAGGGCGTCGACCCAGGCCAGCCAGACGGTGCGGGCCTCGTCGCCGGCGGCGGCGATCGGCAGGGCCTTGGCCAGCACGTCGACGGCCTCGGCGGGGCGATCGTCGGCGCGGAGGGCCTGGGCCAGTTGCAGCCGCAGGGCCACCTGGCGGGGCTTGTCGGCGGCCAGCCGCCTGATGAGCGTGCCCATCAAGACGATCCGCTGCTTGCGGGCGTCGGGCCGATCGGCGAGCTGGTCGACCAGCGCGGCGAAGGCTTCGTTGTCGGCCTTGTCCATCAGCACGGGCACCGTCTTCCAGGCCTGCTGGCGGACTACCGGATCGGTCTCGACGTCCGGGCGGGTCCGCGCGAGCACCGCCTCGACGTGGGAGGCGTTGCCCAGGGCGGCCAGGGTGTCGATGGCCGCCTGGCGCACGCCGCGGTCGCTGTCGGCGGTCAACGCCGCGATGGCGTCGGCCGCGTCGGTGATGCCCAGGGCGGCCAGGCCGCCGATCGCTTCCATGCGGATGTTGGCCTCGGGGTCCTTCAGCGCCGAGCACATCACCTCGACGAACGCCGGACGCTTCATCGCCCGCATCGCGCGAAGGAGGTTCCTTCGCAGGTCGGGCTGGCTGGCGCCGCTGCCGGCGTATCGGGCGGTGAGGACGTCGACGACCCGCTGGACCCGCTCGTCGGCCGGCGGGGTCTTCGTCACGAGCCGTTCGACGGCCAGGGCGGCCTCCTTGGCCTCGCCGTTGGGCCGGGCGGCGACGGTCTCCAGCAGCACGTCCAGCGCCCGGGCATCGCCGATGGTGCCCAGGGCCGCGATCAGGGCCGTGCGGACCTCCGTGGCGGGTTCGGCGTTGAGGCGGTCCATGATCAGCGTCACGGCCTGGTCGTCCTTCAGATCGGCCGCCAGGCGTGCCGCCGCGGTGCGGACCGCCGGGTCGTCGTCGGCCAGCAGGGCCCGGACGATCGGGGCCGTCTCGGCCGCCAGCGGCTCGGCCGCCGCGACGCGCCTGGCCGCCAGTTGCAGGCCCGTCTGGCGGGTCTGGGGCAGGGTGTCGCGGAGCAGTTGGAGGATCAGGGCCTGGCGCCCCGCGTCGGGCGTGGCGGTGTAGAGGCTCCGCAGGGCCGCGTCGAGCCGTTCGGTCAGCGCCGCGATGTGGCGCTGCTGGGCGTCGGTCTGGCGGGTGAGGGCCTCGACCTGGTCGGCCAGCCACTGCTGGCGGGGCTTGGACTGGTTGGCCTGCCACCAGTAGCGCCACCGCAGCGGATCGGCCCCGAACTGGCGCATGCCGGTCAACTGCTGCAGTGCGGCGGCGGCGGCGGCCTGGATGGTCGGCTGGGGTGACTCCAGCAGGGCGATGAGCGTCTCGACCGACTGGGCGTCGATCCGCCGCGAGAGCGATTCGATCGCCGTCAGCCGCGTCGGCTCGGGGGCGCCGGGATCGGCGGCGCGCTGCGCCACGCGGGCGAGGACCGCTTCGTCGGTATAGGTCCCCAGGGCGGCGGCGGCGGCCTGGCGGACGGCCGGGTCGGCACTGTCGAGCATGGCCAGCAGCGGGTCGACGAAGGCCTCGCACCCGGCCGCCATGTCGGCGATGGCGCGGGCGACGGCCGTCTGGGAGGAGGGGTTGCCCGCATCGGCCAGCACGCCGGCCAGCACGCTGGCGGCGGCCTGGTCCTCGCGGCCCAGCAGCAGCGACGCGGCGTCGTACTTGGTCTCGGCCGAGCGGGCCGGATCGGTCAACATGCGGGAGAACGTCAGGAGTTGGCGCTGCTCGCGTTCCGACGGCGCCGCGGCCGCGGCACCCTGGACGGCGCCGGCGGACACGCACCCGCAAAGGCCCAGCAGGATGATGTGTATCATTCTCATGGGCGGCGATCCTTGCGTCGCGACCGGCCCGGGCGTTCGGCGCCGGGGCCCGTGTGACGACAGCCTAGAGTTTACAGTATCTTCGGCGCGATCGGGAACCAAAATCACCTGGGCGGCCCTGATTGCCCGCGGCCCGCCGACATGGTAGGCTCCGACGCGGCGCAAGGCCGTCTCAGTGAAAGGAATAGCGATGGTCGACGCATTGATCCTGTCCCCCCATCCCGACGATGCCGAGCTGGCCATGGGCGGCACGATCGCCCGGCTGGTCGCCGAGGGCCGGCGCGTGGCGATCGTCGATGTAACCAGCGGCGAGCCTACCCCGTACGGCGACGAGGCGACGCGTGCGGGCGAGACGGCCGCCGCCAACGCCGCCCTGGGCCATCCCCGGCGGGAGAATCTCGCCCTGCCCAACCGGTGGCTGGAGGTCACCATCGCCAACCGCAAGGTCATGGCCGCCGTGATCCGCCGGTATCGCCCCAAGGTACTGTTCATTCCGTTCCGCCTGGATGCCCACCCGGACCACCTGGCGGTCCACGAGCTGGGGATCCGTGCCCGCTTCGACGCCAAGCTGACCAAGACGGACATCCCCGGCGAGCCGTGGTACCCGCCGCGGGTGGTGCAGTTCTTCTGCACGCACCTCAAGCTGAGCATCCAGCCGACGTTCCTGATCGACACCAGCGACCACGCCGCGGCCAAGCGCCGCGCCATCGACGCCTACCAGAGCCAGTTCTATGTCGGCCGCGACAAGCCCGGCGAGGTGCCCGACATGGTCGCCGAGATCGACGCCTACTTCGGCTCGCGGATCGGAAGGCCCTTCGCCGAACCCTTTTATACGGACGAGCCGATCGCGGTCAGCGACCTGGACACGCTGGTGTGACGGGGCCTGAACGTCCTGGGCCGGCTGAACAGGAGGGCCGGGGGAGCGGACCTGTTCATGCCGTCCATCTGTCCATGCCCTCCAGGGCGCCCCTCCGGTCCGTTGAGCCCCTTCCGCCCTTGGTCTTACCTCCCCGCGGCCCCCCGGCGCCGGAGGGTCGGCGCGGCCGAATAATTGACTACGCGAGTCCATAATGAGCCCCTACGCCGGACCGATAGGTCGCGTATGCGCATCTGATAAACGAAAAAGCCGTGGACGGGCCGGCCCGGAGCGGGTATTGAAAGCTGTTGAATATCCGGCTGACGGGTCAAAAAGCCTTGCAGGATGGAAGCTTGCGGAGGCGACACAATATTTAGAGCAAAAGGGCTTGACTGATACCACATGTTGGGTACCTTTGTGCATGCCCTGCTAAGGTTCGTGTCGGTGGGACAGCGACGGCAGTTCGGGTGAGGGATGTCCGGAAGGTCGCGATGAGGTCACGTCCGTCTTAGTGTTGGCACCAGTCAGGTTTCGGGTTGTTCGGGTTTTTGAAACATCACAAGGCGACAGGTTTTTTGATGGCTGTGCGCACCCCCGGTGCGGCGCGGTTGGGATGAGGAGTGGTTGATGAAGGATCAGACAGCCGCAGGGAGCCAGAAGCGAACGCCCGCCGGCGCGGTCACGGAACGACCCGGGACGTCGGAGTTGGAGATTCAGCGCACGTTCTCGACCGAAGGGGTCCATCCCTTCGATCAGATCACGTGGGAGACGCGTTCGGCGTCGATCCGAGGCAGCAACGGCGAGGTCATTTTCGAGCAGAAGGATGCGGAGGTTCCGGCCGACTGGAGCCAGTTGGCCACCAACGTGGTGGTCAGCAAGTACTTTTACGGCGACGCGTCCAAGGCCGAGCGGGAGCGGTCGGTCAAGCAGTTGATCCACCGCGTCACGCGGACGCTGGCCGACTGGGCCCGCGATGACGGGCTGATGGACGCCGCGGCCGCCGAGGTGTTCTACGAGGAGCTCACCTGGCTGTGCGTCAACCAGTACGCCTCGTTCAACTCCCCCGTGTGGTTCAACGTGGGGCTCTTCCACGAGTACGGCATCGAAGGCGGGACGGGCAGCGTTCACTGGGACCAGGCCGTCGGCCACCCGGTGCGGACCGAGCGGGGCTACGAGTACCCGCAGGCGTCGGCGTGCTTCATCCAGAGCGTCGCGGACAACATGGAGAGCATCATGGATCTCGCCAAGAGCGAGGCGATGCTCTTCAAGTTCGGCTCCGGCACGGGCACCGACCTGTCGAGCCTGCGGTCCAGCCGCGAGAAGCTCGCCGGCGGCGGCACCCCGTCGGGCCCGCTGAGCTTCATGCGGGTCTACGACCAGGTCGCCGCCGTCGTCAAGAGCGGCGGCAAGACCCGACGCGCCGCCAAGATGCAGTCCCTGCGGTGCGACCATCCCGACATCCGGGAGTTCATCGAGGCCAAGACCCGCGAGGAGAAGAAGGCCTGGGCGCTCATCGAGGAAGGCTACGACGGCGACTACAACGGCGAAGCGTACGGCTCGGTGATGTTCCAGAACGCCAACCTCTCGGTCCGCGTGACCGACGAGTTCATGCAGGCCGCCGTCACGGACGGCGCGTGGCAGACTTTCGAGGTCACCACGGGCAACCCCTCCGCGTCGTACCGGGCGTCGGAACTGCTGGACCTGATCGCCGAGGGCACGCGCATCTGCGGCGACCCGGGCGTCCAGTACCACTCGACGATCAACAAGTGGCACACCTGCCCGAACTCCGGCACGATCAACGGGTCGAATCCCTGCAGCGAGTACATGTTCATCGACGACTCGGCCTGCAACCTGGCGAGCCTGAACCTCATCAAGTTCCGGCGCGACGACGGCAGCTTCGACGTCGAGCGGTTCCGCACGGCGGTGCGGCTGTTCATCATCGCCCAGGAGATCCTGGTCGACCACGCCAGCTACCCCACGGCGCCCATCTGCACCAACAGCCACCGCTTCCGCCCGCTGGGGCTGGGCTACGCCAACCTCGGCTCGCTGCTGATGAGCCTGGGCCTGCCCTACGCCGCCGGCGAGGGGCGCGCCCTGGCCGGGGCGATCACCGCCGTCATGACCGGTGCCGCCTATGAGGCCAGCGCCGAACTGGCCGCGGCCCTCGGGCCGTTCGAGGCCTTCGCCGACAACCGCGACCCCATGCTCAACGTGATGGCGATGCACCGCGCGGCGGTCGACGCCATCGCCGCCGACCTGTGCCCCGCCCCGCTGCTGTCGGCGGCGGCCGACGCCTGGGACCGCGCCATCGCCGCCGGACGGGAGCACGGCTACCGCAACGCGCAGGTGAGCGTCCTGGCCCCGACGGGGACCATCGGCTTCATGATGGACTGCGACACCACCGGCGTGGAGCCCGACATCGCCCTGGTCAAGTACAAGCTGCTGGCCGGCGGGGGGATGTTCAAGATCGTCAACCGCACCGTCCCCCAGGCCCTCAGGAAGCTCGGCTACGAGGCCGGGCAGACGGCCGAGATCGTCGAGTACATCGAGCACAACGACACCATCGAGGGCGCCCCGGGCCTCAGGGAAGAGCACCTGGCGGTGTTCGACTGCGCGTTCAAGCCGGCCAAGGGCCACCGCTTCATCCATCACATGGACCACATCCGGATGATGGCGGCGGTCCAGCCCTTCCTGTCCGGGGCGATCTCCAAGACCGTCAACATGCCCAAGGAGTCCACCGCCGCCGACATCCGCGAGGCTTACACCGAGGGCTGGAGGCTGGGGCTCAAGGCGGTGGCGATCTACCGGGACGGCTCCAAGCGCAGCCAGCCGGTGAACACGTCGCACAAGAAGAAACCCGCCGCCGTGGCCGCCGACGCCGCCGCGGCCGCCGCGCTGGCCGAAGCGATGCGCCGCCCGCACCGCAACCGCCTGCCCGACACCCGCCAGTCGATCACCCACAAGTTCGACATCGCCGGCCACGAGGGCTACATCACCGTCGGGCTGTTCGAGGACGGCTCGCCCGGCGAGGTGTTCATCACGATGGCCAAGGAAGGCTCGACCGTCGGCGGCATGATGGATGCGTTCGCCACGGCGATCAGCCTCTGCCTGCAGTACGGGGTTCCCCTGGACGGGCTGGTCAAGAAGTTCAGCCACCAGCGCTTCGAACCCAGCGGGATGACCGCCAACCGCGACATCCCCTTCGCCAAGAGCATCGTCGACTACATCTTCCGCTGGCTGGGCCTGCGCTTCCTGGCGGACTACAGGAAGGCCAACCTGCCCCAGCGGCCCGGCAAGGCCGGCGACGACGGTGCCGATTCCTCTTCAGCAGCGCCCGAGGTTGTCACGGAAGACGCTACCTCGGATCCTAGCCGCGCCGGCGAGGCTGGCGACAAGGATGTCCAACGGCCCGTCGGCGCATTGTCCGAACCGTCGTCCCCCGCCGGCCCCGCACGAAAGGCCATGGCCGCCGGCACGCGTGCGACCGGGGGACGGCTGTCGCGCAGCCAGAGCGTCAGGATGCGGGTGGACCAGCAATTCTCCCATTTCCAGGAGGATGCGCCCCCCTGCGACAACTGCGGCAGTATCACCGTCAGGAACGGGAACTGCTACAAGTGCTACAACTGTGGCAACTCGCTCGGCTGCTCTTAGCGCCTGTGCCCGGGACCGGCCCGGCAGGCGTGCGGATCGCGGCGCACGGATTGGCGCTGCGTTCGATGGACCAGGGATGGCACCCGTCCGGGCCGGTCGCCGCCGAGGCGGCGATCGGCCTGCGACGACCTGCGGCGACCGCCGGTGGGCTGTTGCGTTCGAAGTGCCAGTGTGGTATAACGTTGGGTAAGACGTAGGGCCGCCGTTTCGGGGCCGTGTATCGGGATGCCGGTCGCGCCGCGGGAAGCGATTACGACGCGACTCCAATCGGTGAGGGGCGCAGATCCGGCACCCGTGGAACCTGTAAGCCACGACGCCGCGCCATGGCAGCACCGCACGAAACTGTCCGCTGCACCCCATAACGCGCAGGTCTCCCTCCACCTGCGTCGCGGGATGCGGCAACACGCCCGGCGTTCAGGTCTCCCTCCACCTGAGCGTCGGGTCTTTTTTTTGACGGCAGGCTGGAGAAGCTATGAAAGCCGGGTCTCCCCGCCGGCGGTGTTTTGCGGGATCA
>JAAYZK010000206.1 GCA_012514895.1 Planctomycetota bacterium | reverse complement strand
CACCGTCGACTCGTCGGCCATGTCCATACCTCCATGCTTGGCCGTCTCCAGGCCCGGCTCCGCCGGACCTCTCTCGTTCTACCCTCTCTATCGGCCAAGTCCCGCGCGCAGCTACGGTCGTGCACCCAGGAAAAGGGTTCACAAAAAACACGCCTGATCGCGGAGTGAGGGGTTTATCCGACAAGCGTGGCGGCCGCTTGCCTACCAGCGCCGGACGGCGTAGAGGGACGGATGAAGAAGGGCGAGGCCGGCGCCTTCTTCGGCCGGCCTTCGCCCTTCTTCAATACGGCGGCCTTGTCATCCTACCCCAATGCCAAGGCGGTCAGGCCCGGCAGATCGAGCGCCTCGGCCTGCGGCCGCTGCGTGCGCTGCATCCGCCGGCGGACCGGCCCGCCGCCGTCGGCGGCTGCCTGGGGGAGGGCAACGTGGTCAAGAGGCAGCGGGATGTGCTCCTGGTGGCCGAAGTGCCGCTTGAGCAGCATGAAGTCGTCCAGGTCGACGCGCCCGTCCCTGCTGAAATCGCCGTCGGACCAGGAGGCGTCGGCGGCGCCGAAGTGCAGCCGCAGGATCGCGAAATCGTCCAGGTCGACGTTGCCGTCGCTGTTGGCGTCCCCGCGAATGCGCGGGAACTCGGCCGCCAGGATGTCCGCCGCGCGGCCGACCGGGCGGGGTTGGCCGGGATGGAGGTCGTCCCCCGGGATGCTGAGCCGCTCGGTGCCCCGGAGCGTCAACAGGCCGTCAGTGGCGACGGTGTCCGGGAGGCCGTCGGCCACGTAGTGGGTGCCGCTCAGGAACAGTCGCGGCTCGAGCGGCTCGGCATGCGCGTACGGCAACGGCGGTCTACGGCGTGGTGTCTTCGGGTTCATGATAGGTCCCTTTCGACGGATACAGCCAAGGCCGGAGCGGACGGCCCGCCATGGTGCCGTCTTCGCGGCCGGTATAATCGCCGTAACAGCGCAAGAATATGAGTAGCGGCAGCGCCCCGGAAGAAAGACCCCGCATCGCCGCCCCAGACCTCATCCGCATGTCGAAACGCTGAGTTCCATACGCCCGATCCGTGGGGGCGGTTCGCACGCAAGTGCAGAATGTTTTGTAGGTTAATTCACCTACGCGATCGGTCCCCCCCCGCCGTCGCGCCGCGGCCGGCGCGGACGGGGAGGGGCCGCCGGCGGAGGCAGCTTTGTCCGCGTGTTGCTTGACGGCGGGGGGGCGAAGCGGTAAGGTCCACGGCGGATTTCCGCGGAACACCGGGCCCATCGTGTCCAAGCCTATGAACCTGAAAGCACTTGCCAAGGCGATTGACGGCGAACTGACCGGCGACGGCACGGTCGAGATCACCGGTGCGGCCCCGCTGACGACCGCCGGGCCGGCGGAGATCTCCTTCCTGGCCAATCCCGCCTACGCCAAGTACGTCGCCACCACCCGGGCCGCCGCCGTCATCGTCCAGCGGGGCTGGACCGGCGCGGATGTCCCGGTCATTCGCTGCGGCGACCCTTACGCGGCGTTCCGCCAGGCGATGGTGCTGCTGCACGGGTTCCGCAAGGCGCCCTTCCGCGGGATCGACCCGCGCGCCAGCATCGACCCGCAGGCCGTGGTGGCCCAGACCGCCGCCGTCGGACCCTTCGTGACGGTCTGCGCCGGCGCCCGCGTGGGGGCCGGAACGGTCCTCTACCCCGGCGTGTTCGTCGGGCCCGATGCGTCGATCGGGGCCGACTGCACGCTGCACCCCAACGTCGTCGTCTATGACGGCTGCACGCTGGGCGACCGCGTCACCGTCCACGCCAACACCGTCGTCGGCGAGGATGGGTTCGGCTACGCCACCGTCAACGGCGTCCACGAGAAGATCCCCCAGGCCGGGCGGGCGTGGATCGGCGACGACGTCGAGATCGGCGCCTGCTGCACGATCGACCGCGCCACCATCGGCACCACCGAGGTCGGGCCGGGCAGCAAGTTCTCCAATCTCGTGGCCATCGGGCACGGCTCGAAGATCGGCCCGGGCAACCTGCTGGTGGCCCAGGTGGGCATCGCCGGCTCGACCACCACGGGGCGCTACTGCGTCTTCGGCGGCCAGGCCGGCGTGGCCGGCCACCTCACCCTCGGCGACGGCGTGCAGGTCGGCGGCGGGGGGGGCGTCACCAAGAACATCCCGGCCGGGATGGTGGTCTGGGGCATGCCGGCGACGGCGATCGCCGAGGCGCGCCGCCAGAAGGTGATGATCCGCCAGTTGCCCAAGCTCCGCGACCGCGTCGCCGAGCTGGAACGCCTCGTGGCCCAACTGACCGAAGCGCTGGATGCGCAGCGGAACCAAACGTGAGGCCTGCCCGTGACCGCCGAGCCCCGACCCACCGACCCCGATGACGACGGCCGCCCCATCGGCCTGATCGCCGGCAGCGGGCGACTGCCGTTCATGGTCGCCGACGGCGTCCGACGCGCCGGGCGGCGCCTGGCGGTGGTCGGCTTCCGCGGCTCGGTCGACGAGGGGCTCGACAAACTCGCCGACCGATTCAGCCTGGCGGCCATCAGCCGCTGGAGCACCATCATCCGCCTGCTGCGCCGCTGGTCGGTCCGCAGGACGATCATGGTCGGACGCGTCGCCAAGGACACCATGTACACCCCCGGCAAGGTGGTGCAGCTCCTGCCGGACTGGCGGACGCTCAAGCTGTGGTACGGCAAGCTCGGCAAGGACCACCGCGACCAGCAGGTGCTCAACACCATCGCCGACGAACTGGCCGGCGAGGGCATCGAGCTGATCAGTTCGGTGGCGTACTGCACCGAGCATCTGGCTCACGAAGGGACGATGACCGCCGTCCAGCCGCGCCCCTCGGCGATGGAGGATGTCCTCTTCGGCTGGCAGATCGCCCGCCGCAGCGCGGACCTGGACATCGGCCAGGCCCTGGCGGTGAAGGACGGCGACATCATCGCCGTGGAGGCGATGGAAGGGACCGACCGCATGATCCAGCGCGCCGGCCGGCTCTGCCGCAGCGGCGGCTGGACGCTCATCAAGGTCGCCCGCCCGAACCAGGACATGCGTTTCGACGTGCCCACCATCGGCCCGGACACCTTCCGCCGCCTCAAGGACTGCGGCGGGACCTGCGTGGTCGTCGAGGCCGGGCGGACCATCATCATCGACAAGCCGCAGACCCTCGCCCTGGCCGATGAACTGAGGATCCCGGTGGTGGGCAAGAAGCCCTGAGGGGGCCGGCCCTGCGAATGACCGCCCAGGTCGAGTCGCCGGACCGGGTCTCACCGTTCCTTAGCGATGCGACTGGGGCGAACACACTACCGGTTGAGGGTGTCCTGCCTGTTGACAGGTTGTGGATAAGTCGGCATCGCGTTCTATAAACGTCCCGGATAAAACCACTTGTCCCCGGCCAGCGTATTGTGCACATTGTGAGTAGGTGTTGTCGTGGATGCTTCCGAACAGGGGCTGAACGAAGAAGGCGCAAGGTGCTGACACCACAGGACTTCAACTATGAACTCCCCGAGGCGCTCATCGCCCAGCACCCCGGGACGGCCCGGGATACCTGCCGTCTGCTGCGCCTGGAGCGTCGGACGGGACGGCTTGGGGACCATCGGTTCGACGAGCTGCCGAGCCTGCTGCGCCGCGGCGACCTGCTGGTGCTCAACGACACGGCCGTCGTGCCGGCGAAGTTCGTCGCCCATCGCCCGACGGGCGGGCGGATCGAGGGGCTGTTCCTCCGCGCCGACGACGAGGGCCGCTGGAGCGTCCTGCTCCGCGGCGCCGGGCGCTGCCGCGAGGGCGAAGCGCTGGCGCTGGGCGAGCGGTGGCGGCTGATCCTGCTGCGGCGCGGCGCCGAAGGCCAGTGGCAGGTGCGGCCGGACCCGCCGGCGCCGGCGGCGACGGTCCTCGACGCTGTGGGCTCGACGCCCCTGCCGCCGTACATCCATCGCGGAGGCGGCGGGGCGGAGGACGCCTCCGACCGGCAGTCGTACCAGACGGTCTTCGCCCGCGCCCCTGGGGCGGTCGCGGCCCCCACGGCGGGGCTGCATTTCACCGAGGCCCTCCTGGACCGCCTGGCCGCGGCGGGCATCGAGCGGACGACCGTGACGCTGCACGTCGGGCTCGGCACGTTCCTGCCGGTCAAGGCCGCCACGCTGGGCGAGCACCGGATGCACAGCGAGTGGTACGACCTGCCCGCCGGCGCCGTCGAGGCCATCGCCCGCACCCGCGCGGGCGGCGGGCGGATCGTCGCCGTCGGCACGACGGCCGTCCGCGTCCTGGAGAGCGCCGCCCGCCGTGAAGGCCCGCTGGCGCCTCACAGCGGGTGGACCGACATCTTCCTGTACCCCCCGTGCCCCTTTGCGCTCACCGACGCCCTGATCACGAACTTCCATCTGCCCGCCAGCACGCTGATCATGCTCGTCGCCGCCTTCTGCGACCCCGGCGGCACCGCCGGAAGGGAGATGATCCTCGGCGCCTACCGCCAGGCGGTGCAAAGAGGTTATCGATTCTATTCTTACGGCGACGCGATGCTGATCGTGTAGGGCGCGACCCTCCCGTGCTGCCGCTAGAATGGGGCGGACGGAGGTACGGCATGCCTGCAACCGATGTGAAGACATTCCAGTTCATGGGCCTCCCGCACGTTGCGGTGCTGATCGGCACGGCAGTGACGGCCGCGGCGCTGGTGTGGGCGGGGCGGCGCGAGGGGGCGGCGCGCCTGAGGTGGGCGGCCTGCGTCGCGATGGCGGCGGCGCTCCTCGCGACCGAAGCCGTCAGCTACGCGCTCAGCGCGGTGCAGCACGGCTGGGTCACCCTCCTGCGCGAGGGCCTGCCCCTGCACCTGTGCGGCGTGGCGGTCTACCTGACGGCCATCGTCCTGCTGACGCGGCGGCAGTGGGTGTTCGAGGTCGCCCTCTACTGGGGCGTCATCGGCACCGTCCAGGCCCTCCTGACGCCCTCGGTGACCGAAAGCTGGCACAGCATCTGGTTCTGGCTCTACTTCATCCGCCACGCCTTCATCGTCATCGGCGCCCTGTTCGCCTGGCTGGCGCTGGGCATGCATCCGCGGCGCCGCTCGGCATGGCGGGTCTGGCTGGGCACGAACGGCTGGCTGCTCGTCGTTGCGGGCTTCAACGCCGTGGCCAGGAGCAACTACATGTTCCTCTGCAAGGCTCCCGAGGTCGCCTCCCCTCTGGCCGCGGTGCCCTGGCCGTGGTACGTTGTCATCGCCGACGTGCTGATGCTCGTCGGCTTCCTGTGGTTGGAGCGGCTGAGCCGGAAATATGGACCGTCACATCCTCCACGTTGACATGGACGAGTTCTTCGCCGCGGTGGAGAAGCTCGACCGGCCCGAGCTGCGGGGCAGGCCGCTGCTGGTGGGGGGCGATCCGGCGGCGCGGGGGGTGGTGAGCACCGCCAGCTACGAGGCCCGGCGCTTCGGGTGCCACTCGGCGATGCCCATGGCCCGCGCGGTGCGGCTGTGCCCGCAGGCGATCGTCCTGCCCGTGCGGATGCGGCGGTACGCGGCGGTCAGCGAGCAGGTGTTCGCCATCTTCGACCGCTTCTCGCCCGCCGTCGAGCCCCTCAGCATCGACGAGGCGTTCCTGGACGTCACCGGCTGCCGGCGCCTGCTGGGCGAGGCCGAGCACATCGCCGGCGAGATCCGCCGGGCGATCCGCGACGAGCTGCACCTGACGGCCAGCGTGGGCGTGGCGCCCAACAAGTTCCTGGCCAAGGTCGCCAGCGACCTGAACAAGCCCGATGGCCTGACGGTCATCACGCCCGGGACGATCCGCGCCACGCTCGACCCGCTGCCGATCCGCAAGCTGTGGGGCGTCGGCCCGGCGGCGGCCGAACGGCTGGCGGTGCTGGGGGTGGCGACGATCGGCGACCTGCGGCGCCTCGGGCCGCGCCTGCTGCACGACCGGCTGGGCGAGGCCGGCGACCACCTGGCGCGCCTCGCCGAGGGGCGGGACGACCGGCCCGTCACGCCCGACGGGCAGGCCAGGAGCATCGGCCAGGAGCAGACTTTCGCCACCGACGTGGCCGACCTCGACCTGCTGAGGCAGATCCTCGCCGACCAGGTCGACCACGTCGCCCGCCGCCTCCGCCGCGGCCGCCTGCGGGCGCGAACGGTCACGCTGAAGCTCCGCTACGGCGACTTCACCACGCTGACCCGCTCGGCGACCCGTCCCGAACCGACCGACCTGTCGGACGACCTGCGGGCCATGGCCCAGGCGCTGCTGACCGCCTGGGCCCGCCAGTCCTTCGCGCCGCTGCGCCTGCTGGGCGCCACCGCCTCCGGCCTGTCGGCGGCCGCCGGCCGCCAATTGGAGCTCTTCGCCGACCCTGCCCGTCAGAAGGCCAGGCGCGTCGATGAGGCCCTGGACGCCATCCAGGCCAGGTTCGGGAAGGACTCAGTTCGCCGGGGCCGCTGAAGCGTGGGATCCTCCGCCGTGGTCTACTCCTGCGGCGGGTCGAAGTAGAAGGCCTCGGGGCAGGCGTTGCCGGGATCGTGGGCGGCCCAGCCGGCCAGGGCGAGCCTGGGGACGTTCCTGAAGTTGTTGCGGACGTAGACGAGTTTGCCGGGCGAGGTCATGACGGCCATGATGGGCAGATCCTCGGCGGTGCGGCGGGAGAGGCGCTGCCAGGCGGCGTACTTCTCTTCCTGGGAGGGGGCCATGATGACCTCTTCCCACATCCGCTGGATGTCCATGATCCGGTCGGGCGGGATGTCCCCGCCGCGGCCGCCGCTGAAGATGTAGTTGGCCCAGCCGTACCAGTGGACGGCCTCGGCGGGGTGCGCGGGGGCGTAGCCGGTGGGGATGATGGGGCCGAAGAAGTTGCCGCCCTCCTTGTGCACGCGGATGTCCAGCTCGCCCAGTTCCGACAGCCGGTTGAGCAGGGCGTACGAGCGGACCTGCATCCGCGTGTCGATGCCGATCGCCCGCCAGTAATCGCAGACCATCTGCACCACCGCCAGCGGGCGAACCTCCTCCGTCTCGACGTTCATGATCAGCGGCGACCCATCCCACAGCAGGCGGATCCCGTCGGCGCGGCGGCGGTCGAGGCCCAGGTCGTCCAGCATGGCGTTGGCGCGGTCGGGGTCGAACCGGACGGAGATCTCCGCGTGCTCCCTGCAGTAGTAGGGCGATCCTTCCGGCACGCAGAACTGCGCCGGCGTGCCGATGCCACCGTAGACGACGTCGATGATCTCCCGGCGGTTGATCGCCAGCGACAGGGCGTGGCGGAAGGCGGGCGTCTCCTGCAGGCGGGCGTACTGGGGATCCCTGTGCGGCTGGAGGGGGCTGAAGGTCACCTCGCCGCAGTAGTCGTTGGCCCACAGGCGGATCTCGTAGTCGCCCTGGCTCTCGTGGGCTTTGAGATAGCGGAAGTGCTCGAAGGCGATCTCGCGCACCTGGAAGTCCACGTTGCCGCTGGCCATCTTCAGCAGGATCACCGACGGGCGCGACTCCAGTTGCGTCTCGACGGCGTCGATGTAGGGCAACTGGTTGCCCGCGGCGTCGACGCGGTAGTAGTACGGGTTGCGGACCGCCACCATGGACTGCTCGGTCGGCTCGGAGATCATCCGCCAGGCCCGCAGCGTCGGCGCATGGGGGTTGGTCTGCGGGTCGTAGCGGTGGAGGTTGTTGAACAGGTTCGCCCACGTGCTGTAGCGGTCCGGGTGGCCCTGGGCCTGCCGGTTCAGGGCATCGGTGCGGTTGGGCGCCATCAGCGGATCGCCGCCGGCGCTGCAGGCGGCCCGCAGGAGCATGAGGTTCAGCTCGAACCGCTCGCCGTCCGTCAGGTCCCCCTGGTCCAGACGGCTCAGCAGGTCGGCGCGGCGGCGCAGCTCGTCGAACCGCATGCGCTGCTGCCTGTCCATCCTCAGTTCGTCGTACGGGATCTTCGCCAGGGCCTCCAGCTCCCCGGTCAGATCGATGCCCGCCCACGCCTCGGCCGCGTAGAAGTCCGGCGCCCGCAGCGCCTCGTTGACGGCGTCGACGATCCGCTGCTTGCGGTCAGGGCTGTCCCCGTCGGACGGCGGGCGGACGGCCAGGTCGCGCCGGACATCCTCCGGCAGGCGCTGCCAGAGCTGACGGCCGACCGACGGGCGGTCGGCGGCGGCCTCGGCGCGCAGGCGGGCGAACAGGTCGCTCCAGCGATAGATGTCGATCGTGTTGAGCACCGACGAGCCGTCCGGATGGAGGGGGGCGGTGAAGTGCCTGGGGTTGCTGAAGATGCCCAGGTAGAACATGAACGTCGCGGTCTTCTCCAGGAAGAAGGAGTTGGGTTTGGGAAAGGTGAAGCGGACGATGTGGCTGTCGTCGCCGTTTTCGTCCGGGACGGCCTCGACCTTGACGTACCGCAGGCGGGCGATGTCGACGTGGGGGCGGTACGCCTCGCGGAACAGGGCCAGGTTCAGGCGGCTCAGGCTGATCGGCCGCAGGTCGTCGACGTCGGCGACGGCCCGGGCGAAGGCGCTGCGGCGCTCCAGCAGCCAGTTCAGCCGCAGGAGCTGGTCCTTGTCCAGCCGCGAGAACCCGATCGTCTCGATCCGCTCGATCTCGCCGTCGAGATCCAGGTGGGCGAACGACGCGGCGTCGAAGAACGCCTTCTCGCGGAACGCCATGTTCAGGGCCGTGACGATCTGGTACCGCAGTTCGTCGCTGTCCTCGCCGTCGCGGGCCCGCCCCAGCAGGCCCATCAGCTTCCCGCCGCCGACGCGGGCGAGCTGGCGGCCCGGGCTGGGGGCGTCGCCTGAGGCCTCGCGCAGGATCGCCCCGACCAGGGCGGGCCAGTCCAGGACGTCGTCGACGTAGAGGCGGCTTCGCCCGTCGGTCTCCAGCATCCAGTCGGGGCGGGAGGCCCGGACGTCCGAGCCGATCAGCGTGTTGCACACCCACACGATGTCGTGGGCCGTGAAGGGGTGCCCGTCGCTCCAGCGGTGGCCCTTGCGCAGGTAGAAGGTGTAGATGCGGTTGCCGTCCTCGATTTCCCACCTGTAGGCCAGGCAGGGGCTGATCCGCCCGGAGGGGTCGAAGCGGACGAAGCTCTCGTAGCCGATCTTGCGGTCCAGGTCCGACCAGACTCCGGTGCAGCGGTGCCACGTCCCGCCGTAGCGGCCGACCCCGTCAGGCCCGCGGACGACCGCCGGGTTGCGGGGCAGACGCTGGGCCACCGGCGGCAGCGACGCGGGATAGTGCCGGCGCCACTCGGGCGCCATGCTGTCCAGGTCGGCCAGCATCGGCGCCTGGGAGAAGCTGTCGATCCGGAGCACCTCGTCGCCCGGCTCGGCGTGGGGGTCGGTGAACAACTGGCGGCAGGCATCGCCCGGGAAGGCCTGCTCGAAGGGGAACGTCGGGAACGACACGCGGCTGAGGGTGGGCGTGGGCAGGTTGGCCGCCAGGACCTCGGCGATCGTCACCTCCCGCGTCGGGGGCCAGTTGTCGCCGCAGGCGTCGCGGACCAGGCGGTCGGCCAGGCCCGCCAGGTCCGCCGGCGGCCGGTCGCCCTCGAACCGCACCGCGCCGCCCGGCTCGACCGTCGCGCGCCACAGCGCCTTGCCGGCGCCGTCGGCCGCCGCCAGCGTCACGGCGGCCGGGGTGTCCTGCAGGCGGGCCAGGACATCCGTCACCGTGGCGGGTGTTCGACCGAAGTAACCGTTGCCCGCCTCGTTGCTGGTGAACGTCCAGGCCTCCGCCCCGCCGGTCGACGCCTGCAGCACGAAACGGACCGGCGGCGTGTCGTCACGCGTGAGAGACCGCTGCACAACGTTCAGAACGAGGAACCCCACGGCCAGCACGATGGCGAATCGTCGTACGATGGTCATAGGCTGGAGCGCTCCCGCGAATCGGCCGCCAGTTGTCACCGCCTGAGACGCACCTTGATGATACCACAGGCGATGGCGCGGGCCTACCCCCGTCCTCAGCGCCGCCGGACGTTCGGCGTGGGCGGCCGGCCGGGAGCGACGAACACTGACGGCAAGAGGCGCAGGATGCGCCGCGGGCGCCATGGTTTCATGAGCACATTCAAGGCCAAGTCGAAGGTTGAACTGCGCAAGGCCTTGAGCTATACTGCAGATACATATCCGTGTCAGGTCAAGCAGCTTCGGCCGTTGCGGCGTCGCAGGAGGTCGAACGATGAAGCTCTATCTTGGGACTACCTCAGTCCTGGGCGGTCAGTACCGCAAGCACGGCATCCGGCCGGCCGGGCCGACGGGGGAGGTCTGGTTCAGCCGTTCGCTGCCGGTGGCGCGGGTCCGGGCCCGCCAACTGTCCAGGCAGCAGCGCGGGCGTCCGGCGGTGGCGATCTGCCAGATCGACACCGGCCCGACCCGCCGGCGGACAGGCGAGGTGCGATGCCGCGGACCGATGGTGGCCGTGCGCCAGTTCGTGCCGCCCGAGGCGGTCTGTGAGATCCAGTGCCTGGACGCGGCCGATGCGCCCGAGGGGCGCGAGCCGGTGGTCACGGCCGCGGAGGTGTTCTGCTACCTGGACAGCCCCTCGCCCCGGGTGCGCATGATGGGCGTGATGATGCTCGCCGGGCAGGACACCGCCGAGGCCCTCGACTGGATCTGCACCCGTCTGGAGGACCCCGATCCGCGGGTCCGCCTGGCCGTGGCGATGGCCCTGCGCCGTCGGGGACGGGACGCCTGCGACGTCCTGGACGGCATGGGCTATGACGAGGATCCCCGCGTCCGGCGCGCCGTCCAGCAGGCCGGCGGCATGGTGTCGGCGATCGTGTGAGCGGCGGTCCTTTCTCACCCCTTCACGAACGGCTCGGCGATCTGCCGCACCTCCTCCACCAGGGCCTCGGCGGCGTCACGGGCCGGCGCCTCGGCGATGATCCGCATGATCGGTTCGGTGTTTGAGGCGCGGACGTGCACCCAGCCGCTCGGCAGGTCGATGCGGAGGCCGTCGCTGTCGTTGAAGGCCGCGCCCTTGCGGCCGGCGTACTGCTTGCGGGCTGCGGCGGCAACCTTCGGCGCGGCGTCGGCGGGGCAGGGGAACTTGGCCTTGATCATCGCGTAGCGGGGGATGTCGCCAACCAGTTCGCCCAGCGTCCGGCCGGTGGCGGTCAGGTAGGCCAGCACCAGCGCCATGCCCGCCATCGAATCGCGGACGGGCACGACCCGCGGGTCGATGATCCCGCCGTTGCCCTCCCCGCCGATGATGCAGCCTTCCTCGAGCATCCGCCCGGCGACGTTGGCCTCGCCGACGGGCGTGCGGAAGACCGTGCCGCCGTGGCGGGCGGCGATGTCGTCGATCATCCGGCTGGTGGAGAGATTCGCGGCCGCCGAGCCGGTCCGTCCGCCCAGCACGTAGGCGGCGCACAGTGCGAGGGTGTACTCCTCGCCGATGTAGGTCCCGTGCTCATCGACCAGCGCCAGCCGGTCGGCGTCGGGGTCCTGGGCGAAGCCGACGGCGGCGCCGCAGCGGGCGACTTCGGCACAGAGGTCCGTCAGGTTCGCCTCGGTGGGCTCGGGCGTGTGGGCGAACAGGCCGGTGGGCTCGGCGTTCATGGGGATCAGCTCGCAGCCGAGTTTCTTCAGCAGCATGGCGGTCCCCACGCCGCCGGCCCCGTTGACGCTGTCGAGGACCACCTTGAAGCGTCGCCTGGCGATGGCCTTGACGTCGACGATCGACAGGACCTTCCCGACGTGCGTCGCATGCGTGCTGTCGTTGGTCGTCTCCGTGCCGCACCGGGCGGGATCGACATAGGCATAGTCGCGGCTTTCCCAGATCTGCTTGAGCCGCGCGGCCGCCTCGACGGACAGACCCAGCCCCGTGGGGCGGAGGAACTTGATGCCGTTCCATGGGAGGGGGTTGTGGCTGGCGGTGATGACGACCCCGCCGTCAGCCTTCAGTTCGCCGGTCATCAGGGCGGCGCCGGGGGTGGTCACCAGCCCCAGGTCGATCGCCCTGACCCCGCAGGCCAGCAGGCCGCTGATGACGGCGCTGCGGATCATCGGTCCGCTGGGACGGCTGTCGCGGCCGACGACGACGGTCGCGCCGGCCCCGAGCATGGTGCCGAAGGCTGAACCGAACTGGGCCGCGATCTCGGGGGTCAGCGTCCGGCCGATCTCACCGCGAACGCCCGATACGCTCACCATCAGTCTGCTCATCGTGTTCTCCCGACGGGTGGGGTGGTTGTTCATGCTTCGAAGAAGTAATACGGGTCGACCGCCCCGGCCACCCGCAGCAGGCCGGCGATGGCGTAGGCGCCGGTGCGTGCGTTGGCCAGGTGGTCGGACAGGTCGTAGGTGTTGGGGCCCGAG
The DNA here is from genome assembly GCA_012514895.1 of Planctomycetota bacterium. GTDB lineage: Bacteria > Planctomycetota > Phycisphaerae > SM23-33 > FEN-1343 > JAAYZK01. The sequence continues at coordinate 2,366 of JAAYZK010000206.1, read as the reverse complement.
AAGCCCAGGAAGGCCCCGTCGGCCCGGTCGTTCTCGCGGCGGACCTGCGTACCGATGAGGTAGTCGACCGCGCGGGCGACGGCGGCGCCGGCGTCCAGATCGATCCCCAGCGCCTTGGCGGCGTGCAGTTCGGTGAGGATCGGCCCGGCGGCGCTGGGGACCGACCACTCGGCCGGGCCGAACCCGCCGTCGTCGCGCTGCGTGGCGAGCATCCGCTTGAGGAACCGCACGGCCCCGTCGCGGCAGGACGCATCGCCGGTGGCCTTCCAGCCGGCGAGGTTCGCCAGGGCGCCGAAGTCGTCGTTGTACTGGTGCATGATCTGCCAGCCGCGGGGGGCGAACGCGCCGCGCTCGGTGTTGTCCAGCGGCTCCAGCGTGTCGCGGTCGAGGATGACGGTGATGACCCCGTCGGCGTCGAGGTGGCGGGTGTTGTAGTGGTCGAGGATCGTCCGCATCGGCGCCAGGTAGCGATCGTCGCCGGTGACGGCGTGCAGGCGGTAGAAGAAGAACGCGCTGCCGCTGTGGAACGACCCGACCGTGTTGGGCGTCCAGACCTCGCGATCCCAGTGGGCGGTCCAGTAGGGGAAGCCCTTGGCCATCGCCTCGGTCATGAACCACGCGGCGAAGAGCTTGGCGCGTTCGAATGCGTCGGTGTCGCCGGTCTCCTGCGACCAGTCGAGCATGCCCCACGCGGCGGTCAGACCGTCGCGGGGGTGGCTGCCGCGGGACTGGGGCGTGTTCTCGCACATCGCGCCGTTGACGCGGGGGTTCAGCGGGCAGAAGTACTGCAGGCTCTTGATATACGCCACACCCCGGCGGGCGGCGTCGAGGTAGTCGGCGTTGCCCGTGAAGCGATACCCGGCCAGCAGGGCGTCGACGCACGTGCCGGTCGTCCAACTGGTCGTGCCGCAGGTCGTCACGCCGGCGGCGCAGTCGAAGATGAACGGGAATCGCCCGAAGTCGGCGCTCATGTCGTCGCGGTTCTGGGTGCGGACGAGGAAGTTCAGCCCCGCGATGGCGGCCTCTTTCGCCCGGGTCTTGATGTCGGCCATGATACGTTCTCCAGGGTCAGGATTGCAGGGACTGGCGGCCCAGTCCCTCGAAGTAATCGTTCTTGTCGGCGACGTTCGGGAAGCGGTCGTCCGCCCATGCGCTGAGGTAGCCGTGCCCGCCGCGCAGGACGGAGACCGTGTGGCCGGCCAGGATGCGGGCGCCGCGGAGGAAGGCGTCGCGGACGGGGGCCAGTTCGGGCGCGTCGAAGGCATCGACGAACTTCAGCCCCGGGGCGTTCATCTCGGTGCCGACCACCAGCGGCAGGTGGCGCGCGCCGGCCAGCTCGACGATCCGGTAGAGGTTGGCCACCTTGGTTTTCTTCTCGGCGGCGTCGGCGAGATTCCAGTTGCGGTCGGGGATGATGTTCACAGCCGCGACGCCGTCGGCCATCTGCAGGTCGAGCAGTTCCTCGATCGCCTGCTCGCCGTCGCTGGTGCCGTCCAGCCAGGTCATGGTGGGGATGCCTCCGGCGGCGCGGACGAAGGCGTTGAAGTCGGTCATCGCGGGGAAGGTCTCGGGCGTGGGCGCCTGGTAGCCCACGCCGCCGCGCTTCATCGTTTTCGAGCGGATCAGGGCTTGCAGGGCCTTGGCGTCGTCCACGAGAGTCGCCATCTTCGCCTCGGCCGTGGCGAGTTTCGCGGCCCAGAAGGCGATCCGGCCCGGGCGGTCGGGGAACACCCGGGCGGCCTTGGCCTCGTAGGCGGCGCAGAGGTGGCGTTCGGTGGGCGTGCCGGACGGCGACATCGGCAGGACGTCGGCGGCGTAGTCCAGGGCCACCGGGTCGAGGCAGGCGTTGACCCGCTCGACGACGTCCATGTTCCGCCGCCGCGCGTTGGTGCGGAGCATCTCGGCGAAGGCGGCCGCCCGGGGGTCGTCGATGGCCGACTTCACGAAGCCGGTGCCCATGTGGTAGGTGATGCCCGGCTCGCCCGGGGAGGTGATCTCGCGGGTGGAGAACTCCGGGATGTACACGCGGGTTTCCATGCCGGCGACGGTCCTGATGCCCAGCTTCCTGCCGGCGGCGAAGAACTCGTCGATCCCGTCGAGGACGTCGAAGTCCACCAGGCCGACGACCTCGAGGCCCTCGCGGCGGGCCCGCCAGACGACGTGCGAGGGCGAGTACCCCATCGCGTTATACGAGTAGAACGTGTGGGCGTGCAGGTTGACCTTCGGCTGGGGCGGGGGCAGTTCGATCTGCCCGTTGCCGGCCATCTCCGCCAGCGCCTCCAGGGCCGCGTCGCGCTCGCCCCGGTCGAAACTGTCCAACTGCGCCTCCAGGTCGGCGATGATGTCCAAGACCATGCTCCTTTTCT
>JAAYZK010000205.1 GCA_012514895.1 Planctomycetota bacterium | reverse complement strand
TCGGGGGTAATGCCGTCCCTGCCATGCCTTGGACCGGCAGAGAGGGATGTCGTTCCCTCCGCGGGCTATGGGCTACGCTGCAGTGTCTCTCGTCGTCAGAGCAGGCGGATGAAATCGTCGGGGCCGGGGAAGGCCTCCATCGCGTCGGCCGAGCCCACCCAGCGGGTTCCGTCATCGGTGTCGGCGATGATCATTCTGGCGATCGCCGGCCCGTCGTCGCTCGTCCGCGCGATGATGCCGCCGCTGCCGGTGAAGTAGTCGACGTTGCACAGTTGGATCGTGCCGAACGCCGGGGCCGCCAGCCGCGAGTCGACGAAGAAACGCCCGGCGCCGCCCAGGCCGGTGACCTTCAGCAGGCCGATCGTCGCCTCGGGACGGAGAAAGTCGTCGCGCCCGACGGCCGCACCCGAGACGCCGTCGGCGACGCCGGCGAGGATTTCGCAGTGGTCGATGGCGCCAACGACGACGGCGCCGAGGCCGCCGGCGGCGTGAATGACGGCGTGGTCAGCCCGCTCGGCGATCGTGATCTTGCCTGCCGACAGGCCCCGGGCGTTGGCCCCGCGCAGGTAGAGCCCCCCGGTAAACCCACCACCGGTGAAGCTGTCGACCCACGCGGCGTGCACGATGGTGGCCCCCCATGTGCCGGCCGCGAGTGTCCCGGCGGGGCCGGCCAGGTCGATCTGCGAACTGGTGACCATCCCGGCGACGGCGAACGCCCCGAGCGACCAGCCGCGTCGGTCCTGCCCGGTCAGTTCGACGTTGGCGGCGAAGCTGCCGTCCAACTGCGGGTCCCGCCGATCGCCCGTGATGATCAGCTTTCCGATCCACCCGGCGGCGATCCTGTCGTCGACCTCGTCGAAGGGGTACTCGCTATCCTCGGGGTTGGGGTACCGGCCGTCCCACTGCCTGGCCTGCAGGAGGCCCACGCCGCCGGCGGCGTGCACCTCGATGTCGCGGATCGCCGAGGCGGTGATCCGGCCGATCGACAGTCCCGTCTTCGCGTCGGCCTCGTAGGCCCAGATGGACGCCTTCAGGTCGCCCCTCGCCGCGACGGCGCCGACGATGGCGGCGTCGATGGAGCCCCCCAGGTCGCCGGCGGTGGTGGTGATGGAGGTCACGGTGCAGGCGGGCGCGTGCAGCATCCAATCCGGCGCCGTCGCCCCGGCGACAATCGGACCGATCCTGCCGGATTCAGCCTCGGTCTGCAGCGTTCCGGCCATCGATCCGGCAACACGGATGCTGCCCAGCACGCTGCCGCGCCGGTCCGCGCCGAGCGGGTAGACGTCGCAATCGAAGTCGCCCGCCCAGGCGGGCTCGCCCGTGCTGGGGACCGCTCGCGCGCCGGTGGTGCGGATCGTGCCGATGGAGTCGGCGGCGAGATACGATCTGTCGTCGGTCCGCAGCCACTGGGTCGCGACCACGGAGGCGATCGGCGCAGAGCACTGGACGGTCAGATCCTGGACGTTGTCCATTCTGATGGAGACGGCCGGCGGATCGGACACGTGGGCCTCGCCCATCTCGTCATTCACGGAGATGAACGGCGTCATCCCGACGTTCAGGAAGTCCGCGGCATCGTCCAGCGTCAGCGACCGCAGGGCGCCGCCGACGTCGATCGTGTCGAACAGGTCGGTCGTCGGCGCGACGATGCTCCCCAGCGAGCCGGCGACTTCGATCCCGTCGATGAGCGTCTGTGAGCCGCGCCCGGCGGTTCGGATGGTCAGGGACGAGCGCAGATCGGTATCGAACAGGCCGATCTCGTGCAGCCCGTACTCGTTGAGCCCCGTCACCATCCCGTAGCCGCCGCCCCGCAGGCTGTAGCTCACCGGCGTTCCGAACCGGTCCGGCACGGTCAGCGTGTGGTTGCCGTGACCGGGGATCGTGCCGAAGGCCCAGGCGTCGACTGCTTCGAGGGAGTCGCCCTGGAACATGAACCAGAACTCGTCCGGCTCCCCGGTGGCGGGGTCGATGGGCTCGACAGACAAGTAGTATCGGCCGGGGGGAAGATTCACTGGGACGATGAAGGCGATGGTATTGGTGAAGCGGGCATCGGGGTTCAGGCGGAACGAGCCGTACTTGCGGGATGTGACCGGGACGTTTTCCGGCAGGCCCTCCTCCATGCCTTCGAGGCTCAGGCGGACCTCCAGCGGACCCGTCCAGTGCATGTCGCCGATGTTATGGATGCTGACCGGCACCGCCACGCGGGCGCCTGGCAGCAGGAGGACCGGTTCGTCCGGCCGCAGGTTGTCCGTGTAATCGTCCCACGGGTTGTGGCGCAGAGTGCCGAACACCGACTCGATGACGGGGCCGTCGCCGACGACGTCCAGCGTCACGGTCGCGGTGCTTCGCAGGCCGTCCTCATCCTCGATGGTGTAGGTGAACTGCTCGGTGCCGTAATGATCCCCGTCGCCATAGTACGTCAGGCGCGTGCCCTCGTCGGAGAGGATCACCTCCCCGTGCCTGGGCTGGGTCACCGCCACGATGGTCAGCCATTCGGGACGGTCGGGGGCGAAGGTGTCGTTGGCCAGGACGTCCAGTTCGGTGGAGCTGTACATGTACACCTCTTCGAACCGGTCGTTCGCGGCCGTGGGACGGTGCGGGGTGGCCGGCTCGACGAGCCCGTCGGCGAGCCGGAACTCCAGGCGGAAGTCGCCCCCGTCGGTGCCGTCCCCGGAGGCATTCATCGGGATCGGCCAGCGGACGGCCTCGCCGTCGAGGGCGCGGCCGGCAGGGTCGTGGGCGGCGTCGGGGCCGCTGAGCAGTTCAAGCTGGTAGACGCCCTGCGGCAGGGCGTTCCAGGCAACCGTCAGCGTCGCCGTCGCGGCGTCATAGGCGAAGGCGTCAGACGCGTGCCGGCGGCCGTCCACGCCGGCGAGAACGATGTCGCCCGCGTCCAGCGTGCCGCTCGCGAGCGGGGTGTCGAACCGCAACGTCCATGTCAGCGCGCCGGAGGGGCGGACGTCGGCGTCCTGCACGGACGAGAACGTCACCCGCGGCGCCGCTACGTCGTACCAGAACCCGACCGTCAGGGCCTCGCTGGGCCGGCCCCACACGCTTACCAGCGCCCAGGCGGGGATCTGCACCTCGTAATACCCCTCCTGGCGGATCTCGGGGTAGTCGACGTCAATCCACCCCACCGAGGCGTACCACCTCGCGTCGAAGACGTCGCCGTTAACGGTGCACCAGTCGTTCAGTTGCGGCGACGGGAGCAGTGGGCTGATCGACGGGATCACCTGGATATCCTGACCGCGGTAAGACGTGATGCTCCCGTCGGCCAGGCCCATCAACGACAGCGTAAACGGCTCCGGCATACCGGTGGCGCCGTCGGCTGACAGGTAATAGCGCCCGACGCCGATGGCGTTGGATACCTCGACCCGGTAGGCGCCGCCCGCCTGGACGGTGTACGTCAGCGACGCGGGCGATCCATCGGCTTCCCCGCGACTCTCGCCGACGAGGGTCCCATCCGGCGCATAGAGCGCCAGGGCGGGCACGAGCGGCGTTGAGGCGCCGGACGGCAGCGCCTCGGCGACCAGCGACAGCGTGTCGCCGGCGCTGGCGTTGATCGCGTAGGCGTCGACGGTGGGGGCCTGCCCGCTCGCGGTCAGCGGCCCCAGGGCGACGGCGGTGTCGTCGGCGCCGCCGGCGACGATCGAGGCGATCTCCGCGGCGTCTCGGTGAATCGTCAGCACCTGGACCTCGCCGGCGGCCATGGGCGTTGTGAAAACCGTCTCCAGGAGCGTGCCCTCGCTGTCGTAAGCCTGCAGGGTGCCCCTGTCGCCGTCGTCGTCAGCGATGACGACGATCGACACCTCGGTCACGTCGACCGCGAAGTCGGCCGTGAGGCGGACCTGGTCGAAGATGGTTCCCGTCGGGCCGTCGGGTGACGTCACCCCCGTCTTCCAGAGCAGCCCCTCATCGTGGCCGAACACCGCGCCTATCGGGAGATCGTCCGTGTGCCGTGCGATAATGCTCTGTCCCCACCAGGCCATGCCGTTGAGCGTGATACCCGTCACGGCCGTGTGCAGGTCGGTTCCGTCGGCGTAGCGTCCGGGGTCGGCGCCGATGAACGGAACGCCCACGTACCCGATGGCCCCGCCGTCCGGCGTGATGTCCCGCGGCGTCGTCGCGACGGTGTCGTCGGTCATCTCCGTCGCGGCGTTCACGGCCACTGCCAGCGTGTAATGGCCCGTGCCGGCGATCCGCACGTAGTACGTTCCGTCGGCCGGAGCGACGAAGTCACGCAGGCGGACGGGGCCGGCCTTCGTATTGGCGACCATCGGCCAGGGGACGTTGTCGTCAGCGTCATAGAACGCCGCGTCGACGAGTTTGCCCGAACGGCCGACGGTGACCGACAACGCCTCGCCGGCCTGCAGGTCGATGCTGTACCAGTCCTCGGCGGCGGCTTCGCCTGAACGGGCGACCAGGACATCGTCGAAGCCGCGGCAGGCCTCGTCGAAATCTCCGTCATAGGTCAGATTCACGTCGAGGACGGCGTCGGCGGCGATGCCGTACGCGGCCGCGGCGGCGTCCAGGTCGACCGCGAATCGCTGCCACTGCCCGTCCTCGATGTCGGGTGACGTCCACGCCTTGTGCCAGGTGGAAGTGCCGTTCGCACGAATCTCGACCCTCGCCGGCGGGCCCTCCGACAGGTGATCGGCGTCGGTGATTTCAATCGTGCTGAACGAAAGGATCGCGCCGGGTGCGTCCGCCAGATTCACGGTCATCCAGGCATTGCGATGCACGCCTTCATAACTGCTGCGGGGCATCCACAGGGCGCTGTTTCCTTCGATCGGGTCCAGCGGATGGGTCCTCAAGAGGGAACTGTAGTATGACAGGTACGTGTGGTTGCCCCACGTCTCGAAATCATCGACGATCACCGGAAGGTCGCCCACGACCGTGGCCAGGCGGGCGCCGTCGAGGTCGGTCAGGAAATCGTCGAGCGGCTGGGCGGTCTGGCGGGTGTCGTTCGCCAGGCCGTAGAATTCCGGCTCGACTTCGGCGTCCACGAGGAAAAGCGCGATGTAGTCGCCGCCGTTGTCGGCGGCGGTGATGTGCAGCGTGTATGTCCCGTCGGCCGCGGCGGTCGCACGGCAGAGGACGCCGGCGGCCTTCGAGACGCCCTCGGCCACGACGTCGCCGTTGGCGTCGGTGATGGAGACGACGGGCGTCCACGACGACGCGGGCGTCACCGCCAGGGCGAGGATCTGCCCCGCCAGCAGGTCGATCGTAAAGGTGTCGGCATCGGCGCGGTCGACGGATCCCCGCGCCATGGCCCGCGACGCGCCGCTCTCGAACGGGCCGGCCGGCGCCAGCAGATACGACAGGTCCGCCCCGTCGTAGTCGAGGCTCAGGTGGAGGATGAAAGCGCCCCCCTCCACGCCGTCGCCGGACAGGTCGCCGCTGACCGGCCAGGTGAAGGTTCCGCCGTCAAGGGGACGTTGGGACCGGTCGCAGAACGTGTACCGGCTGGAGAAGAGCGTGAGCGTGTAATCCGCTTCGGCGGCGGGCAGACCAACGAACGTCATCGCCAGCGTTGAAGTCGTCGGATCGTAGCTGAACGTGGAAGGCTCGATCGCCCCGCTCCGTGTGCCGACGAACGACACACTCGATGGTTCCAGCCACCTCGTGTCCAACGGTTCGCTGAACTGGACCTCGACGGCCAGTTCCGCCATCGGCAGGGGGCGCTCGGTGACCGTGATGCTCGTCACCGTCGGCGGCAGGAGGTCCAGGACGAACTGTAGCGTGAACCCATCGAACGTCCCGCCGGCCAGCGGGGCGATCGCGTCCGGGGCGATGGCCAGGTCGTGCGTCCCATCCGACAACGCCGGCAGAGTGAATTCCACCGTATCGCAGTCGATCACCGTCACGGCGGCGCAGGCGGCGCCGTTGACGGTCAGGTCGCCCGCCTCCAGCGTGTTCAGGGCGAGCGGCCCGGAGAAGTCCAGCGTGATGCTTGCCGGCGCCTCGGTTCGGCGGGCGCCGTCGAGAAGGGTCGACGACGTCGCCGTCATCGCGACATCCGCAGGCGTGCCCCCGTCGACCTCGAGCACGTAGCCGCCGGCGCCGGCGGCGCTGATGACGCGGACCGTATACGTGCCCGTCGCCGTCGCCGTGACCGCGACGGCGGCGTCCGGCGAGCCGTCATCGTTGGCGTCCGTGGCGACCAACGCGCCGGTGGGGTCGTACAGTTCGATGGCCGGGACGAATGTGCTGTCCTGCCCCGTCGCATCCAGGCCGTACCGCCGCGCCGAGAGCGTCAGGGCCGCCCCGGCCTCGGCGTCGACGGCGTAGGCGTCCAACCGCACGGTCAGGGGGTCGACGATCAGGTTGTCCAGGCAGACCGCGTCGGCGCCTACGCCGGCGATCCTCAGGGACTTGATGGGGGCGCCCGCCGTCGACACGGTCAGCGTCTGCGGCGCGCCGGCGACCAGGGGCGAGGAGAACACCTCGCCGAGGAGCCTGCCGTTGGCGTCGTAGGCCCGGATGACGCCGACGGCGCCGTCGGTTTCGCTGAAGACGTCGATCGAAGCGGATGTCAGCGGCTTCGTGGACACAACGCGCAACGGCGAGGTGTCCTCGGACCATAGCGCCGTCACGACAGGAATGTGCTTTCTGATCAGCGCTGGCCGGCTCTGGCCTCCGATGGTAGTCGTGCCGGCATAGACGTACCCGCTGATGTATCCGCCGTAGTTGTTCAATACGGAGAAGTACAGCCCCTCGACGACCCCGCTCAAGGCCGTGCCGTCCTCGTAGTCCCCTGCGGCCACACGGCTGCCGTCCAGGCCGGGGAGGTAGCCGACCGCCGAGCCGGTGAGCGAAATGTCCTGAGCGCCGAGCGTGGCGGGGGCGGGGATCTCCAGGGCGGCGTCTTTGGCCGCCCACAGCGTGTAGGCCGGTTCGCCGGTGACCCGGATGAAATAGGCCCCATCGGCCGGAACGCGGGCATCCGTGATCGTGCGGTAGATCTTCACCGACAGGTCGGCGCCCCATTGCTCGTCGCAGCCGTCCGCGCGGCTCACGGCCAGCAGGCGTCCGGCGGAGTCGTAGAGTTCCACGTCGCCGTCCGCGTCGTCAGGCGCGGCGAGCCGCAGGGCGACCGTCTGGCCGGCCGTCGCGGAGAAGCGATACCAATCCTCCGTCGGGGCGGCGGAGGCTTTCCCCCAGGGGTCGCCCAGGACCGTCGCCAGGGCGGCCCTGGGGCCGATCGGCGTGAAGGCGTCGTCGATGTCGACGGCGTGGTCGATCGTCGCACAGGGGATGACCCTCGTCATCGCGTTGAGCAGCACACCGAGGTCGTAAGGACCCGTCGTGCCGTTGTCGCCGGCGACGGTGATCGAAATCACCCCGTCGGCCGGGGCGGCCGCGGTGAAGGAGGTCGCCTCGCCCGTCGGCACGACCGTCCCGGCGATGGGCCCGTTGGTGCCGGTCAACGTGATCGACGCCGTGAGCGTCGGGGGGCGCTGGAAATCGAAGGTCACCAGTTGCCCCGGCCGCGCCCGTAACGTGAACGTGTCGCTGTCGCCGGCCAGGCTGATTCCGCCGTGGACCATGGCTTCGTACGCCAGGCTCCCGAACGCGCCGACGGGCTCGAAGGGGCCGGTGAGATCCATGGTGTCCGTGTCCGTCCAGAATTGAACGATGAAGTTGCCACCGGAGACCCCGTCGCCGGAGCGGTTGTCGGGAATCGGCCAGGCGGGCGTTTCGCCGTCGAGGCCACGGCCTTGGGCGTCCCGGAATTTGTCGTGATACAGCATGAACGTGAAGGACCCTTCAGCGGGCAGGGCGCTGTACGTCAGCGTCAATGTCGACGTGGCGGGGTCGTAGACGCTGGACTCGGGCGTGCGGTTATCCATGCTGGTTCCCTGCCTGAGGAAGACGCCGTTGGCCAGTACGGTAATCGGCTCGCTGAACTGGATCGTGATCGTCAGGTTCTCCCCATCGACGGTCTGTCCGTCCTGGATGGACGAGGCGATCACGCAGGGGGGGTAGTCGACGCCCATGGTGGATTCGTGCCCTTCGAGGGCCGCGCCTTCGGTGTCCACCATCGCCTCCGGCGCGATCCGCAGCGTGTAGGTCCCTTCGGGGTTGACCTCGTCGGGCAGATCGAAGGTGATGCTTCGGGGGCTGTCGATGTGGAAGCCCGTCGCGGGGATGCCGTCGACGGTCAGGTCGGCGGCGTCCACGGAAGAGGCCAGAACCGCCCTGTTGAGCATGACTGTGACGGTCCGGGGGATGAAAGCGAGTTCCACGTTCTCGCCGTCATACGGGGACTGGACCTCGAAGGCGGGCAGCGGGCTCGGCTCGCCGCTGGTGCGGAAGACGAACTCGCCCGTGCCGCCGGCCGCGGGGGAGAACCTCACGTTGCGGGAGCCCGCGTCGGTCGCGACGCCGCTGCAGAACAGATTCCGCGGGTCGTCATCGGTGGAGGTGTCGGTGGCGACGCCCCAGATCCTCAGCGTGCCGTACAGATCGTAGACGGGCCGGCCCTGGAAGATCGGGAAGAACACCGCGGCCTCGATGCTTTCGCCGGCGTCGGCCTGGACGCCGCGATCGTAGCCTCCGCCGTCCGTGCAGGCCCCCAGCATCGGCTCGCCCGGGAGCAGTTGCTGGCCGGGGACGTAAACGAGGTTGTCCTGGATGGCCGCGTTGCGCGTGACCAGGAGACGGTGAAGCTCCTGGCCGATCACGCGCACATAGTATCGTCCCGCCTCCGGTGCGATCACGCGTGCGGTGTTGCTGCTGTGGTCGGACCTGCCGAACCCCGTCGTCAGCAACGTGCCGTCGCTGTCGTAGAGTTCGACGACGATGTCGTCGTGGGTCATCGACGTCGCCTTGATGAAGGTCGAATCCCCTTTGTCGAGCGTGAGGGAATACCAGTCCTCGTAGACCGGCTGGCTGTGGATCAGGAGGTTATCCCAGTAGCAGGTGCGAGAGAAGTCCTCCTCGACGTGGCCTTGGAACATGATCTGAGAATCAGGCCCCAACTCGATCCCCGCCGCCTGGGCCTCGGCGACCAGATCGATGCGCGGCTGGGGGGACGCGTGTCCGTCCCCACCCCAGACGGAGTGCCAAGTGTGTATGTCATCGCGGATGGCGATGCCGGTTGTGTGACCCGAGGGACTGCTGCTGGGCCGGGAAAGCGAGGACGTGTAGGTCAAAAACGCGTGCTCCAGGCCGGACAGGTCTACGGTCCAGGTCGCTGCCACCGTGGTGGTCTTGTTGACGGCGTAGGAGCCCTTGCCCATGGTGAGTTGGCCGTCGGCAATCTCGACGAACGGATCGTAGCCATTCAATGACATCGTCCATCCGCGGCCCCACGTACCGAAATCGAAGCTTTCGCCGGCGATCGACGGCGCCGTCAGGGCGACAGCCCGCTCGCCCGAGCCGCCGGGGAGGGTCATGAAGGCTGAGTCGAGATCGACGGCCGTTTCGAGCGAGGCGTTGCCGGACCCGTCGGGCGTGTCCAGTTCGTAATAGCCGTCCAGCAGGACCACCAGTTCGTAGTCGCCGGTCGAATCATCCGCGGCGGCCACGTCGAGGGTGTATTCGCCGTTGGCGGGCAGGGCCGCCAACTGCAGGAGGGCCGTGCCGCCCGCGCCGTCGGCCGCGGCCGTCGCCAGCACGTCCTGGCCGGCCCGGAGCGCCACGGACGGCATCAGGCTCCCCCGTGGCCGGACGGCCACGCTGATCGTGTGGCCGGCGTCGCCGCTGAAGGTGAAGACATCGTGCTCGCCCGTTGCGGCGACCGTCCCCATTGCCTCCGTCTCAAACAACAGGGCGCCCAGTGGCTCGACCGGCTGGAACATCGGCAGGGCGTCGAGCATCAGGCGTTGTTCCAGCGACTCCACGAGCGGACGGACGTTCGATTCCATGCGCAAACCCTTTTACCCTTCGATGACCTGCCAAAATACGATCGTCCGATGCCGCCCGCGCTCCCCCCACGCGACCGACCTAACGGATAAGCCTCAAGTATATCGCAGTGAGAGGGATATGACAATGCTGCTTCCGGACCTGCTTTCGGACGGCCCCCGCGACTCCATAGCGCAGGTGCCCGACATCGACTCTACGGGCAAGCGAGGTCCGCGCCGTGATAGCGCCCCCATGCCGCGCGGCAGCGGGGCAGTTCGTCCTGCAACGCGACACGATGAGGAAATGGACGTCCAGTCGCAACGAAGGCTTGGGCGGATCAACTCGGACGGGTCCCCACCGCCGATGTCGAATTTACCCATTTCAAGGGTGCGTTCCGAACGTGTTCGCTAACCGGCAAGCCGCCAGACGGCCGAGAGTTCGAGAGCGCGGGCCGAAACGGGCCATCTGGCCGAAAGAGCGGTTAACGCGGCGGCCCAGCAGCCGAGAGTCGCCCCCGGCTAACCCTTGGCGTATCAGGCGTTACGGGCGTGGTTTGCGGCGAAGGGGGCCAGGTAACCAAACACCCCAAGTGCTCGTTTGCACCTGGGGTGATCTCCCTTCTCCGAACGAGTTTCAAGCGCTGGGGAGAATATAAGTTATGGTAATGGAATAGGTTGCGATTTCGACGGAAAACGAGCGGAGGGGGGAGTTCCGAACGTGGTGGCGGGTTCAGAGTCGCTTTCGGTGTTGCCGGCGGGAGTGTGCCGCGCCTTCAGGCGGGCAACGATGAGGGCGCGAACGCAAGTGTCCCAGAACCGGCAACCTAGAAGCCGTACTTAGCTTGGCGCAATGAGAAAGCGTCTTTTCCTCCATCAAGTGTATCAATCACGACCTCTCGAACAGCGGGTTCAT
>JAAYZK010000204.1 GCA_012514895.1 Planctomycetota bacterium | reverse complement strand
CGGCCAGCCGTACGTTCAGCGGAACGCCGACCAATGCCGAGGTCGGGACGATCTCGGTGAAGGTCACGGCCACCGACGGCAGCGACGCGGCGATCTCCGACACGTTTGACATCACCGTCGCCAACGTCAACGACGCCCCGACGATGGACGACCTGACCGTGACGATGGCCGAGAACGCCGCCGTCGGCACGGTCCTCGGGACGCTTGCGGCGACCGACGTCGACGCCGGCGACAGCCTGACCTACACCATCGTCAGCGGCAACGACGGGGGCATGTTCGCCCTTGACAGCGTCACCGGCGAGATCACGCTGGCCGACGCGGCCGGCATCGACTTCGAGACCACGACGAGCTACACCTTCGACGTGCAGGTCGAAGATGCCGCCGGCGCCACCGCCGACGCGACGGTGACGGTCAACGTGGCCAACGTCAACGAAGCCCCGACGGCGACGGGTGCGACGGTCTACCTCCCGATTTCCGCCGAGGCCGGCGAGGCCGTGGCCACGGTGGAGGCCTCTGACGTGGACGCCGCCGACAGCCTTACCTACGCCATTACCGACGGCGACGCTGCCGGCGTGTTCGCGATCGACGGAGCCACCGGTGCGATCACGGTCGCCGATCCGGCGGCCCTGGCGGCCGGGGCGGAGGTCTACACGCTGGAAGTCACCGTCACCGACGCCGGCGGCCTGACGGCCGTCGCGGCGATCACGGTGAACGTTGCCGACGCCTATCTCGAGCCCAGCTTCGCAGGCGTGACGCTGCCCGGCACGGTCGTCCAGGGCAACAGCCTGGCCGCCCGCGTCGTGCTGACCAACACCGGCATTGCCAGGTCGCTCGACCGCGTCACGCTGCGGTACTTCGCCGAGCCGGTCGCCGGGGGCGAGGCCGTCCTGTTGACGACGGTAGAGAACCTGGCCACCGGCATCGTCGCCGGCGGTGCCCGTACCTATGTCACGGCCATCACGTTGCCTGACAACGGCGTGCTGCCGGCCGGCGACTACACGTTGAAGGTCGAGGCCCAGGTCGGCGACATCGTCACCGAGGCGGCCGACGACACGCTGATCGCCGTCGAGCAGGCCGTCGTGACGTTGACGCCCGCGGTGGCCGCGGTCACCCTGGCCGACGCGGTACTGCCCGGGGCCACGGGCGTGGTGTCGGTCCGCATCACCAACGACGGCAACATCCCGGCCACGGCCGCGATGCGACTGGAACTGTACCTCTCGGCGGACGGCACCTACGATGCGGGCGACGCCCCGCTGGCCGCCGCCCTGGTGGTGCCCAGCAGCCTGGCCGCCGGCGCCGCCAAGACGATCAACGTCCCGGTGACGGTGCCCGGGATCGACGCCCTGTCCGACGGCGAAGGCGCCTACCAGGTGCTCGTGGTTTGCGTCAGCGGCGGCGAGACGACCGAGGCCATCGGGGCCGCCCCCATCACGGTGGCCGCCCCGTTCATCGACCTGACGGCTGACGTTGCGGCGACGACCCTGCCGGCGGGCAGCATCGTGTCCGGCGACAGCGGTGTGGTGGTCGTGACCATCGGCAACGCCGGCAACATCCCGGCCGTCGGCGGCGTGATCGCCACCCTGTACGCCTCGCAGACCGGCGACGTGGACGGCACGGCCGTGCAGTTGGCCGAGCCCATCGCCACCCGCGTGGCCCTGGCCGCGTCTGGTGGGGCGGCGAACCTCGCGTTCCGCGTCACCGTGCCCGACACGCTTCAGACGGACGCCGACTACCGCCTGGTGGTCGAGGTCCAGGCCGATCCTGCCGGTGCCCTGGACGAGGGCATTGATCTGCTCGACAACAACGTCGGCGCCTCCGACGTCGCCGACGCCCGGACGTTCGAGATGCGGTTCGGCACCTACGGCGACCGGCGCAACGTCGTCCTCTCGGTGATCGATCCGCTGTCCGGCGAGCGAGTCCAGTTCCGGATGGCCGGCGCCGGTGCGGGCCGCGTGAGCTACGTCGACGACGCCTACGACGTGGAAGTCACCGGGACGAGCCGTACCTCCTCGGTGGTGGTCACCACCGCCTTCGGTGCGGAGGTGAACCTCGGCAACGTGACCGTGCCCATTGACGACGTCAGCGGCGACAACGTCGACCTCGGCGCCATCCTGGCGCCCCAGGCGAACCTGACCGGCGACCTGACCGTCAGCGGCGGCCTGGGCCGCATCCTCGTGGACGACATCAACGGCAGCGGCGAGCAGATGATCACCGTCGGTGCGAAGGCCTCGCCGCGGGCCGGCGACGTCCTGCGGGTAATCGCCGGCGACGTGGTCGACGCGGGCATCGCCTCGCTCACGCCGATCCAGTCGATGATGATCGGGTCCTGGACCGACAGCCAGGATGCGGTGGGCCTCGGCGACGGCGTGGGTCTTGACGGCATCGACGACGCCATCGCCGCCCCGTGGATCGGCGTCCTGCGTGTCGCCGACGTCTTCCAGGCCGACCTGGCGCTTGAAGCCACGGGTGATTCGCCGGCGGCTCCCGGCGGCCGCGAACTGGGCATCGCCAGCATCGGCGGGCAGGTGACCGGCGCCGACTGGGCGATCGAGACGGCCGCGGGCGCCGTGACCCTCGGCGGCGCCGACCAGTGGACCCTGACGGCCCGGTCGGCCGGGGCGATCACCGTTGCCGGCGACATGACCGACAGCGCCATCACGCTGGACGGGGCCCTCGATCGGCGGCGTCCGGGCCTGGCCCGGTTGAACGTCTTCGGCACCCTGGGCAACTCCCAGGTCCGCACCGCCGGCAACGTCGGCCTGGTGGCCCTGGGCCGGATGGTGGACAGCTCGCTGATGGCCGGCGTGGACCCCGCCGTGACGACGCTGCCCGCCGCGGGCGACTTCACGGCCGCCGATCCGGTCCACGGGCAGGCGATGATCCAGAAGTTCGTCATCAACAATCCCGCCCTGACGGCCCGCCGCGGGTTCGCGTCGGAGGCGAAGGCCTTCGACAACTCGACGGTCGCCGCCGGCCGCATCGGACGTGCCGTGGTCTACGACGTGGAGACGGCCAACGACGACAACGGCGACGCCCTGCTGGGCTTCGCGGCCGACTCCAGCATCGACCTGCTGGTCTGGATGGAATCGGCCACCGGTCGCGAAGGCGTCTTCCGCCGGACCGACTGGGCGATCGGCGGGGACGTCGACGACTTCGTGGTTCGGGTCGTCTGAGCCGTTCGTCCGCCAGTGAATCCTGCGAGGCCCGGCGCGTCCGTACGGCGCGCCGGGCCTCGCGTCGTTCGCCCGTCACGCCTGGCGGTCGAGCCTTCTGTACTGGATAGCCTCCGCAAGGTGCGCCGCGGCGATGTCGGCCTGGCCGTCCAGGTCGGCGATGGTGCGGGCGACGCGGAGGACCTTGTCATGGGCGCGGGCCGAGAGGCCCATCTCGGTCATGGCCATCTTGAGCAGCGTCTCGCCGGCGGGGTCGAGCTTGCAGTACGTCCGCACCTGGCGGGAGGCCATCGAGGCGTTGGTCGTGGTGGCGTTTGGGCCGAAGCGTTCCCGCTGGGCGCGGCGGGCGGCGAGGACGGCGTCGCGCATCTGCTGGGAAGTCATGCCGTCGGAAGCGGCGCGGCGCAGGGCGCCGAAGCTGACGGCGGGGACCTCGATGTGGATGTCGATCCGGTCGATCAGCGGTCCGCTCACCCGACCCATGTAGCGGGCGATGGCGTTGGGCGTGCAGTTGCACTTGCGCTTCGGGTCGGTGGCGTACCCGCACGGGCAGGGGTTCATCGCCGCCACGAGCATCATCCGAGCCGGGAACCGCAGCGTCGAGTGCACGCGGGGGATCGTCACGTGCCCGTCCTCCAGGGGCTGGCGGATCATCTCCAGCGTCGCGCGGGGGAACTCGGGGAACTCGTCGAGGAACAGCACCCCGTGGTGGGCCAGCGAGACCTCGCCCGGCTGGGGCATGGCGCCGCCGCCGATGAGCGAGGCGGCCGAGGCGGAGTGGTGGGGCGTGCGGACCGGGCGGGTGGCCATCAGGCTCTGACCGGGCGGCAGCAACCCGCGGGCGGAGTAGATCCGCGTGGTTTCCAGCGACTCGTCCGGCGTCAGCGCCGGCAGGATCGTCACCAGCCGCTGGGCCAGCATGGTCTTGCCCGAACCCGGCGGGCCGATCATCAGAAGGTTGTGGTGTCCGGCGGCGGCGACGGTCATCGCCCGCTTGGCCGCCGACTGGCCGCGGACGTCGGCGAAGTCGATGTCGTAGCGCTGGGCCTCCTCGAAGACCGCCTGGAGGTCGACCGCCGTCGCCTCCAGGGGCAGTTCCTCGCTGAGGAACCCGACGGCCTGGGCGAGGGTGTCGGCGCCGATGACCTCGATCCCGTCGACGACGGCGGCCTCGCGGGCGTTGGGGCTGGGCAGCAGCACGCCCCGGAGCCCCTCACGACGGGCCAGCAGGGCCGCCGCCAGCGCCCCGCGGACCGGCCGCAGCCGCCCGTCCAGCGCCAGCTCGCCCAGGATGAGAAACTGCCCGTGCTTGCGGCCGTCCAACTCCCCCGAGGCCAGCATCGCCCCCAGCGCGATCGGCAGATCGTAGGAGGGCCCTTCCTTGCGGACGTCGGCCGGGGCGAGGTTGATGGTGACCTTCGGCCCGGGCCAGCGGTAACCGCTGTTGCGCATCGCGGCCTGGACGCGCGAAATCGATTCCTTCACGGCGGCGTCGGGCAGCCCCACGAGGCTCAGGCCTTCCGAGCCCAGGGAGCCGCGGGAGATGTCGACCTCCACCTCGCAGCTCGTCGCGTCGATGCCCTGGAGGATCGTGCTGTGAATCCGTGACAACATCCGCATACTCCCTACAGACGGCGCCCACGCCCCGAAGACGGCGACGCAGACAAGGTACCCGCAAGGGGCGGCGGAGGGAAGGGGCAACTGAATCCAGGGGGCGGGAAGGAGCGTGACGTGCCCCTCGTCGGAAGGGCACGTCACGCGGCGTGCCGGCGCGTCAGTAACTCTCGAAGGTCAGGCAGTCGGCCTCGTCGCCGCTGGGGCCGACGCGGATCTGCTCGGCCTGGCATTCGAGGTTCTGGTTGTACACGCACGAGGACACCTTGCAGGCCCCGACGCCGGCGATGGCCTCGGGGTCGCCGCCGGAGGTGTTCTCCTGGCAGAAGGTGTCGCACTGCGGATGCGAGCCATCCCCGATCGTAATGGCCATGGCGTGACAGCGGTTGTTGGTGTTGTACGCGCACTGGGTGACGTCACATGAGACAACATTCGGCATCTTCATCGTTCTGTCCCTCCTGAATGGCGATGGGACCCGTTCCATGGCGGGTTTCTCAATCGTACGTCCTCGGCGCCGGTCGCGGCCACTGAGGCCTCACCGGCGGAACCACTGGTCGAACCACTCGGCGGCCAGGCAGGCGACACGTTCCAGGGCCCCCGGTTCGCTGAACAGGTGCGTGGCGCCGGGGATGATGTCCAGGCGCGTGTCGGACCGCATCCGGTCCATGGCCGACCGGTTCATCTCGATGACGGGCGTGTCGTCGCCGCCGACGATCATCAGCGTCGGCGCGCAGACCTTTTCCAGGGCGTCGCCGGCCAGGTCGGGCCGTCCCCCGCGGGACACAACGGCCGCGACCGTCTCGGGCCGCTGGGCCGCCGCCACGAGGGCCGCCGCCGCCCCGGTGCTGGCGCCGAACAAGCCCACCGGCAGCCCGCGGAGCTCGCCCTCCCGCCTGGCCCAGTCGGTGGCCGCGATGACGCGATCGGCGAGCATGGGAATGTCGAACCGCAGCCGCGACGTCCGGTTGTCCACCGTTTCCTCATCCGTCGTCAGCAGGTCCATCAGCAGCGTGGCGATCCGGGCGTCCTGCAGGACCTCGGCGACGAATCGGTTGCGGGGGCTGAACCGGCTGGAGCCCGAGCCGTGCGCGAAGATGACGATGCCCAGGGCGTCGGGCACGACCGCCAGGTCGCCCAGGAGCGCCACCCCCTCGACGCGGATCTCGACGGCCCGAACGCGGGCCTTGGTGGTTGCATTGCTGTCAGCCATGATGAACACCTGTCCTGTTGTTGGCCGCGGCCCTCACGCGTGCGACGGGTGGCGCTGGCGTGCCTGCCGCAGCAGATCGAGGACCTCCTCGTCGGAGATCTGGTCGAAGTACTGATACCATCGTCCCACGGCCTGGAAATCGGGCGGGGCGGCCAGGCAGACCAGTTCGTCGACGTCGCGGCCGAGATGGGCGACGGTATCGGGCGGCGCGACCGGCACGGCCAGCACGATCCGCGCGGGGTGCATGTGGCGCAGGGCCTGCACCGCCGCCCGGGCGGTACCCCCGGTGGCCAGCCCGTCGTCGATGAGCACGACGGTCCGGCCGGCAACGTCCAGGGGGGGCTGCCCCTCGCGGTAGACCGCCTCGCGCCGCTGCAGTTCGGCCCGTTCGGCCGCGACCACCCGGTTGATCTCATCCTCGCTGAGCCCCAGGGCCCTGACGGTGCGGTCGTCCAGGACGCACACGTCCCCGCTGACGGCCCCGAACCCGAACTCCGGCTGCATCGGGGCGCCGAGCTTGCGGACGACCAGGACGTCCAGCGGCGCCTCCAGCGCCCGGGCGACGGCCGCCGCCACGACGACCCCGCCGCGGGGCAGGGCCAGGATGACCGCCTCGGCGTCCCGCAGATGTTCCAGGGCCTCCGCCAGGCGGAGACCGGCCTGCGTACGGTCACGGAACAGCATGGCGCACCTCCAATCCCTGCCAGGGGCCCCCCGGCGCGGCAAACCGCCCGCGAGGCTCCATGGGAATTCTACGGGTCGAACGTTCCGGCGGCCTGCGTGCCGTAAGTGCCCACCAGCTCGGCGGTCCCCAGGATGTGGCCCTGCATGGCGCTCAGCAGGCCCGCCTTGTCCAGGCCCGGCGAAGCGATCAGCGGCTCATCGAGGGCGTACAGCCGGAAGCGGTAGCGGTGCACCCCATGGCCCGGCGGCAGCGCCGGCCCGCGATAGCCGATCGTGTTGGCGCTGTTGGCTCCCTGCCGGGCGCCGGGCGGGAGTTCCGGCAGCGGCACGGGGTCGATGCCGGCCGGCAGGTAAGGGTAGTCGGCGCCGATGCGGTAGATCAGCCAGTGCACCCACGGCGTCGGCTGCGGGGCGTCGGGATCCTCCACGATCAGCGCCAGTTCCCGCGTGCCGTCCGGCAGGTTCGCCCATTGCAGGGGCGGGGAGAGGTTCTCCCCGTCGGCCGTGTAACGCACCGGGATCGGCTCGCCCGCCCTGAAGGCCGTGCTGGTCAACTGCATCGCCCCCGCAGGTCTTCCGGCCGGCGTGCAGCCGCCCGCCGCGGCCAGCAGCGCGGCGACGGCAAACACCTCCGCGCGACGACTCGGTCCGGTCATGGTCTCGCTCCCTGTTGAACCACAGTGTGTTACCGTCCGTATTGTACGCGCCGCAACGGCCCGCATCCGACCGGGGCGCCAAAACCGAAGGACGCCTGTTGCATCGTGCGGGCGACAGGGTATGCTCGGCTGCGACGTCGGAACGATCACCCTACACTGAGAGGTGCCACGTGACTGATGCCGTATTAGCAACCCGCCTGCATCCGTCCGGTTTCGCCCTGGCCGATTCGAACTTCTACTCCCTCACCCGCGCCTCCGATGGACGGCTCTACTATACACTGAGCAGCCACAACATCGACACGCACGGCCGCGTCTACCGCTACGACACCGCCAGCGAGAAGCTCGACCTGATCTGCGACCTCGGAGAGGTCGCCGGCGAGAAGGGCCTCAAAACCCTCCCGCAGGGCAAGAGCCACAGCCCGTTCTTCGAGCTGGACGGCATCCTCTACTTCGCCACCCACTACGGGTACTTCGCCACCACCAACCAGCGCGAGGAGCTCGCCGAGGTGCCCGCGGGCTACAAGCCGTACCCCGGCGGCCACCTGATGTCGTACAACACGGCCACCGGCGAGCTGCGCGACCTGGTCAAGGCCCCGCCGGAAGAGGGCATCATCACGCTCAACATGGACGCCCGGCGGCGGCTGCTGTACGGGCTGACCTGGGCGAAAGGCCAGTTCCTCGTCTACAACATCGCCACCGGCGAGCTGCGCAACCTCGGCGAGGTGTGCGGCGGGGGGGAAGCGGGACGGGGCGACCAGTACTTCTGCCTGGTCCGCAGCTTCGCGGTCGACCCGCGCGATGGGCGGGTGTACTTCACCCTCGCCGACGGCCGCGTGCTCTGCTACGACCCCGATCACGCCCCCGACCGCGTGGACGCCGTCGAAGGCCTGTCCATGAAACGCGACATCTTCGGCCATTGGGACCACACCCGGCCCGGCCACCAGGGCTACAACTGGCGCGACATCCGCTGGCACGAGCCCACCCAACTGTTCTGGGGCGTCCACCCCAAGAGCGGCTGGCTGTTCACCTTCGACCCGCCGGCCTCGAAAATCGAACTGGTCGAGCGGATCTGCTCGGAGCCCCTGCGCCGCAGCGGGGGGTTCGAACCCTTCCGGTACGGCTACCTCACCCTGGTGTTCGGCGACGACGACGAGACGATCTACTACCTCACCGGCGAGCCCGGCATCATCGCCGAGGACGGCCGCAAGGTGAAGGAACTCACCCACCTGGTCACCTACAACATCCGCACGGGCGTCCACATCGATCACGGCGTCCTCCGCCTGGACGACGGCCGCTACCCGACGATGAGCCAGTCGATCGCCTACGGGCCCGACAAGCGGATCTACGCCTGCCCCTGGATCGAAAAGCCCCACCGCAAGGAGGGCGAACGCCCGCACCACCAGTGCGACCTGATCAGCGTGGCCGACCCGCTCGCGTAAACGCGGGAAATCCGAAATCCGAAGCTCGAAATACGAAACAGATCCAAAACGCTGAAACGGCCAGGACAGCAAACGAAACAACGGCAGACGACAGACAGCAAGACAGAAAAGCACCAAACAACGGGGCTTGGCCGTCTTGAGGTTTGCCGTTTTATCCGTTGGGTCTTTGTTTCGTATTTCGTGCTTCGGATTTCGAGTCTGTCGGTGCGGCAGCGCCGATCCGCGGCCAGTAGCGCCCGTCGTGGCGGTCGATGCGGATGGGGATCTTCAGGACCGACGAGAGGACCTCGCCGGCCAGGACCGTTTCGGTCGGCCCCTGGGCGGCCACGGCCCCGTCGTCCAGCAGCAGGGCGTGGGAGAACGCCGACGTGATCTCCTCGATGTGGTGCGTGACGAACACCAGCGTCATGCCGCCCCGCGCCGCCAGGGCGTCGATCGTCGCCAGCAGGTGCTCGCGGGCCGGCAGGTCCAGCCCCGCGCAGGCCTCGTCGAGGATGAGCAGCTCCGGATCGGCCATCATCGCCCGGGCGATGAGGATCTTCTGCTGTTCGCCCAGCGAGCAGACGCCGAACCGCGACGCGGCGACGGCGCCGCAGCCCAGGTCGGCCAGCAGCGCCTCCGCCCGGTCGGTCTGGGCGGCCGTCGGCTGGTCGTAGAGGGCCGCCGACGCCCGCAGGCCCGACAGGACGATCGCCAGGGCGCTCTGGTTGCGGTGGATCGTCTCGGCCAGGGCGGAACTGACCCACCCGATCCGCCGGCGCAGCTCGCGGAGGTCCACCGTGCCGAAGGGGTGGCCCAGGACGCTGACGGTCCCGCCGGTCGGCCAGAGGGTCCCCGACGCCACCCGCAGCAGCGTCGTCTTGCCCGAGCCGTTCGCGCCGATCATCGCCCAGTGCTCGCCCGGGGCGATCCGCCAGGTGACGTCGCGCAGGATCCTCCGGCCGTCGCGGACGAGGCGGATGTTCT
Source organism: Planctomycetota bacterium (assembly GCA_012514895.1). Lineage (GTDB taxonomy): Bacteria > Planctomycetota > Phycisphaerae > SM23-33 > FEN-1343 > JAAYZK01. Next base: position 4,125 of record JAAYZK010000204.1, on the reverse strand, counting down.
TCAGGTCGAGGATGGTCTCACGCATGGGCGGGATTCTACGCCCGTCGCCGAAGCCGATGCAACCTTGAACGGCAGACTGGCACGGCAGGCTGGAGGCCGGAGGCCGGAGGTACAGCAACGGCAACACAAGACCGGAGATGCGGCTCGGCGCCTCGAGTCGGTCGTTGCTGTGCCCGTGCCTCCAGTCTCTGTTCTGTCACGTTTCGTCGTTATACTGGACGATGTCGCCCGGAGTCCCCGGGTGCGGAAGTGGCGGAGCAGCCGTGGAGCCAGTCGTCAGTGCCGAGGAGCGGCTCGCCGATCAGACCGACGCGGACCTGCTGGAGACGATGAGCCTGGCCCAGGCCGATCCGGCCGAGGCGCGGGATGCGTGGGAGGTCTTCTATCGGCGGCACGCGACGTACCTTTACGCGGTCTGCCTGCGCGCGTACGGGGACCTGCTCGGGGGCGAGGCCGGCGCCGCCGATCTCGTGGCCGACACCTTCGGCCGCGCCTACGAACACGCCGCCACCTTCGACGCCGCCGGGGCGACCGACGCCGACGGACTGGGCCGGCAGGTCCGCGCCTGGCTGGGGCGGATCGCCCAGCGGCTGATGCTCAGCGCCCTGCGCCGGCGCGGGCGGTTCGCCCCGAGATTCCTGGCGCCGGAGCACTGGGCGAACGTCCCTCAGCGGCCGGCGACGGCCGACGAGGCGGACGACGCCCGCATCGAGGCGGTCCGCAGGGCGCTGGGGCAACTGAACGAGGCGGAGCAACTGGTCCTGCGGACGACCTTCCAGTGGTACCAGGTCGGACGCCCGCACCAGCGGCTGCCCAACGACGTCGCCGCCGACCTGGCCGCGACGCTCGAGACGACGCCGGAGAACCTCCGGCAGATCCGGCGGCGGGCGCTGAGGAAGGTCGAGGCGATCCTTCGCCAGGCGGCCGTGACGGCCGAAGAAGATGAACCATGAGCGGGCCTTGCAGACAGCAGAGGCGGGGGGCGGCTGAAGGAAGCGATCAATGAAAAGGCCTTCAAGACAGCAGAAGCGGGAGGCGACTGAAGGAAGCGATCAATGAAAAGGCCTTCAAGACAGCAGAGACGGGAGGCGGCCGAGGCGCGTCTGGAAGCCGACGTGCACGAGGCGATGATGCGTCTGGGCTGGCAGGTGCCGACCGACGACCGGGCCGTCCGCGCCGCCGAGGAAGCCCTGGCGGCCGAGCCGGTCGACCTGCCGGCGTCGCTGGGGGACGCCCGGGCCGTGTGGGAGGGCCGCCGGGCCGCCGAGGTTCGGCCGCGGCTGGAGGCGGATGAGGACGGGACGGTCGACGTCCCGCTCGCCCGTGCCGCCCGGGAGGGCGGGCCGATCCCGCCCCAGATCGAACAGCGGATGCGGGCGGATCGCCTTCGGGCCCAGCGGGAGCGCGACGATGAATCGTCTGGGACGGCCGAGACATCGTAGACGGCGGCTGGGCGCGGAGGCCCGCGCCGAGATCGCCGAACTGGCCGCCGCCGTCGCCGACGCCCACTGCCCGGCCGAGCGGGTCGCCCCCGAGCGGATCGCCCGGGCCAAGGCCGTCACGCTGAGCTGGGGCCGCTACGGGCCGGCGTTCGACGGGATGCTCGAGCACCTCGACGGGCGGTTCCACATCTACGTGAACCTCGACCGGGTCGGGCGGCCCGACGCGCCGCGGGCGCGGTTCACGCTGGCCCACGAGCTGGGGCACTACTACCTCGACGCCCACCGCCGCGCCCTGGCCGCCGGGCGGGCGCCGGCCCACCGGAGCCGCTGCGACTGGGAGTCGCCCAACCTGGCCGAGCAGGAGGCCGACCACTTCGCCGCCCACCTGCTGATGCCCGCCGGGCGCTTCGGCCGGGCGCTGGATGGCGTGCCGCTCGACCTGTCGGGCGTGATCGCCCTGGCCCTGCGGTTCGGCGCCTCGCTGACGGCCGCGGCCCTGCGGACGGTCGCGTGCAGCGCCGCGCCGTGCGCCGTCGTCAAGTGGAACTGGAGCGGCGTGTCCTGGGCCCGCCTGTCGTCGGCCGCTTTCACCGGCCGTCTCGGCGCGGCCGTCGACGCCCCGGCCCGCCTGCCCGACGATGCCCCCACCCGCCGCGCCCTGGCCGGCGAGGTCCCGCCCGCCGAGGGCTTCTTCACCGCCGGTGCCACCGCCGCCACCTGGTTCTCCGCCGTCGCCCCCGGCAGCCGCCGCGACGTCCTGCTGATCGAACAGGCGATTCCGCTGGGCCGCTACGGCGTGCTGACCTTCCTGCGCCTCTCGCCCGACGCGTAGCGGCTGCCGCCGTCGTGTTGCATTCGGTGCCCAGGGTTGCCATGATGGCAGCCCTCGTTCCCGCACCGCGCAACCGGAGACACCGTCACGTGAAAGCACGCACGCCCGTCCACCTCGACCCCCGCCGCCCGGTCGATGAGCGGATCGCCGACGAGACGATCGCCGCCGGCGACAGCACGGCCGTCTCGGTCACCGTCACCAACACCGGCAGCCGTCCCGGCGTGGAGGTCGTGCAACTCTACGTGCACGACGAGGTCGCCTCCACCACGCGCGGGCTGATCGAGCTCAAAGGGTTCCAGAGGGTCCTCCTGCAGCCGGGCGAATCCCAACGCGTCACGTTCACCGTGGGCCCGGACGAGCTGGGCTACTGGAGTCGCGACCTGCAGTACGTCGTCGAGGCCGGGACCTTCCGCCTGCTGGAGGGCACCTGCTCGGATCGTTCGCTGCCCCAGGACAGGACGGCGGTGCTCACGGTGGAACCGCAGGATCCCTGAGGTCACCCATGACCCCGGGGCGGCCACGTGCCGCCCCGGGAGACGGTCAGGCTGCCAGACCCTCGGCCGGGCGCCTACGCAGTTCGTCGCCAACTGAATCCGTTTGAGTCCTGAGGGCTGCGGCCCTATAATCCTCATGGCACGCGGGGTATACAGCCATGAAGGCAGTGACGCCCGAGCAATTGCAGGACATCGTCGATCGCCTGGCGGAAGGGCTTCGACCGGAGCGGGTTTATCTCTACGGCTCTCACGCCGGTGGAACACCGCATGCCGACAGCGATATCGATATCCTCATCGTCATGCCTGACACCGGAGCAACGCTGGCGCAGCTCTATGGCGCGGCCGAGAAGTGTCTGCGCGGGTCGGAGCTGCCAACGGAGTTGGTCATCTACACCCACGCGGAATTCGAGCGGCAGAAGCATTGGGTCTCCTCGCTGGCGTACACCATAAGCAGAAAAGGTCAACTGCTCTATGCCGCCTGATCCCCAATGGGTTATCGGCATGAGTCCGCAAGGGGATGCGGGACCTGAAGGCCGCGGGGCAATTGCTCAATACCGAAGAACCGCTGTCGGATGTCGTGGGCTTCCATGCGCAACAGGCTGTGGAGAAACTGCTCAAGGCCTTGCTTGTCTACCATGGGGTCGAATTCGAGAAGGTCCACACCATCCGCTACCTGATGGACCTGTGCGTCAAGTACGCCGGCGAGCTCGAACTGCTGCGCGAGCACGCCGAGCCGCTCACGCGCTATGCGGTTCAGGAACGCTATCCGCTTCCCGGGTCGGAAGTCACCATTGAAGAAGCCGTCAGTGCCGTTGAGGCCGCCCATCGCATCCGCGAGGTCGTCTTCCGCCACCTGCCGCCGGACTGCCGAGAGGATCGCACGTAGGTTTCCAGCCATCGGGGGAGGGGGGGGTCAACCTGCCACGCCCCAGGCGTGTCACGCATCGGCGTTCCCTGTGCACGGGAGGCCCCTGCGTCATGCGGCCCATCGTGCGCGTGGAGAACCTGAGCAAGACGTTCCGCATCGCTGAGCGGCGAGCCGGGATGCTCGGCGCGCTGCGCGGGCTGGTGCACCGGCGGTACCGGACGATCCATGCCCTGGACGGGGTGTCGTTCACCATCGCCCCCGGCGAGATCGTGGCGGCGATCGGCCCCAACGGGGCGGGCAAGTCCACGGCGGTGAAGATCCTGGCGGGCATCCTCGTGCCCACCGCGGGGGTCTGCGAGGTGATGGGGCGGGTGCCGCACCGCCACCGGATCGAGACGGTCCGCCGGATCGGCGTGGTGTTCGGCCAGCGGACGCAGCTCTGGTGGGACCTGCCGGTGATCGAGTCGTTCGAACTGCTGCGGGACATCT
>JAAYZK010000203.1 GCA_012514895.1 Planctomycetota bacterium | reverse complement strand
TCCTCGAGCTCGATCTCCTTGGCGATGGTCACGCCGTCGTTGGTGATGGTCGGGGCGCCCCAGGACTTCTCCAGGACGACGTTGCGTCCCTTGGGGCCCAGGGTGACCTTGACCGCGTTGGCCAGAGTGTTCAGGCCGTTTTCAAGACCGCGGCGTGCTTCCTCATCGAAGGCAATGAGCTTAGCCATGTGGTGTGTTCTCCTCGTTTGATAGATTCGTTGACGACACTCACGTCTGCCTCCAAGTGGGCGCCCGCGACGGCATGGCTGACGAGTGTGGACAGCCTCAACCCACTCAGTGATCAAGATTTCTGGCACTCAATTACTTCGAGTGCTAAGTCCGTTTTAGCACTCTCCCCCTCCGAGTGCAAGGCGGTCGGCCCGGGCGCCGCGCTAACGTGGACCCCATGACCCCACAGATCACAGTGACCGACCGCGAGCGCATCTTCACCGACCTCAAGGAGCTGGTCTCCTTCAACTCCGTGCACGGCCGCCCCGAGCTTGCCGACGCCTGCCACGCCGCCGCCGACTGGGTGGCCCGCGCCCTGCAGGAGCACGGCCTCGACACCGAGGTGCTCGACACCGCCGACGGTTCCCGCACCGTCATCGGCCGCCGGGCCGCCGGAGCCACCGCGCCGACGGTGCTGCTCTACTCCCACTATGACGTCGTGCCCGCCGGGCCGCTCGGGGCGTGGCACTCCGATCCCTTCACCCTCACCGAACGCGACGACCGCTGGTACGGCCGCGGCGCCGCCGACTGCAAGGGCAACGTCGCCATGCACCTGGCCGCCCTCCGCGCGCTCGAGGCCGCCGGCGGCGCCGACCTCAACCTCACCGTGCTGGTCGAGGGCTCCGAGGAGAACGGCGGCGTCGGCCTGGACCACCTCATCGAGACCCGCCCCGAGCTGTTCCAGGCGGACATGATCCTCATCGCCGACTCCGGCAACGCCGCCGTCGGCGTCCCGACGCTGACCGCCAGCCTCCGCGGCGGCGCGCAGATCACCGTCACCGTCGACACCCTGAAGAACCCGGTCCACTCCGGCCTGTTCGGCGGCGCGGCCCCCGACGCCGTCGCCGCCCTGATGCGCACGCTCGACTCCTTCTACGACGACGCCGGCCGCACCGTCATCGACGGGGTCGACACCACCGGCGTCTGGGCGGGCATGCCCTACGACCCGGAGACCTTCCGGAAGGACGCCGCTGTCCTCGACGGCGTGTCGCTGCTCGGGGGCGACGGGGCCGTCCCCGCCGACCAGGTCTGGGCCCGCCCGTCGATCACGGTGACCGGCTTCTCCTCCACCCCGGTCGAGGACGCCGTCAACGCCGTGCCCGCCACCGCCAGCGCCCGGCTCAACCTCCGGGTCCCGGACGGCATGGACCCCCACGAGACGGCGGCGAAGGTGGTCGCGCACGTCGACAAGCATGTCCCCTTCGGCGCCCGCGTGCAGGCCACCGTCGACGACGTCAACCCCACCTTCTCCACCGACGTCACCGGCCCGGGCGTCGAGCTGCTGGGCCAGTGCCTGAAGGACGCCTACGGCGCCGAGGACCTCGCGCTCATCGGCTCCGGCGGCTCCATCCCGCTGACCGCCGCCCTGAAGAAGGCCGTCCCGCAGGCCGAGATCGTCATCTTCGGCGTCGAGGAACCGCAGTGCACCATCCACTCCCCCAACGAATCCGTCGACCCCACGGAAATCGAACACGTGGCCGCCGCCGAGGCCATGTTCCTCCAGCGCTTCGGCAGGTGAGGTTCGCGCCCGCCGGCAGTCGCTTAGCCATACTTCCGGCGGATCGCTAGACTGGCCCGCAGTTGGCCGCGCCGATTCGACGCCGCCTCCAATCTTGGGTGTTTCACGGGATGCACAGGTGTGCGATCCCCAGTGGCGCACGCTCGTGTGGCGTCGACGTATGGGGTGGGCGACCGCACCTGTTCACACAGGTGAGTGCTGACGGAAATACACGAGAGGGGAGCTAGGGGTACATGCTCGTTTTACTTGTCGCGCTCATCCTCGCTGCGGCTGTCGCACCACTTCTCATCCGGCTCATCGGAAGAATCGCCTTCGCCATCCTGGCGATTGTTCCGGCAGCCGGATTTTTCTGGGTGGTCAGCCTGTTCATCAACGGGGTTTTCGATGACGGCGGGGCCTTGTGGTTCCATGCCGAATGGGTGCCGAGCGCGCACCTGAACGTCGCCCTGCGACTCGACAGCCTGGCGGCGCTGTTCAGTCTGATCATCCTGGGCGCCGGCGCCCTGGTGCTGCTCTACTGCTGGGGTTACTTCGACTCCAACCCGCCGCGCCTGGCCAAGTTCGGCGGCGAGATGGTCTCCTTCGCCGCCGCCATGTACGGCCTGGTCATCAGTGATTCCTTCCTGCTGATGTACGTGTTCTGGGAGATCACCTCAGTACTGTCGTTCATGCTGGTCGGCTACTACGGCGAACGCGCGTCCTCACGGCGGGCCGCCGGGCAGGCCCTCATGGTCACCACCCTGGGCGGGCTGGCGATGCTGGTCGGCATCATCCTGCTGGGCCGCCAGACCGGCATCTGGCACCTCTCCGAGATTCCACAGGTCGCCGAGCTTGCCGACACCCCCTACATTCTCGTGGCGGTGCTGCTGATCCTGGCCGGCGCGCTGTCGAAGTCCGCCATCGCCCCGGCCCACTTCTGGCTCCCGGGCGCGATGGCCGCGCCGACGCCGGTCTCCGCGTACCTGCACTCGGCGGCCATGGTCAAGGCCGGCATCTACCTGGTCGCCCGCCTCGCCCCGGACTTCCGGGTCATCGACGGCTGGCACCTGACCGTGATCACGATGGGCATCGCGACCATGCTGCTCGGAGGCTGGATGGCCCTCAAGCACAAGGACCTCAAGCTCATCCTCGCCTACGGCACGGTCTCCCAGCTCGGCTTCATCATGTCCGTCACCGCGATCGGCTCGCGGGAGGCGATGCAGGCCGGGCTGGCGCTGACCTTCAGCCACACCCTGTTCAAGGCGGCGCTGTTCATGATCGTCGGCGCCATCGACCACACCACCGGGACCCGCGACATCCGCGAACTCTCCGGCCTGGGCAAGCGCGAACCGCTGGTCGCCACGCTCGGCTGGATCTCGGCGCTGTCGATGGCCGGCGTCCCGCCGCTGTGGGGCTTCATCGCCAAGGAGTCCGCGCTGACCGCCGTGCTCCACGAGGAACTGCTGGTCGGCATGCCGCGCCAGCTGATGATGGTCGGCCTCGTGGCAGGTTCCGTCCTCACCATGGCCTACGCGCTGTACTTCCTGCACGGCGCCTTCGCCACCAAGCCCGCCGAGCACCCCACCGGCGGCGGCGTGTCCGAGGCCGTGGAGAAGATGACGAAGATCGGCCCGACCCTGTGGCTGGCCCCGGCGATCCTGACCGCGATGACCGTCGTGTTCGGCCTGTGGCCGAAGCCGATGGACGTCATCGTCGGCGCCCACGTCGCCAACATCGGCCAGGCCACCGCGGGTGACGAGCCCGCCCACCTGGCGCTGTGGCACGGTTTCACCCTCCCGCTGCTGCTGACCGTCATCATCATCGCCCTGGGCGTCGTGATGTTCTGGCAGCGCGAGGTGGTGGCCAAGGCGCAGCTGGAACAGCCCGCCCTCGGTTCCGCGGACCACGCCTACGACGCGGTCCTGAACTTCTTCCGCACCCTCTCGCTGCGTCTGACCGCCTCCACCCAGCGCGGTTCGCTGAGCGTGAACCTGGCCGTCATCTTCATCGTGCTCATCCTCCTGCCGGGTGTGGCCCTGCTGACCGGCTCGCGCACCGACGTTCGGATGGTCCTCTGGGACAACCCCTGGCAGGGGCTCGCCGCGGCGATCATCATCGTCGCCGCCATCGCCGTGACCCTGGTGACCAACCGTCTGTCGGGCGTCATCCTCGTCGGCGTCACCGGTTTCTCCATCGCCTTCATCTTCGCCATCCACGGCGCCCCGGATCTCGCGCTGACCCAGCTGCTCGTCGAGACCATCGTCATGGTCCTGTTCATGCTGGTGCTGCGCAAGATGCCGACGGAGATCGACCCGACGCACACCAACAAGTACCAGCGCCTGCGCGCCTGGCTGGCGGTCGCCACCGGCCTGACGGTCACGATCGTGGCCATGTTCGCCATGAACGCGCGCACCGCCGAGCCGGTGTCCTCGATCATCCCCGACCTGGCCTACGAGATCGGCCACGGCGCCAACGCCGTCAACGTCATCCTCGTCGACATCCGTGCCTGGGACACCCTCGGCGAGGTCTCGGTCCTGGTGGCCGCCGCCACCGGCGTCGCGTCGCTGATCTACCGCAACCGTTCCTTCAGCCGCGGCTCCCGGCGCCCCACCCTCAAGGCCCGGGGCCGTCGCTGGCTCGCATCCGGCGTCGAGGGCGAGCGCGCCCAGAACCGCTCGCTGATGGTCGACATCGTCACCCGCATCCTCTTCCCGTCGATGATGGTGCTCTCGCTGTACTTCTTCTTCGCCGGCCACAACGCCCCCGGCGGCGGTTTCGCCGGCGGCCTGGTCGCCAGCCTGGTGTTCACGCTGCGCTACCTCGCCGGCGGCCGCGTCGAGCTCGAGGAGGCCCTGCCCGTCGACGCCGGCAAGATCCTCGGCACCGGCCTGGTGCTCGCCCTCGCCGGCGCCATCTGGCCGATGTTCCTGGGCCAGCCGCCGGTCACCAGCCACATCTGGGACTTCACCCTCCCGCTCATCGGCGACGTCCACGTGCCCAGCGCCCTGCTTTTCGACGCCGGCGTCTACGTCATCGTCGTCGGGCTCATCAAGCACATCCTCGACTCCATGGGCGCCCAACTCGACCTGGAGGAGGAGGTGCGCAAGCAGCGCGCCCGCGACCGCGCCCGCTCGATGCAGCGCGCGGTGGAGCACCGGCGTCGGCAGGCGGACCGCCAGGCAGCCCGCTCCGGCGGCCGGGAGGGCCCGCTGCCGAGCACGCGTCGACAAGCCACCGCCGGCACCGCGTTGATCGCCAGGCTGGACGATGAATCCGGCCCCGCCCCCGACGACACCACCGAGCAAGCGAAGACCGACGAAGCGAAGGAGGACAACTGAGCATGGAAGCCAACCTGTTCCTGCTGCTGGCGTCAGGGTCGCTGATCGCGGCGGGCGTGTACCTGGTCCTCGACCGCGTGCTGACCCGCCTGCTGATGGGCATCCTGCTCATCGGCAACGGCGCCAACCTGCTCATCCTGCAGGCGGGCTGCGGCTGGG
>JAAYZK010000202.1 GCA_012514895.1 Planctomycetota bacterium | reverse complement strand
GGCCCGCGAGAGGATGGCGGCGACCTCGTTCCGCCGGTCGCGGGCGCTCATGTTGGCGGGCTTGGATGGATCGTGACGACGCAAGTTCGGACTCCTTCCGAGGGGGTAGGGGCATCATCTCCCTCTACCTTTGTTCTTTTGCGTCGCGGGGCGATCCTTCGCAGGGGATGTGGAATTTGGTGGTTTTGAGGGGGAGTTTCGAACGGGTCTGATAGCCGGACGGCTTGCCGTCGCGGATTGCGGCCGAGAGGCGGGTGACGGCGCCGTCGGCGAAGCTGACGTGCACGTCGTAGGTGGCTTCGCTACTTGAGCATCCGTCGAGCGCAAGCTGAAAATGCCACCAGCAACGCCGAAAGCAGAACGATCACAGCGCCGCTGGGCAGATCGGTGACGGCTGACAGCAGGAACCCGCCCAGGCCGCTGACTGCGCCGAAGATGACGGCCAGCCCAATGGCCCGGCCGGTTCCTCGAACCAGTTGGAAGGCCGCCGCCGCTGGATTGGTGATCAGACTGTAGATCATCAGCCCTCCGACGGTCTGGAAGTTCACGGTCATCAGCACGGCCGTCAGGATGAGGAATCCGGTCCAGACGGCCGTGGCCCGGATGCCCGCCGCCTGGGCGTCGGTGCGGGAGAAGAGTATCGCGCGCATCTCCTTGCCGAAGGCCAGGACGAACAGGCCGAGCGCCGCCGCGGCAGCCAGCATAAGTCCCACATCGCGCCACCGACAGTAGGTCAGGCTGCCCCACAGCAGGCTGCGCACGTCGTTGTCGCTGCGCCCCAACACGCCGAACAGGCCGAAGCCCACGAAGGCCAAGCCCATGGTGACTGAGAACAGCAGGCCCATGATGACATTCGCGTCCATGTGGATGGTGCGCGGGTCCGCCAGACCCAGCGGCAAGGCGGTCACCACTGCTCCGGCCAGGGCGGGCAGCAGAAGCATCGGACCCTCGATGCCGGCCAGCGCGCCGAAGACCGCACCCGCCAGGGCGGCGTGAGCCACGCAGACGCCCAGGAACGGAATCCGCATGCCCACGATGTAGACGCTTAGCAGGCCGCTGGAGCCGCCGGCGACCAGGCCGCCGGCCATCACGGGGGCCCAGAAGGCAAGGTCAAGCATGTTCACCCTCCCCGGGCACGACAGCCCATCGGCCCCCGCAACGGAGGATGTCCAGCCCCGGGCCGTACAGCGAGGCGATCCGGTCGGCCGACAGCACATCCGCCGGCGAGCCGTCCGCCACGACTCGCCCCCCGTCCAGCACAACAACGCGTCCGCAGCCGCTCGGCAGCACCTCCAGCTCGTGGCACACCAGCACCAGCGTCAGCGGGGTATTCCGGCAGAGCTCGTCGATGACCTGGACGATCCGCTCGCGCCACCCCAGGTCGAGGTTGGCCGTCGGTTCGTCCAGCAGCAGCAGTTCGGGCTGCTGAACCATGGCGCGAGCGATGAGGGTCTTGCGCTGCTCGCCGCCGCTGATCTCGCCGAAGCCGCGGGGGGCCAGGGGGCCCAGGGCAAGCCGGTCGATCCACGCATCCACAATTCGCCAGTCGTCCCGCCGAAGCGGACGGAGCATCCCGGCGATGCCGGTCCGGCCGATGGCGACGACCTCGCGGACCGTCAGGGGCATCTCGCCCCCGGCGGGCAGCATCTGGGGAACGTACCCGATCCGCCGGCGCAGCGCCGCCAGACCGCCAGCGCGGGCATTCAGGGGGCGGCCGAGGACCTCGACGCCTCCTCGAACGCCCGCCTGCATCCCCAGCAGACAGCGGAGCAGTGTGCTCTTGCCGGCACCGTTGGGGCCGAGCACTCCGACCCGTTCGCCGCGACCGATGCGCAGTGCCTCGACCGACAGCGTCACCCGCCGCCCCGGGCGCACGCACAGCGTCTGGAGTTGGATCGCCGCCTCGGTCATCGGCCGCTCGCCTCCAGCAGCGCCGCGACGTTGTCGGTCAGCAGGTCGTCGAAGCAGTCATGTCCTTCATCGAGCGCCGGGAAGTTGCCGAACACGACCACCTTCGCCCCCAGCCGCTCAGCCAGGGCGTCGGCCACGCGTCGGCCTTCAGGGCGGTTGGCGACGATCAGCCTCACGCCGGCCGCGTCGGCCCTGCGGACCGCTTCGTCCACCTCGCCCACGCCGGCGGTGTCGGCCCCGCTGAACGTCGCCACGACGTTCAGCCCCAACCATCGGCAGAAGGCCTCCTGGTGCACGCTGGCCAGCACGGGCCGATCGGCCAGCGGGTGTGCCCGTTCGAGACACGCGGCCGCCGTACGCTCGATGCGCGCGGCGACCGCCGCCAG
>JAAYZK010000020.1 GCA_012514895.1 Planctomycetota bacterium | reverse complement strand
TCCTCGTCGCTGACGCGGTCGGCCTTGTTGATCACGATCCCATCGGCGGCCCGCACCTGGCGGCGGCACGCCTGCATGAACGGCGCCACCTGCGTGAAGGCCGCGGCATCCACCACGCACAGCGTCGCCCACATCGCCATCACGCCGGCCAGCGGCGAGGCCTCGAAGTACGGCTCCAGGTCCGCCGGCTCGGCGACGCCCGTGGCCTCAATGAGCACCACGCCGCAGCGCCCGTCGGCAACGATCGACTGAAGTGCCGTAAAAAGTTGGACTTGCGTGCAGGTGCAGTACACGCTGCCGCTGTTGATCTCGTAACGCCGCCACTGCCCGTCGCGGATCAGCCGCCCGTCCACGCCGATCGTGCCGAACTCGTTGAGGATCAGCGCCGGATTCCGTTCGGCGATGGCCGGGCTGCCCAGCAGGTGATTCACCAGCGTGGTCTTGCCGGCGCCGAGGTAGCCGGTGATCGCAAGGACGCGGACAGGGGTCATCAGAGGGCCTCCTTGATCCACTCCTTCACGGCGGCCGCCTCCGGGACGGCCTTGACGGACTTGAGCTGGTAACGGGCCAGCACCACCGCCGGAACCTGGTTGGGCGCGACGCCGTACGCGGCGATCGCCTCCGGGTCGCCGACGCGTTCGACGGGCACGTCGGCCCCCAGTTCGGCCACCGCCCGGTCCACGACGTCCTGGACCCGGTCGGCCGCCTCCCCGTCGCCCAGGACCAGCAGCGTCGCCTTCCGCTGGCGGATGCGGGTGCGCATCTTCTCGTTGATCTGCCGCTGGATGGCCGCGATCAGCTCGTCGCGCGGGGGGATGCGGGAGACGAAGGTGATCTGCCCGTCGATGCAGATCGTCGGGACGTTGCGGACCATCAGCGAATCCATGAACACCAGCGAGTCGCGGGTCTTGATCTTGTGCTCGCGCCAGCGGACGATCCCCTCGAACTGCGGGGCGACCTTGCGGACGGCGTCCACCATGTACTGGCACGGCGCGCAGGCCTCGCTGTCCAGGGTGATGATGTCCACCACGACCTGGTCGAGGCGCCCGTACTCGCGCATGTCCAGCCGCACCGCCTCGTCCGGCGTCGAGCCGGCCAGGGCGCGGGCGACGTCCCGCTGGTAGGGGTCGACGACCAGGCGCGTGACCGCCTCAATGTTGGCCGCCGGCACCGCGTAGGGCAGGTCGCAGCCGGGGGCGAGGATGAAGCCCCTCTGGCCGCCGACGTCCAGGCAGGCCAGGGCGTTGGCCTGCGCGTCGGCGACGCCGCCCAGCAGGAGCACCGAGGTCAACTGCAGGTTCCCGCCGAAGCTGATCCCCCGCTCGACGCAGACGTCGCGGACGTACTCCAGCGGGATGTTCTCGTCGATCGAGACGTTGTCCGGCCCGCACTCGCACATGGCGACAATGTTCTGCTGGGCGTGGCCGCACACGAAGAACGAACCGAGGCGCCCGCCGGCGCGGATGGCGTCGAAGACCGGCCGGGCCGCCGGGGTGACGAACTCGGCGAACTGGTCCGGCCCGATCTGGCTGGTCATGGGGTCGACCACGGCGATGACGTCGCACCCGGCATCCATGTAATACCCGGCCATCGCGATGCCGACGTCGCGGCAGAAGGCCAGCAGGTCGTGCACGCCGGACGGGTCGTCGAACATCCGCATGAAGATGTCGGTCCCCAGCAGGTGCAGCGCCAGCGTGAACGGCCCGGTGATCAGGCCGTACAGCGCCACGTCCGGGTTGGCCTCCCGCAGGGCCCCGGTGGCGGCCAGAACCGACGCGATCCGCCCGTCGGCGGCCGAGGGGACCTTCAGGTCGGCCAGCGCCGTCCCGTTGGCCAGCGGGTGGCCGCACACCGCCGGAGGGTTCTCCTTCGCCCAGTGCAGCGGGCAGCCGAGCACCTCGGCCTCCAACTGGAGGTCGAACAGCACGGGGATCCCGTCCGGCCTGTACCGGTCGATCGCCGCCTGCACGCCGCGGACGATCAGGGCCTCGGACTTGAGAAACGTCTCGGCCGACTCGCCCAGCAGGGCCGCAGCGTGAACCCCCACGAACGGCACCCACGGCACGCGGTCCACCGGCTCGCAGCGAAAGGCACGGCTCACACGCGCCCGACCCGTAACGACCTGCACGCCCTCCATCGGTCCATCCTCACAAAATCAGTCCTCGTGCTTCCCTGCGCGGCAGGGAGTCCGCGTATCTTAGCCGGCGATGAGGAACTGAATGTGACGCGGATCACACGATTGGGCGGTCCGTCGCCGGCGCCCCGCCGCCGCGGAGGCACTCGGCGATCCGCTCGGGCGACAGCTCGTCCAGCCGGTCGACCACGAGGGCCGCGCCGGCGAGCTGCTCTCGCGTGGCGGTGCCCGTCAGGGCGATGGGCGTCATCCCCGCGCGGCGGGCCGCCTCGACGCCCAGCGGCGCATCCTCGATGACCGCGCAGCGGTCGGGGGCCACCCCCAGGCGGGCGGCGGCGATCTGGAAGATCTCCGGGTCGGGCTTGCCCCGGTGGACGTCCTCGCCGCTGACCACCGCGCCGAACAGCCCGCCCGCCCCGGTCTGCTCCAGCACGACCTCGATGTTCGCCCGCGGACCCGACGAGCCGATCGCCAGGGCGAAGCCGGCGCCGTGGAGGGCCCGGACCAGCTCGACCGCCCCGGCCATGCCGGGATAGTCGGCCCGGATGATCCGGCGGTAGAGCTCCTCCTTGCGCCGGTCGGCCGCGGGGATCTCCGCGGCGGCCATCGGCACGGGCCACTGCTCGGCGAGGATCTCGCGGCTGGTGCGGCCGAAGGAGCGGGCGAACTGCTCCCGCGTGTACGGGGCCCCCTGCTCGGCCGCCAGACGCCGCCAGGATTCGTAGTGCGCGTCGTAAGAGTCGATGAGAACGCCGTCCATGTCGAAGATGACCGCCAGGGGAACCGCCATAGAGTCTCCACATCGCTGCAGGCCGCGGCCTGCCGTTCTTCGTGCGTCCGCAGCGCGTCAGCGTACCGCCCGCAGGCTCGATCGGCAAGCGACCCGACCCGTCATTTGGCGGGTTTGCCCGGCGAGTGGGTCGCTTCCAGGACGTCGATCAGGTCGTGTTCCAGATCGGTGTCCTTGCAGTGGCGGATGAGGTCCGAGATCGACACGAAGCCCTTGAGGTGGTTGTCCTCGTCGGTCACGGGCAGGTGGTGGATCTTGTGCTCCCGCATGATCGCCTCGATCTGGTCCAGGGGCGTGTCCATGCGGATCGTCCGGACCGGGCGGGTCATCAGCTCGTGGACCGGCGTCTCGAAGCTGCGGCCACGGGCCAGCAGGCGCACGACCAGGTCGCGTTCGGTGACGATCCCCTCCAGGCGCCCCTCGGCGTCCAGGACCGGCAGCGACCTGACGTTGTGATCCCGCATCGCCATCGCGACGTGCCGCGCGTCGTCGGTGTCGACGACGGCCCACACCTCATGCGGCGTGGTGAAGTCACTGGCTTTCATGCACTCACCTCACAGCCCATCGAAAGACACTCGCGTCCGCACGATGCGGGCGGTTCATCTGAATTATAGAAGTCCGCGGGGTGTCCACGGGCGGCGAAGCAGGGCTGCAGGATACCCGTTGATGATGTTCTCCGGCATCTCCGCGCACCCCGAGGCGCTGGCGGCGGCTTCGCCGGGCATCACGGTTCTCCTTGCAGTCCCGCGGAGTAACACCCTGGAAGTGCCGGGCAAGACGGTCGTTGACTTGGTCGGGGCCCATTCGGACAATGCCGCAGGACGGTCGAACCGGGCAGACTGGAGATCTTCTTGCTCACCGAGGAAAAAGCCCCTCAGATTCTGGCGTGGCTGGAGCAGCGCGACTATGCCGCGGTGAAGCGGGAGCTGCGCGAGCTGGAAGACGCCGACATCGCCGAACTGATCGAGGAGTTCCCCGCGGACGGCCAGGCGGTGGTCTTCCGCCTGCTGGGGCGCGACCAGGCGGCCGAGGTCTTCAGCCTCCTGCCGCGCGAGAGCCAGGAAGCCCTCATCGGACACCTGTCCGACACGTCGGTGACGCAGATCATCAACGACATGCCCCCCGACGACCGGACGGTCCTGCTGGAAGAGCTGCCCGGGGAGGTCGCCACGCGCCTGATGGGCGCCCTGCGGGGCAGCGAACGCCGGATCGCCCAGGCACTGCTGAACTACCCGCCGGATTCCATCGGCCGCCTGATGACCCCCGAGTACGTCTCCGTCCGGCCGGACTGGACCGCCGCCCGCGTCCTGGAGCACATCCGCCGGGTCGCGCCTCTGAAGGAAACCGTCAACGACATCTACGTCGTCGACGAGCAGGGCAAGCTGCTGGACCACCTCGAGCTGCAGGAGATCGTCCTGACCGCCGAGGACCGGACCGTCCAGAGCCTCATGAGCGGACCGGCCGAGGAGCCGTCGCTGAACGCCTGGGAAGACGAGGCCCTGGCGGTCGACCTGTTCAAGAAGTACGACATGCCCGTCCTGCCCGTCGTCGACAGCACCGGCGTCCTGGTCGGCATCGTCACCGCCGACGACGTGCTGGACCTGCAGGAGGAAGAGGACACCGAGGACTTCCAGATGATGGTCGCCGTCAACGCCCTGGACGACCCCTACTTCCAGACCGGCTACGTCCGCATGATGCGCAAGCGCCTGCCATGGCTGGTCTTTCTGCTGGTGGCCGAACTGGGCACCGCCGTGGCGATCGCCGCGTACGAGGAATCGGTCCGCGAGAACCTCCACCTCATCCTGCTGTTCATGCCCCTGGTCAACGCCTCGGCCGGCAACGTCGGCAGCCAGATGGCCGGACTGGTCATCCGCGCCCTGGCCGTCGGCGAGATGAGCCTCGCCGACGCGGTGCGCGTGACGGTGCGGGAATTGCTGATCGGTGTGACCCTGGCGGTAGTCCTGGGCGTATTGGCCTTCGTGTCGACGCTGCTGTTCCGCAGCCCCCCGGAAGTGGGGTGGATCCTGGCGACGTCGATGCTCATTACATTGACGGTCGCCAACCTGGCCGGCGCCCTGATCCCCCTGGGACTCAAGGGCCTCCGCCTGGACCCGGCGGTGACCTCGGCGCCGCTCATCGCGTCGCTGATGGACATCGTCAGCGCCGTCGTCTACTTCGGCACCGCGACCTTCATCTTCGGCCGTTTCGGGTGAAGAACAGACCGGAGAGTACAGTGGAAGTCTTCCTGGCCGGCATCATCCAAGGTTCGTTGACCCAGGCCGCCATCCACGACCAGGATTGGCGCACGGCGATCCGCGAGGCGCTGCGGACCCACTGCGCCAAGGCGAACGTCTACTGCCACTTCGAGGCCAACCCCGACAGCATCACCTACGATGACGACCGGATGATCGCCACCCTCGCCGAGGGCAACCGCCGGGCGGCGGCGTCCGACGTGGTCGTCTGCTGGCTGCCGGAGGCCTCCATGGGCACGGCCATCGAGATGTACCTGGCGGCCCAGGCCGGCGCGGTCGTCCTGACCATCAGCCCGATGACCACCAACTGGGTCATCCGGGCCTGCAGCGACCGGATCTTCCCCGACGTGGCAGCCTTCGAACAGTTCCTCGCCGGCGGGGAACTGGAAGCGATGGTCGCACGCAAGCGCGCGGGGCGCCGCCGATGAAACCGCTGCTGGCGATGACGCTGGAGGAACTGACCGAGACGCTCGCCGCCTGGGGCCTGCCGGCGTTCCGCGCCAGGCAGGTGTTCCAGTGGGTCTGGGGCGGGCGGCGGACGGACCCCGCGACCATGACGAACCTCCCGGCCGCCCTGCGCGCCAAGCTCGCCGCGTGCCTGCCCCCCCTCACGGGCCGCATCGTCCGGCGGACGGACGCCGCCGACGGAGTCGTCAAGCTCCTGCTGGCCTGGCCCGACGACCAGACGACCGAGACGGTCCTGATCCCGACGCGGCCCGGGGAGGCGCGGCGCCCGCGGCGGACGGCGTGCGTCTCGACGCAGGTGGGCTGCCCCATCGGGTGCACCTTCTGCGCCAGCGGGCTGGGGGGCGTCCGCCGCAACCTCCAGGCCGCCGAGATCGTCGAGCAGGTGATCCAGTGGGACGCCCTGCCCCCCGCCGGTCCCGGCGACCCCGACGCGGCGGCGCGTGTGACGCACGTCGTGCTCATGGGCACCGGCGAACCGCTGGCCAACTACGACGCCGTCGTCGAAGCCTGCCGCATCCTGGTCGACCCGGACCGCGGGGGCCTGAGCGGGCGCCACCTGACGCTCTCGACCGTCGGCTATCCCGACCGCATCCGGCGGCTGGCCGGGGAGGGCATCCCGCTGACGCTGGCGATCAGCCTGCACGCCCCCACCGACGCGCTGCGCCGCAGGCTCATCCCGGCGGCCGCCGCCTCGACGATCCAGGAACTCGTCGCCGCCGGGAAGGACTATTTCGAGCGCACCGGGCGGGAAGTAACACTGGAATACGTGCTTCTGGCCGATGTGAACGACAGCGGGCGCTGCGCCGACGAGCTGGCGGCGATCGCCCGACAGCTTCGATGCAATGTGAACCTGATCCGTTACAATGAGGTCGCCGAACTGCCCTGCCGCCGGCCGTCCGACGGCGCGGTGCGGCGGTTCCGCGATCGCCTGTCGGAGGCGGGCGTGAACGTGCAGATCCGCGCCAGCCGCGGCGCCGACGCCGACGCCGCCTGCGGCCAACTCCGCCGGCGGGCCGGAACCTCCTGACAATGGACACCATGGCGACCGAGCCCCAGCGGCCCAAGCCCACCAGCGACGCCGTGCCGGCCGACCGCCTCGAGCCACGCCTCGAGACGCAGACCGCCGATGCGCCGGCGCAGGCCGACGGCGACGAAGACGCCCAGCTCATGCTCGCCTTCCAGGATGGCGACGAGAGCGCCTTCGCCGCCCTCATCGAACGCAACCAGGCCCGCGTCCACGCCGTGGCGTACCGGTTCCTCGCCGGCAACGGCGATGTGGAAGATGTTGTCCAGGAAGTATTTGTGCGCGTTTTTCGCTCGGCGCAGCGCTACAGCCCCAGCGCGAAGTTCTCCACGTGGCTGTACCGCATCACGGCGAACCTCTGTTTGAATACATTGCGCAAGCATGGCAAGCGAAAGATGTTGCGTCTCGCCGCGCCGTCGGAGGCCGACGGGGTCGTCGGCACGGACGTCGTGGACGACAGGACGCCCGCCCCGGACGCGGCCCTGGGGGAGGCGGAGTTGGCCGAGCGGATCCGCCAGGCGATCGAGCGGCTGCCGGACAACCAGCGGCTGGCCATCGTCCTGCTCCGCTACGAGCACATGGACTACCAGCAGATCGCCGACGTGCTCGGATGCACCACGATGGCGGTCAAGAGCCTCCTGAGCCGTGCCCGGGCCCACCTCCGCGACGCCCTGGCCGACGACCTGGCGCCGTGAGGCCGGGCGAAAGAGAAAAAAAGATTACGGTACGGCGAATCCCGCAGGCCGCGGGCGGGTTTCACTGAATGAGACGCCATGGTTGACAGACCACTGACACCGACGGAGCGTGAACAGCTCAGCGCGTACCTGGACGGCCAGCTTGGCGGCGAGGAAGCCGCGGCGGTCGCCGCGCGGATTGCGGGCGACCCCCGCTGGCGGGCCGCCGCCGGCCAGTATGGGCGTCTGGACGCGGTGCTGGGCCGCTGGACGGCCCCGCGGATGCGGCGGGACCTGACGGCGGCGATCCTGGCCGAGGCCCGGCGCACGCCCCCCCGGCCGGCGTGGTTCCGGTGGCTCGTCCCGCTGGCGGCCGCCGCGTCGATCGTCGTCGCCGTCATGCTGTCGATCGACGAACCGGCGCCCCGCCTGGCGGCCGGACCCCCGCCGTCCGACCCCCTCGAGCGGGTCGTCCAGGCCATGCCGCAGGAAGACCGCTTCGTCGTGGAGAACCTCGACATCTTCGCCGACTACGACGTGCTGGAGAACTTCGACACCCTCGAGGCCCTCGCGGCCCTCGAACGGGAGCAACCGGGTACGTAGACCATGAGCAGGATCATCCACATCGGCGCCTTGTTGACGATCGCGGCCGCTGTCGTGGTGGGGGCGACCGAGCCTCCGGCCCCGCGGGTGGTGAGCGTGGATCAGCAGTTGCGGCTGAAGCGCCGTCTGCTCATGAACGACCAGTCGCTGCTGGCGACGCTCCAGGAGAACCGCCGCCGGTGGGAGGGGATGAGCCCGTCCCAGCAGGAGCAGTTGCGGGACCGCGCCTACGCCTTCCGCGAGGCCGACGAGGCGCACCGCCGTCAGATTCTCGATGCCTGGGAGTCGTTCTGGCGGATGGACAGCGACCAGCGTGCCGACTACCGCCGCCGCGCCGCCTGGACCAACACCGTCATCGCCGCGCTGACCGACGCCGAGAAGCAGCGCCTCCTGGCCCTGCCCCCCGCCGACCGCGCCCGCGAGCTGCTCCGCCTGCGCGAGCGGCTCACCGCCGAAGGCCTCCTCCCCGCCGAACCCGCCCCGGCGACCCAGCCGGCGGCCGGGTAGATCGTCCTTCTGCCATCCATCACGCCTCGGTGAGCCTGTAGACCAGCAGGAGATCCCCGCCGATCGCCTCCACCGCCGGCGGAGGCAGGGCCATGGCGTCGGCCAGGCGGTCGATCTCGCTCCAGAGCACCGGCGGCAGGCCCTCGCGTCCGCCGAGCAGGCGGGGGGCCAGGAAGACCCACAATTCGTCCACCGCCCCGGCCCGCAGGAGGCTGCCGGCCACGGCGGGCCCGCCCTCGACGAGCAGACGGGTCCAGCGGCGGCGGCCCAGCTCGGCCAGCAGGGCATCGACGTCCACCCCGCCGGGTCCCGCCGGCAGCGGCAGCACCTCCGCCCCGGCGGCGGCCAGGGCGTCCGCGCGGTCGGGCCGGGCGGCCAGGGCGCCGTGCGTGGTGGCCACGAGCACCGCGGCCGCATCCATCGTCCGCAGAAGCCGCGCGCCGTCGGGCATCGTGAGGCGGTCGTCCAGGACGACCCGGGTCGGCGCGCGGCCGCTCCCGCTGCGGTTGGTCAGCAGCGGGTCGTCGGTCACGATGGTCCCCACGCCCACCGCGATCCCGTCGCACCAGCCGCGAAGCTCCTGGACGCGGGCGCGGGAGGCCTCGTTGCTGATCCACCGGCTGTCGCCGGTCCGCGTGGCGACGCGGCCGTCGAGGGTCTGGGCCCACTTGAGGATGACCCAGGGCTTCTTCTCGCGCAGGAGCTTGAGGTACGCCGCGAG
>JAAYZK010000019.1 GCA_012514895.1 Planctomycetota bacterium | reverse complement strand
GCCGGCCGGCCAGACGGGCCCGCAGGTCGGCTTCCATGGCATTCCAGTCACCCTCGTACAACTCTCGCTTCAGGACCACCAACACACGTTCGGCCGGACTGAGCCGGGCGACGAATTGGCGGACCGGGTCGGAAGGCTGCTGGGTCGGGTCGGACCGCACCGTCTCCTCCCATCCCGCATCGGCGGGGCTGAGAAAGCCTTACTTTAGAGCCGGCCCGCCCAAAGGTCAACCAAATCTCCTCGAGCCGCCGGGCGCAGGGGAGCCGCTGCCGTTTGCGGCGCCTCAGGCGCGGCGCCGGCGGCCTGTCCGTCAGTCCAGTTGTGCCAAGCCCTTGCGCAGGGCGTACTTCACAAGGCTGGTCTGGTCGTGGATGTTGAGCTTGCGCATCATCCGCCAGCGGTGGGTGTCGACGGTCTTGACCGACAGGTGGAGGTTCTGGGCGATGCGGCGGTTGGACTGGCCCTGGGCAATGAGCTTCAGGACGTGGCGCTCCCGCTGGGTCAGCAGGAGGTACGGGTCGTCCGTGTCGCGCTGGTCGATGTGCTGGAGGATCTCCGGGGAGACCCCCGGGCCGAGGTAGGTCTGCCCGGCGGCGACCGCACGGACCGCCTGGGCCAGTTGCTCGGCCGGCACGCCCTTCAGGAGGTAGCCCTTGGCGCCGCTGCGGAGCGCCTCGGCGACGTACTCTTCCTCCCCGTGCATCGTCAACACAAGCACCGCCACGCCCTGGAGCTTGCTGACGATCTGCCGGCAGACGTCCAGGCCGTGCGGGCCCGGCAGGGCGAGATCCAGCACCACCACGTCGGCGCCGGCCGCCTCGATCCGGGCGGTCACGTCCTGGCCGTCATCAGCCTCCCCGACGACCTCCAGCCCCGCGTTCTGCGACAGCAGCATCGAGATGCCCTGTCGGACGAGGGCATGGTCGTCGATCAGAAACAGGCGGATCCTGTCGTTGGTCACATCCCCTGCCATCAGACTGTCTCCCCGGTCACTCACCACGGACTCCCGATCCGATGCGGCGCCCACACGCCGATGCAGGGCGATTCTAGCACAATGGGTTCGTAATGCAACCTTTAGATAACCATCGCACCGGCGATCCTCCCGATGAATTGTGTCGCACATCACTGATAGGGCTTGCCGGGGGCCTTACCGTGGCGGATGATGGCGCCCGATGCGCAACCGACGGTAGAAAAGTCGCTTCGATGGCGCGGGAGGATGGGAAGTGCTCAGTGATCTGGAAATCGCCCAGCGGGCGAAGGTCAAGCGGATCGAGCGGATCGCCGCCGCCGCGGGAATCCACCGCAACGAGATCGACCTGTACGGCGACACGAAGGCGAAGGTAAAGCTGTCGCTGCTGGACCGTCTGGCCGACGCCCCGCAGGGCAAGTACATCGACGTGACCGCCATCACCCCCACGCCGCTGGGCGAGGGCAAGACCACCACCAGCGTCGGGCTCACGCAGGGGTTGGGGCGGATCGGCAAGCGGGCCTTCCTGTGCATCCGCCAGCCCTCGATGGGCCCGACCTTCGGCATCAAGGGTGGGGCGGCCGGGGGCGGCTACAGCCAGGTGGTGCCCATGGAGGAGTTCAACCTCCACCTCACCGGCGACATCCACGCCGTCGGCATCGCCCACAACCTCATCGCCGCCGCCATCGACGCCCGGATCCTCCACGAGGACCACCTCACCGACGCCGAACTGGCCGAACTGGGCCTGCGGCGGATCGGGATCCACCCCCAGGCCGTCGCCTGGCGACGGGTCGTCGACGTCAACGACCGGGCGCTGCGGAACATCGTCGTCGGCCTGGGCGACCGCATGGACGGCCAGCCCCGCCAGAGCGGGTTCGACATCACCGTCGCCAGCGAGATCATGGCCATCCTCGCCCTGTCGACGAGCATCCAGGACATGCGCAACCGCCTGGGGCGCATGATCGTAGGTTTCACACGCGACAACAGGCCCGTCACCGCCGAGGACGTCGGCGTCGCCGGGGCCGCCGCGGCCCTGATGCTCGAGGCGATCAAGCCCAACCTGATGCAGACCCTCGAGGGCCAGCCCGTCTTCGTCCACGCCGGCCCGTTCGCCAACATCGCGCACGGCAACAGTTCCATCCTGGCCGACTTGATGGCCCGACGCCTGGCCGACTACGTCGTCACCGAGAGCGGCTTCGCCGCCGACATGGGCATGGAGAAGTTCATCAACATCAAGTGCCGCGTCAGCGGCATGGTCCCCGACTGCGTCGTCCTGGTCGCGACGATCCGCGCCCTGAAGATGCACGGGGGCGGACCGGCGGTGGTGCCCGGCCGCAAACTGCCGGCGGCCTACCGCGAGGAGAACCTCCCGCTGGTCGAGGCAGGCACCGCCAACATGGTCCGCTGCATCGAAATCGCACAACTCTTTGGCGTACCAGTTGTTGTGGCAGTTAACCACTTCCCCTCCGACACCCCCGCGGAGCTGGAGGTCGTCCGCAAGGCCGCCCTGGCGGCCGGGGCGGTCGATGCGGTGGTCTCCAGGCACTACGCCGAGGGCGGCTGCGGCGCCGAGGCCCTGGCCGAAGCGGTGGCCGCCGCGTGCGACCACAACGGCACGATCCGCTTCCTCTACGAGCCCGAGCAGACGATCGAGGAGAAGATCCACACCATCGCCACGAAGGTGTACGGCGCATCGACCGTCCAGTACGAGCAGCTCGCCCAGCGCCAGATCCGCCAGTTCGCCGAGTGGGGCTACGACAAGTTGCCCATCTGCATGGCCAAGACCCACCTGTCGCTCAGCCACGACCCGAAGGTCAAGGGCGTCCCGGCCCCGTTCGTCCTGCCGATCCGCGAGATCCGCCTCTCGGCCGGGGCTGGCTTCCTCTACCCCTTGTGCGGCGAGATGCGCACCATGCCCGGCCTGTCCAGCCGCCCGGGCCTGCTGGACATCGACATCGATGCCCAGGGGAGGATCCGAGGACTGTCCTAGGGCGAGAGTACCGTCTCATCTCTATGTACGTACAATAGTTATGTGCGTTACCCGCGTGCGGACCAACGGCCGCCCTCCCCCGCTCGGCGGTCAATCGTTGCTGTTCCCGTTCTTCATGATCTCCCGCAGGAGCACCGTCGCATAGGACCCCGGCGGGGCGGTGAACTGCACGCGGAGGCAGGGTCCGGCGTCGTCGCGGTCGGCGGTGACGTCGAGGTCGGCCGCGAGGAACCGCAGTGCCCGGCGCGTGCCTTTGACCTTGTGGGCGCCGGCGCGGCGCCAGTCCTCCGCCACCAGGCCGGCCTCGGCCAGAACGGCCCGCTCGATGCGGCCCGGTTCGCCGGAGGCCAGCTCGACGCGATAGCCGAACAGGGGGCCGGTCGGCGAGATCTCCCCCCGCACCGCCCGCGCCCGCTCGACAACCTCATCCTCGACCGTGAAGACGCCCCCCGTGTCGGCCTTCTTCGCCAGGTCGCCCTGAAAGACCGTGTCTATCCCGCCGATCCGCTGGGCGACGACGCGGTTGAACAGGTGGCTCTGCAGCGAGGAGATGACGAACCGCTTGTGAAACTTGCCGACGGCGGCGAACCCCGCCTTGGCCGCCCCGCCGGTGCGGATCAGGGCGCGCAGGGCGTTGCACTCATCGCGGCTGGAGCGGGGCCAGCCGCGACACGCTTCTTCTAATTGACCGGATTCAAACGACTTACGCGCTGCCCTTATCCGCGGGGGATCCTCGTCGCGGGGCTCGCCCAGCAGCAGGTGGACGAACTCCTCCAGTCGCCCCCCCACTGCCGCCGCCCCCAGCCGCCAGTTGTCGCCGCGGTTGCCGAAGCGCTGCTCGCCGAAGTAATTCGGCACGCCCCTCCGCCGCAGCTCGTCGGCGATGGCCTGGGCCGCCGGCAGGGCATCGCGCCCGACGCCCCGGATGCGCAGATCAAAGCGATTGCCCGCCAGATGGCCCATCTTGAGCTTGTTGCTGTGGCAGGAGACCCAGACCACCTGGACGGCGTCGTCCTGGAAGTCCTGCAGGGCCTCGCGCTGGGTCTCGGTCAGGTGCTCGACGCTGACGGTCTGCTCGGTGACGGCCTGGGCGTCCTTGAGGCCGGCGGCGCCGAAGTCGGCGGCCCGGCGGCCGACCGCCCGGGCGACGCGTTCGATTGCCGTCCGTGTCGGCAGCCCGCGCTTGCGCAGGCCGAAGTAGGTGTGCGTGCCCTCCCCGGAAGGCTCGTACAAGGGCAGTTCCACGACGCGGAAGTCCTCCGGCCGCAGCTTGATCGCCCCGCCGACGCCGGGCAGGTCGGTTGTCAGGTAAGGAAGGGAGAATGGGTCGGACATGGGGGCATTGTAGAGCGGAGATCTGGAATTTGGAATCTGGAATCTGGCATCTGACGTGGGGGGGATGTTCCACGTGGAACATGCCGGATGGCCCACAGGCCACCATCGCGGCCATCCGATCTCAGATTCCACATCCCGGATTCCAGATTCCCTTGCCTCTTCCTCATCCTGCCGTATGATACAACTCCGTCGATTGTTCCACGTGGAACATCCCCCCGGGGAGACCACGCAAACGGCATGAAGCCTGGATAAGAAGCTGTTTCATAACCAGCTTTGCAGGCGAAAGCGCGGAGTTTTGCCGATCCGGCAAGGAGCGGAGGCGAAGGCGTATCCAGGGATACGTCGAGCCTTCGGCGACGCGGCCGGGCGGCAAAGGAACCGCTTGCAGCCCAAATGAGGTTATGAAACAGCTTCTAAGGAGATCCGCATGGGCAAGTCCTCCTCCGACACCCCCGCCGCACAGCGTCCGCGGCGTCTTGGCCGCGGGTTGGCCAGTCTGATGGCCAATACGAAGCTCGATGCCGACCCTGCTGACGCGGCACCCCCGGTTCCGGCGGCGCCGTCGGGGCGCTATGAGCCCGTGGCTCCCCCCCCCGCGCCTTCGCCGGCCGACGGGGCGCCGCTGATGGTCCCCATCGACGCGATCCGCCCCAACCCCTACCAGCCGCGCCGGGCGTTCGACCAGGAGGCCCTGGCGGAGCTGGCCGACAGCATCCGCCAGCAGGGCCTGCTTCAGCCCCTGCTGGTCGTCAAGGATGGAGATGACTGGGTCCTCGTGGCCGGCGAGCGGCGTCTCCGTGCCTCGAAGGTCGCCGGGCTGGCCGAGGTCCCCTGCATCCGGCGCGAGGCCTCGCGGGAGCAGATGCTCCAGTGGGCCCTCACGGAGAACATCCAGCGCAGCGACCTGAACATCATCGACCGCGCCGTTGCCTTCCGCGACTACATGGACCGCTTCGGCCTCACCCAGGCCGAGCTGGCGGCCCAGTTGAGCCTGCCGAGGTCCACCGTTGCCAACTGCTTGCGCTTACTAGACTTATGCGACGACGTCCAGCGATCTCTCGCCGACGGTCTGCTGTCGTTCGGCCACGGCAAGATCCTGGCCGGCCTGGCCGGCCGCGAGGCCGACCAGAAGCGCCTGGCCCGCCTGGCGGTCGAATCCGGCCTGTCCGTCCGCCACCTCGAACAGCTCGTCGCCCAGGCGATCAACAGGGCCCCCGGCGCGCCGGCTGCCGCCCCCCCGCCGCGCACGGCCAAGAGCGACTACATCCTCGACGTCGAGCGCCAGCTCGCCCGTGTCGTCGGCTCCAAGGTGACCATCCGCCCCAAGGGCAAGCGCCCCGCCGGACGGATCGTCCTGGAATACAACTCGCTGGACGACTTCGACCGGATCCTGGATCTGCTGGGCATAAGGCTGGAAAGCTGAGGTCCCGGCCGCGCTGCGGCATCGGACGGCGACACGGGGGTCGTTCTGCTTCCGCAGCGCCAGGCCCCCTCCCCGCGCCGAGCCGGCGGGGGGTACTCCGGGTGGCATGTCATAACCGTTGACTACTACAGGGTTAACAACGTATCCCGGTTATAGGGGCTATTCGGGCGCACCGGGGGGGAGTCTGTTCAAGCCGGGGTCGGGAATGGACCGATAAGGGTCCAGGACCATTCGTGGAAATCGGGGCGCCGGGTAAGGAGCCTGCTATGTCTCTGAAAGTCCTGATCTGCGATGCCGACGATCGCTTCGTGGACCGCGCGACCGATTTTCTCAGCCGTCACGGCCATCAGGTGCTCACTGAGCCCCTTGCGGAAGAGGTATACGGCGTCGTCAAGAGCTGGCGGCCCGACGTGCTCGTGCTGGCCAGCGAGGCCGTCTATCCCGACGGCGGGGTCGTGCTCAAGCGCATCGGCCAGCTCCCCCACCGCCCCGCCGTGCTCCTGACCGGCCAGCTCGACCGCTTCGACGCCGCCTGGCGAGCATGGCGGCAGGGCGGCGACGAACTGCTGCTCAAGCCCATCCTGCACACCTGGGAACTGCACACCGCGATCATCTCGGCCATCGAGTGTGCGACCCCCAAGGTTGCCACGGAGTCGGCGACCGCCACGGCCTGATCCCATGCGTGGGCCGTCCCCGCCCGTCCTGGCGGATTCTCCCACCTGCACCTGCCCGCCTTGCGGCCCCTTGCGCTCTGTTCCGGACACCGACATGGCGCATACCATTCATATGGGCTTCCGTCCGGCGGCGGCCAGGTGGCATCCGCCCGCGGCCTTGCGCGTTGAAAGGACACGGCTGCCGCACTAGGATGAGGGCGGTGCGGGCGCCGGCACGGGGGACGGCGCGGACGGACTGGCGGACCCTTTGGAGCGATGATGACAACCATGGCTTTGCCGGACAGGACGGTGCAGGCGGCCCCGAACAACCCGATCAGCGCCGGGATCGTCCCGGCCCGCCTCTCGAGCGCGACGGCGGAGGGTGCGTGACGATGGTCTATTCCACCCACGAGATCTTCGAGATCGCCATCCAGATCGAGCGCAACGGCGCCGCTTTCTACCGTCGGGCGTCCCACCTCGCCCCCGACAAGGCCAGCCGCACGATGCTCGCCAGCCTGGCGAAGATGGAAGACGACCACGAGGCCACCTTCATCGCCATGCGCGACGCCGCCAGCCTCGGCGGCGAGCCGCGCGACGACGAGATGCTCGGCTACATCCGATCGATGGCCGACAGCCACGTCTTCGATACGGGCATGGATCCCGACGCTATCCTCTCGGGCAAGGAAACCATCGAGGAGATCCTCTCGACGGCGATCGGCCTGGAGAAGGAATCCGTGGTGTACTACGCCGCCCTGAAGGAAGTGATCGCCGACGAGCAGACCCGCCGGAGGCTCCAGGCCATCATCCTGGAGGAGATGGGTCACATCGCCGA
Source organism: Planctomycetota bacterium (assembly GCA_012514895.1). Lineage (GTDB taxonomy): Bacteria > Planctomycetota > Phycisphaerae > SM23-33 > FEN-1343 > JAAYZK01. The sequence continues at coordinate 16,515 of JAAYZK010000019.1, read as the reverse complement.
GCTGAGCGGGCGGCGCCAGGCCGTGCGCGGCAGCGGAGGTTAGAGGATAGGGGCTCGAGACTCCAGGTACGGTCGGGAGCCTGAAGTCTGAAGCCTGCCGTTTCGTATTCCGGTCTGTCAGATGCCCGAGTCGGCCCCGGTAGCAGATAGAGAAGGACGCGGCAGCGATGGATCAGGTCTTCACGGCCCAACAGGTGACGGATCATGTGTACTGGGTCGGCGCCGTCGACTGGTCGATCCGTGACTTTCACGGCTACTCGACCTCGCGGGGCACCTCGTACAACGCCTTCCTGATCCTCGGCGACGAGCCGATCCTCGTCGACACCGTCAAGGCCCCGTTCCGCGACGAGATGTTCCAGCGGATCGCCTCGGTGATCGAGCCGTCCTCCATCCGCCACGTCATCTCCAACCATTCGGAGATGGACCATTCCGGCTGCCTGCCCGACGTGATCGAGCGCATCCGGCCGCGGACGGTGTTCGCGTCGGCCAAGGGCGCCGAGGCGTTGGCGCGGCATTTCGGCCTGTCGGGCGTCCAGGCCGTCGCCGACGGGCAGGCGATGACGCTTGGCGGGGCGGAGCTGCGGTTCTACGAGACGCGGATGCTGCACTGGCCGGACAGCATGTTTACCTACTATGCCGCCGACCGCGTGCTCTTCAGCAGCGACGCGTTCGGCATGCACCTGGCCGGCACGCAGCGATTCACGGATGAGATGCCCTGGGACGTGGTCGAGCAGGAGTGCGCAAAGTACTATGCCAACATCCTGCTGCCGTTCTCGAAGCTGGTGCTCAAGCTGGTCGGACGCCTGGAGGAGTTGGCGCTGCCGCTGAAGGTCATCGCGTGCGATCACGGGCCGATCTGGCGGGAGGGACTGGACCGGATCGTGGAGCTGTACGTGAAGTGGGCGACGCAGGCGCCGACGCGCAAGGCCGTGGTCGTTTACGACACGATGTGGGGCAGCACCGCCCGGATGGCCCAGGCGGTCGTCGAGGGGCTCGTCGCCGGCGGCGCGTGGGCGAAGGTGCTGCCGATGGGGGGCAGCCACCGCAGCGACGTGGCGACCGAGATCCTCGACGCCGGCGCGCTGCTGGTGGGGACGCCGACGCTGAACCAGAACCTGTTCCCCACGCTGGCCGACGTGCTGACGTACCTCAAGGGGCTGGCGCCGAAGAACCTCGTCGGCGGGGCGTTCGGGTCGTACGGGTGGAGTTCCAAGGCGGTGGGGCAGGTCGCCGACGCGCTGGAGGCGATGGGCGTCGAGGCGGTCGCCGAGCCGGTCGAGTCGGCCTACGTGCCCGACGCCCAGGTGCTCCAGCGCTGCCGCGCGCTGGGGCGCGCCGTCGCCGGGCGCCTGGCGGCCTTCGGTGGGGACGGCGCATAGGCTTCCGTACTGCACTGCGGGGGGGGCGAGGACGGAGCATGGCGAAGTCGAAATGGCTGCGACAACAGAAGCCCAGCCGCCGCGTCGTGCTGGCGCTGCTTCCCTGCGTGGCGGGGGGGGTGTATTTCTTCGGATGGCGCAGCCTGGCGATGGTGGTCGCGGCCTGCGCGGCGGGGTACCTGTTCGAGTGGATCTTCTGCCGCACCCGCAAGGAGGCCGTCAGCGAGGCGGTCTTCGTCACCGGCACGTTGTTCGCGCTGATCATGCCGCCGACGGTCTCCTGGCACGTGATCATCATCGGCATGGCCGTGGCGGTCATGATGGCCAAGGAGGTCTTCGGCGGGTTCGGGCGGAACATTTTCAACCCGGCCATGGGCGGGCGGGCGTTCGTGTACGTCTGTTTCGCCGGGGCCATGACGGCGACGTGGGCCCCGAACATCTACGATCTGCCCGGCACCAGGTGGTACGGCGCGCTGAACCGCTGGTCGACGGGGCGCGTCACAGCCGAGGAGGCCGCGGCCCTGCGTGAGGCCAACGAACTGGAGACGGCGCGGGCCGCCTGGCGCGAGACCAAGCCGCGGTGGAGGATCTACGAAGACCGGGACGCCCTCCACGCCTGGACCGGCGCCACGCCGCTGGGGGAGATGAAGGACAAGCAGCAGGACATCCTCCTGTTCGAGGCCACCAGCCAGCCCGCCGAGAAGATCGCCCGGGCAGTCGAGATCGTCGAGGAAGACCGGCTGTCCTTCCGGGCGCTGCTGCTGGGCACGAAGGCCGGCACGATGGGCGTGACCAGCGCGCTGCTGATCCTGATAGGGGGGGTCTACCTGTACTGGACGAAGACCGCCAGCCGCACGATCATCCTGTCGACGATCCTTTCCTGCGCGGCGGTCAGCCAGTTGCTCTACATGTTCGGCGTGCGGCCCTCGGGCGACGCGCTGCGGACGGTCCTGAGCGGCGGCTTCCTGCTGGGGGCCTTTTATATGGCGACCGACCCGGTGAGCTCGCCCAAGACCGAGATGGGGCGGGTCCTGTACGGCGTGATCATCGGCTCGCTGCGGGTGATCATCCAGAACTTCTCGGCCTTCAACGGGGGGCTGATGTTCGCGATCCTCATCGGCAACATGTTCGCCCCCAGCCTCGACGCGGCGGTCAGGGCCCGCAAAGCCGCCAAGGCCGCCCGCGCGGCGAAGGAGGCGGCATGAGCATCACCGGGAAAACCTGGTACCCCGAGGCCTACATGTTCGCCGTGACGGCCGCATTCAGCGGGATCCTCATCGTCTTCGCGGCCTTGACGCAGGAGCGGGTGGAGCGCAACGAGCTGATCTTCCTGCAGCGGGCGGTGCTGGTCGCGGTGGGGGCCGCCGCGGAGCGGACGCCGCCGGAGGAGATCTCGCGGATCTACGACGAGCGCATCGTCGCGGTGAAGACCGACCCGCAGGGGCGCGACGACGTCGACAACGTCATCGAGTACCGGCTCATGGCGCCGGGCTCCGACACGGTCGAGGCGATCGGCGTGCCCTTCGGCGGCCAGGGCTACTGGGACCAGATCCGCGGGGTGATCGGCGTCAGGCCCGACCGGCGGACGGTGACGGGGATCTACTTCTACCAGCAGAACGAAACGCCGGGGCTGGGCGGGGAGATCGTGACGGAGGACTTCCGCGGGCGCTTCGAAGACAAGCAACTGGCCGCCGGCGACCAGCCCCTGCAGATCGTCCAGGCCGGCCAGGAGATCGGCGACAGCCAGGTCCAGGCCGTCACGGGCGCCACGCAGACGTCGATCCGCCTGGAGCGGATGCTCAACGAGGACCTGCGCGCCTGGCAGGCGCGGACGCAGGAGGGCGGGCAATGAACGGTTCGGGCCAGGCGGCGACCGGTTCGGGGGCGCTGATGCTCCGCGGGCTGTGGTACGACAACGCGATCGTGCGCCAGGTGCTGGGCATCTGCTCGACGCTGGCGGTGACCAACCGGGTGCTCAACACGATGGTGATGTGCGCCGCCCTGGTGGCCGCGACGGGGTTGAGCAGTTGGACGATCTCCGTCATGCGCCGCGCGACGCCCCGTTCGATCCGCATGATGGTCGAGACGCTGATCATCGCGTTCTACGTCATTTTGTTCGACCGTTTCCTGCGGGCGTACTGGCCGGACATGAGCCGCCAGTTGGGCCCGTACGTGGGGCTGATCATCACCAACTGCATCATCATGGGCCGCGCCGAGGCCTTCGCCAACGCCAACCGGCCGCTGCCGTCGCTGGTGGACGGGGTCGCCAACGGGCTGGGGTACAGCTTCGTGCTGCTGATCGTCGCGACGACGCGGGAGGCGATGGGGATCGGCACGTTCCTGGGCATGCCCCTGCCGTTCTTCTCCGGGGCGATGTGGGACCGGTGGATCCTGCTGGTGATGCCGCCGGGGGCGTTCTTCACCCTGGCCCTGGTCATCTGGGCCTTCAGGAGCATCGGCATGATGCAGCGCGAGGAGGGAAGCTGATGGACGGGTCGGCGATGCTCAACATCCTGGTGATCACGTTTTCGGCGATCTTCACCAGCAACATCGTGCTGACGCTGTTCCTGGGGCTCTGCCCGTTCATCGCGGTCTCGCGGGAGCTGAAGACCGCCGTGGGCATGGGCGGGGCGGTGATCTTCGTGCTGTTCAGCACGTGCGTGCTGAACTGGATGATCTACCACTGGATTCTCGTGCCGCGGGAGCTGGAGTCGCTGCGGTTCATCGTGTTCATCGTGACGATCGCGGCGTTCGTGCAGTTCGTGGAGATGATCCTCGACCGCTACAGCCCGACGCTCTACCAGGGGCTGGGGATCTTCCTGCCGCTGATCACCGTCAACTGCGCGATCCTGGGCGCGGCGCTGTTCATGATCATCCGCAACTACTCGTTCCTGGAGACCCTGGGCTGGGGCCTGGGCAGCGGGATCGGCTGGGCGATGGCGATCGTCGCCATGGCCGGCATCCGCAGCCGCCTGGCCAACAACCGCATCCCCAGGGGCCTGCAGGGACCGGGCATCACGCTGATCATCGCCGGGTTCATGGCCCTGGCGTTCATCGGCTTCACGGGCATCTTCCAGGCAACGCGGTAGGTGAACGATGGCTGACGCACTCCTGTCGATCCTGATCATCAGCGGCCTGGCGGCCGCGTGGGCGGCGCTGCTGGTGCTGGTGCGCCAATACGTGATCCGGTACGGCCAGGTCCAGATCACCGTCAACGACCAGGAACCCATCAGCGTCGAGGGGGGCAGCTCGCTGCTGGCTGCCCTGACTGACCGGAAGATCTTCATCCCCAGCGCGTGCGGGGGGCGGGGCACGTGCGCATACTGCAAGGTCAAGGTCCTCGAAGGCGGGGGGCCCGTCTCGCCGACGGAGACGCCCTTCCTGTCGCCGCAGGAGCTGGCCGACGGGACCCGCCTGTCCTGCCAGGTGAAGCTCCGCCAGCCGATCCGCATCGAGATTCCCGCCGACCTGCTGGCGGTCAGGGAGTACGAGGCCCGCGTCGAGTCGATCGTCGACCTGACCTACGACATCAAGCGGTTCCGCTTCCGCCTGGTCGATCCCGAGCGGATCGATTTCATCCCCGGCCAGTACGTGCAACTGCTCACGCCGACGTATCCCGGCAACAACGAGGAGGTCTACCGGGCCTACTCGATCGCCTCCGACCCCGGTGATCGGACCGCCATCGACCTGATCATCCGCCTGGTGCCCAACGGCATCTGCACGACGTACTGCTTCGAGCACCTCAAGGTGGGCGATGCGGCCCGCTTCAACGGGCCGTACGGCGAGTTCCGACTCAGCGAGACCGACGCCGACATCATCTTCATCGCCGGCGGGTCGGGCATGGCGCCCATCGAGTGCCTCCTGCACCACATGCGCAACACCCGCAGCACGCGCAAGGCCGTGTACTTCTTCGGCGGCAACGCCGTCCGCGACATGTTCATGGCCGAGGACATGGCCCGCTTCGAACGCGACCTGCCGCACTTCCGCTACATCCCCGTCATCTCCCGCCCCGAGGAGGGCGACGGCTGGACGGGCGAGACCGGCCTGGTCACCGAGGCCGTCGACCGCCACGTCGAGGCGAACTCCGCCGCCGAGGCCTACCTGTGCGGCTCGCCGGGGATGATCGACGCGGCCATCAAGGTCCTGCAGGCCCACGGGATCAGCGATGACCGCATCTTCTATGATAAGTTCAGTTGAGAGGGGGAGGCACGAGCCCACAATGAGACGAACCCCCAGAATGGAAAAACTCGAAGACCTGCTGCGGTCCAGCCAACTGGTCGCCGGCGGCTTCCTCGGCCACGACACGCGGCCGATCGAGGAGATCATCGAGGCCGACGCCGCCGCGCTCGAACACCTCGGCGTCAGCCCCGCCGACCTCGCCGGCCGGATGAAGGACCTCGCCGCCCGAGCCCGGGCCGGCCTGGGCAGCTTCGTCCCCGTCGACGCTACCCTCCAGGTCGCCTGCGACGACAACCGCGGCCTGCTGATCTGCCCCTGGGGCGACGGGACCCGCCACAACAAGACCGTCACCACCGCCCGGCGGACCGACACCGGCAAGACCGTCCGCTGGTCGGACCTCTCGGCCCACCTCATCGGCTGTCACGGCTTCTTCCAGGGCCGCGGCTCGCCCTTCCGCATCGAACCGGCCGATCTGGTCGAGGTGATCTTGTGAACCGGCCCCCTGCAGGCTATCCTGGCCACGGCGCCGCCCCCGGGTTCCAGCCCGATCAGTGGGTGTGCACCGTCTGCGGGTACGTCTACTGCCCGCGACTCTGCGGCGGGACGCCCTTCCAGGCCCTCCCGCCCGATTACCGGTGCCCCGGGTGCGGGCACCCCAAAGCGGTCTTCATCCCGCGACCGGCGCCGCCGGCGCCGCGGAAAGGAAGGGTCGACCATGAAGTACGTCTGTGACGCCTGCGGTTACATCTACGATCCCGCCGTCGGCGACCCCGAGAACGGCGTCGCCCCCGGCACCGCCTTCGAAGACCTCCCCGACGACTGGGTCTGCCCGGAGTGCGGCGTCGACAAGGACATGTTCAGCCCCGAAGAGTGACGCGACGGACCAGAGAACCCCCCCCGGGTTGTGTCTTTATCACAAGTCCGCCCCCGCAGACCGGGCGCCATGTTTACGTTTGTCCGAGCGCAGCGAGGAGCGGCCGACTTGTCCTCCGTAGCCCGCCAGGGCGAAGCAGGGAGGCCGACGTGAGCATACCACGCCTCCGCCGACGATTGCACTGTGCGGAGAAGGTCTGAGCCGCGCGCCGGCAAGCCCCTCGCCTTGGTTGTCTGGCGGATTGCCCCTTCCCGATCGCCCGGATGGCTGGTATAATAGATCCCCTGTCTGGCGTGGGAGTTAGCACACAGGGAATCTGTCCGTTCCGCCGGGTCCGCTCTTGTCGAGTGCATCCGGCCGCGACAGCGCGTTGAGGGAGCCGCGACCATGGGGCACGTTTCACACCGTCATGAAGCCATCGCCGCGCGGGGTCTTTTCGTCCCGCCGCACATGGAGACGCTCGAAGGCCGCGTGCTGCTGAGCGCGGCCGGCGACGGGCCGTGGGCCACCTTTCTGGGCAGCACCGGCTGGGACACCGCCGACGGCATCGCCCTCGACGCCGACGGCAACGTCCTGGTCACCGGGACGACCGGCTTGGCCGACTTCGCCGGCGGCGCCAACGAGCTGCCCGCCGCCAACGCCCCCGCCGGCGCCAGCGACGCCTTCGTCGCCAAGCTCACGCCCGACGGCCGCCTGCTCTGGGCCACCTACGTCGGCGGCAGCGGCAGCGACGCCGGATTCGGCGTCGCCGCCGACTCCGCCGGCAACGTCCTCGTGGCGGGCAGCACGTTCTCCACCGACCTCGGCGGCGCCGGCGGGGCCGCCAACAACAGCGCCAAGGGCGCCAGCGACGCCTTCGTCGCCAAGCTCACGCCCGACGGCGCCCTGACGTGGGTGACCTACCTCGGCGGCGCCGGTCTCGACTCGGCCGCGGGCCTCGCGGTCGACGCGGCCGACCACGTCCTGGTCACAGGGACCACGACGTCGAGCGCCTTCGCCGGCGGGTCCAACGACGCGGCCGCCAACAACACCTTCCAGGGCGGGCCCTGGCCCGACGCCGGCGACGCCTTCGTCGCCAGGCTCACGCCCGCCGGCGCCCTGGCCTGGGCCACCTACCTGGGCGGCGACGACTATGACAACGGCGCCGCCGTCGCCGCCGACGACGCCGGCAACGTGCTGGTCACGGGCCAAACCTCCTCGGCCGTCTTCACCGGCGGGTCCAACCTCGCGACGACCAACAACGCCTTCAAGGGAAACAACGACGCCTTCGCCGCCAGGCTCAGCCCCGACGGCACGCTGACGTGGGCCACCTGCCTCGGCGGGGGCGGCTACGACGAGGGCCTCGACGTCGCCGCCGATGCCGCCGGCAATGCCCTGGTGCTCCTGGCGGCCGGGACGGACGTCCGCGGCGGCGCCAACGACGCCCCCGCCAACAACGCCCCCAAGGGCAAGCGAGACACGCTCGTGGCACGCCTCGCCCCCGACGGCACCCTGGCGTGGGCGACGTATCTCGGCGGCGGCGACCACGACTGGGGCGGCGCCATCGCCGCCGACGCCGCCGGCAACGCCTTGGTGACGGGCTACACCCTGTCGCCCTCGCTGACCGGCGGGTCCAACGACGGCGTCGTCGCCAACAGCCACGCGCCCGCCTATCTGGAGGTCTTCGCCGCGGCCGTCACGGACGCCGGCGCCCTGCAGTGGGCGGTCTTCCTGGGCGGCAGCCGCAACGAGGAAGGCATCGCCATCGCCGCCGACGCCGACGGATCCCTCTACGTCGCCGGTGAAACCGACTCAGTCGACTTCGCCTCTTCCCTCCCCGCCAACAACGCTCTTCACGGCACGGTCAACGACGCCTTTGTCGCGAAGCTGACCTACCTTCCCTCGCCGGTCGGCGGCGACGCCGACACCGACGGGGATGTGGACCTCGACGATTTCGTCATCCTCAAGCAGAACTTCGGCGCCCTCGGCGCGACGTGGGACCAGGGCGACTTCGACGCCAGCGGTGCCGTCGACCTGGACGACTTCGTCCTGCTCAAGCAGAATTTCGGCGCGGGCGCCATGAGCGTCAACCTGCTGACCACTGCAACGCCGGCGACCGACGTCGAGCCCGTCCGCCCGCGTCCGCGCCGGCTCCGCCGGCGGCTGCGCCGCGAACCAGTGCCGACGGGCGTGCTGGATCTCCTGGCGCCGGTGCGCCTGGGGGACGTGTAAGGGGGCCCCTGCACAGTGAAACAAAGCTCACGCACCCCTTGCGCTGGCGTCGTTTTCGCGCACCCAGGCATGCGCCGCCCGCCTCTGTCCCGCCTGCAACTTACCGCGGCACGACGGTCAGGAACACGTGGGGGCGGACGTCGGGGCGACCGGCGAGCTCGGCGGTGATCTTGAGGGTTTCCAGGACCGGCCAGCCCGGCTCGATCGGCAGCTCGACGGTGAAGGTGCGGCCGGCGCGACCTTCCAGCACCCAGGCGGTGTACCGCCGCAGGGGGGCGGGGGGAAAGGCCATGGCGCGCTTCCAGCCGGCCACCGCGTCGTAACGCCAGACGGTGACCAGGACCGGATCGGCGGTGTCCGACTCGATCAGCAGGTCGCGGAAACGCGGGTTCTCGGCGACGATCGTCAACGCGACGGTGTCGCCGATCGCGGCGGTCCGCCGGTCGGCACGCACCGTCACCACCAGGTCGTCATGGCTGGCCGTGCTGAACACCGGGCCTTCGGCCCTCCGGTCCGCACAGCCGCCCAGGGCCCCCAGGGCCAGCAGCGCCGCCAACGTCGCCGGAACGTAAGTCCTTTTCATAGCGAATCTCCTCCCGTCAGCCGCCGAACACGGCCGGATAGACCCGCCGGACGGTCTTGCGCTTATTATAGCCCCGGGCCAGTTCCATGAAGATGTCCAGGTCGCGCTGGAGGTTGGAGGAGCTGTCGTCGAAGTAGAAGCTGCGGATCGGCATGCCGTCGCAGTCGCGGGAGAGGGCGGGGTGGATGGCCTCGGTGACGATCCCGTTCATGCAACTGAAGGGGCTGATGTCGACGATCCCGTCGGCGCCCTTGCGCTGGAGGTAGGCGCTCTTGCCGATCGTCAGCACCATCTCGCCGATGGCGCTGTCGGCGGGCAGGTAGTCCCACACGGGCTGGAGCACCTGGCCGTACAGGTCGTGGGGTTCCTCGTAGCCCCGGAAGTCCTCGGCGAAGGGGGCGTACAGCGCGTGCTCGTCGGCCGCCTGCACCTTGTCGCGGATGACCGCCTTGAGCATGGCCAGGCTGATGCGTCTGCCCTGGCGGAGCAGGTTGCGCTGCTCGCCCCAGTTGGTGTACCAGACCCACTCGCACATGTCCGACAGCCACGCCTCCCCGCCGTGCGCCTCGATCCTGCGGAGGGCGTCGTCGTTGCTGAAGGAGTTCAGGCGGCAGAAGATCTCGCCGACGACGCCGATCAGGACGCGGTCGGTCGTGTAGTGGGCCGGGACGTTCCGGAAGCGGTCGCGCGCGGCCGTCAGGGCGGCGACGAGGGCGGCCATCCGCTCGCGGCTGTCCAGGTCGGGGCGTTCCAGAACGGCCTCGACCTCCTCCAGCGACCTCTCCAGGGCCGCGTCGGCCGCCCCGGGTTGCGTCTCGTACGGGCGGGTCCGCAGGAGGATCTTGCGGAGGACGTCGCCGGCGACGACCCCGCGCCAGAGCCGGCGGATCATGTCCGGCGCGTGGGCGGCCAGGCCGTCGTAGCTGTTCTTGCTGGTGGGGCTGATGACGGGGATCTGCCCGTAGCCCAGGTCCGCCAGCACGCGCCGCAGGTAGGGGGCGTACTGGCCGAAGCGGCAGGGCCCCTCGGCGATGGGCATGAAGAAGGCCGTCGCGTCGGGGTCGAACCCGTCGGCGTGGACGATCCGCATGAAGTCGCCCAGGGTGACCTTCTGCGGGTAGCACTCCTCGCCGCTGCTGTACAGGGCGCCCCATTCGAGGGTCTTGTCGTCGGACGGCTCGACCATGCGGGCGTCGATGCCGGCCGAGCGGAAGACGGCGGTGAACACGCGTGCGCCGACGTAGGTCATGCGGGGCACGTAGAGCGTCCGGCCGTCCAGGGCGTTCGGCGGTGTCGAGGGTGTCGCTCTCATGGCGGGGGGGTTCTCCTGGCGGCGGCCGTTCAGCCTCCGGCGACGAACGACTGCGAGGTTTCATCGGCGGCGGACGGCAGGGGCCGCAGAAAGCCCTTGCTGTCGAGATAGGCCTCGCAGCGGGTCATCATGCCGGCGTCGTTGCTGTGGCCGTCGAACTGCAGCGTCAGGAACGGCCTGCCGCTGGTCGAGCGGATAAAGTGCTTGATGAAGCTGTCCGGCCCGCACTTGAAGTTGGTCACGTAGATGATGTCGAGGTTGGGCCGGCCGGCCACCAGCTTGGCGGCCGCGAGGATCTTGCGGCCGTAGCTCCAGTACATGTTGTCGTTGATGTCCCGCACGTCGACCGCCTCGGTGTCCAGGAAGTCGATCGGGATGACGTTGACCCCGTACGATTCGCGGAGTTTGCGTTGGACGGCCAGGCTGACGCCGGCGTCGTGGATGTTGTAGGGGCGCCCCACCAGGACGATCCCGCGCTGGTTGCGCCGGCGAAGGGTCTCCAGGGCCTCGGCGCCCTTGGCGCGGCAGGCCTCGGCGAACCGGCGCTGGGCCTCGTACGCCGCCGCCACCGCCCGATCGACCCTCCGGGCGGAGAGGCCCAGGGGTTTGAACAGCCGCCGCAGTTCCCGGCGGATCTCCGCCGCCCCCTCGCGGAACCGCAGGACCGGCGAGAGCCACTGCCCCGGCCGTATCGACGCGAACGCGGGGCTCTGGCGGAGGACGTAGGGCAGCGTCTGGCCCCAGGGGCAGACGTGCGAGTTCCGCTCCATCCAGCGGGTCTCGACGTTGAGCACGTTGGGCAGGAAGAGGTAGTCGCACCCGCGGGCGGCCAGGTCGGCGACGTGCCCGTGGGCGACGATGATCGGGAAGCACGGCTCGGCGACCACGGCGTCCAGGCCGGCGGTGACGGTCCGGCGGTTGGTCGGGTCGCTCAGGACCGTCCGCAGCCCGCAGTGGGCCAGCAGCGTGCGGTAGAACGGCAGCAGCTCCAGCGTGTACATGCACCGCGGCAGCCCCACGCGCGGAGCGTCCTGGGGAACGTCCGGCAGGGCGCTGTCATCCAGCAGGAGCTGCTCGCGGAAGCTTCCGAGGTCCTCGATGACCGGCTTGTGGTCGGTCCTGGCCTGCCTGCGGAAGCGTTCGGAGCACTTGTCGCCCCAGTACGTCTTCTCGCCCTCGACGTTGAACTCCTGGATGGCGCAGTGGTTGGAGCAGCCCTTGCAGGTGAACTCGCGGAGGGTGTAGTCGACCTTGTCCATCTCCCAGCCCCGGAAGGTCGTCCGGCGAGGCCGGGGCCGGTCCGAGGCGTAGGCGCCGGCGCCGACGGGCTGGAGGTCGGCTTCGGCCGGCACGGCCATCTTCTCGCGGGCCAGCAGGGCCGCCCCGATGGCGCCCATGACGCCGTTGTGGGGGGGCACGACGATGTCGGTGTCGAGGATGGATGCGAACGCCGCGGCGACCGCGTCGTTGTAGGCGGTGCCGCCCTGGAAGAAGACCTGCCGCCCGATGGTCCGTCCGCGGACGACGCGGTTGATGTAGTTGTAGGCGATCGAGTAGGCCAGTCCGGCGATGAGGTCGCCCTTGTCGGCCCCGCGCTGCATGTAGTTGTTGACGTCGTGCTCCATGAAGACGGTGCAGCGTTCGCCCAGGCGGATGGGGGCGGCCGACGCCAGGGCGAGTTGGGCGAACTCGTCCTTGATGGCCACGCCCAGTTCCTCGGCGCGTTCCTCCAGGAAGCTGCCGGTGCCGGCGGCGCAGGCCTCGTTCATGGTGAAGTCCACGACGATCCCGTCCTGGAGGCTGATGAACTTGGAGTCCTGCCCGCCGATCTCGAAGATGGTGTCGGGGGTGCGGCCGATCATCCGCCGGCCGATGAAGCTGGCGCCGGTCTTGTGGCAGGTGATCTCGTCGTTGACCGTGTCGGCCCCGATCAGCGCGCCGATCAACTCGCGCCCCGAGCCGGTGGTCCCCACCCCGCGGACGACGATGCGGTCGCCGACGGCGTCGCGGATCTCCAGCAGCCCCTCGCTGACGACCTCGATGGGGCGGCCCCGGGTGCGGGTGTAGATCTCGTAGACGACCCGCCCGGCGTCGTCGACGACGACCAGGTTGGTCGAGACGCTGCCGATGTCGATGCCCAGCCAGGTGTCCACGGGCGGCCCGCCCAGGTCGAACGTGTAGGGCTCGACCTGGTCGCGCAGCAGCAGCACGCGGTGCATGCTGAGCGGCTCGGTGGTGGGGAAGTCGCCGGCCTCGCCGGCGGTCCGCAGGCTCGCCAGGCGGGTCATGTCGACGTCGTCGGCCGTCGCGCGGGCGACGGCGGCGGCCCCGATGGCGGCGAAGTGCGCGTGCGCCGGCGGGACGATCAGTTCCCCGTCGGCCAGTTCGAAGGTCTCGCGCATCGCGCCGGCGACGGCGCTGTTGGACGCCACCCCGCCGATGAACGCCGCCGGGGTGATGAGCTTGCGGCTGCGGAAGACGGCCGAGCGGTAGTTGCGTGCGACGGCGTCGCACAGCCCGCGGAGGACTTCGGGGGGGCTGTAGCCCTTCTGCTGGGCGTGGATCATGTCGCTCTTGGCGAAGACGCTGCACCGCCCGGCGATCTGGGCCGAGCGGGTCGCCCCGGCGACGATGCCGCCGATCTGGTCGACCTCGTAGTGCAGCCGTCCGGCCTGCTGGTCGAGGAAGCTGCCGGTCCCGGCGGCGCAGTCGCCGTTGGTCTGGTAGTCGACGATCCCGCCGGCGTCGTCCAGGAGGATGAACTTGCTGGTTTCCCCGCCCATCTCGAACAGCGTCGGCACGGACGGGATGACCAGGGCGGCGGCGGCGGCGATGGCCTTGAACTCGTTGACCAGGCGGACGCCCAGCCGCTCGGCGACGGCCGGGCCGCCGCTGCCGGCGACGGTCATGGCGGCGATGTCGTCGCGCCCGACCAGGGTCACCACGTCGTCGAGCATCCCCCGCGCCACGTCGATGGGGCGCCCCCGCGTCCGGCGGGCCGGCGCGATCCACAGCGACAGCCCCGCCGACGCCTCCGGCAGCGCCACCGGCTGCAGAACCTCCGGCGGCGCATCGGATCTCAACCGGTCCGCGACGACCCCGTCGGCAAGCACCGCCACCTTGACGGCGACCGCCCCGACATCTATTCCAACCCAGCAACCCATGGCGAATCTCCCGACGATACGGACGACCAACCCAAGCCTCATCCTATACGTGAGCAGACCAGGCCGCATCCGCCCAGGCGAGGCTGTCGCCGTCGCCCTCCCGTTGCGCGCCCCTGAGCCGGCAGGGATCCGTGTCGTCCGCCCCGAGCCCCGGCACCGCGCACCTCACCTCCCGCGCCGGACGCGCCTCCAGCCGCCGACCGGCAAAACCGTCCCAATTGCTGTAGTATTATGGGGCTACGACGGGGCGCTTTCAAGCGAAATTGAGAACGCCAGGCCCTTCGACTTCGCTCAGGGCCTGGCGCTGAAGAAGAACGGGTCGATCCGCCGTGGTGGGCGGACCGACCCGCGCAGGTAGGTCAGTCAAATCGGCTCGTCCGTTAGCCGATGAGGGCCAGCACCGACTGGGGGGCGGTGTTGGCGATCGACAGCACGCTCGTCGAGGCGTTGACGAGGATCTGGTTGCGGGTCAACTGGGCGGTCTCCTTGGCGAAGTCGGTTTCGCGGATGACCGAGTCGGCGGCCGCGACGTTCTCGTAGGAGACGTTGAGGCTGTTGATCGTGGTCTGGACGGTGTCCTTGACGAAGCTGCCCAGCCGCCCGCGGGCCGTGGCGACCTGCTGGAGGGCGGCCTCGATGATGTCCTGGGCGCCTTCGGCGTCGGTCTGGAGGTCGTAGCTGCCGCCGGAGGCGATGTCCAGAAGGCGGCCCGTGGACGCGCTGCCCAGCCTGGCGGTGGAGACGGAGGGGATGCCGACCACTTCGCGGCCGGTCATGCCGACGTTCTGGCTGAGCTGGAAGGTGGCCCCGCCGCCCTTGGCGATGGTGATCGTGTCGGTCGCGGCGGCCGTGCCGATGAGAGCGTCGACCATGGTGAAGCTGATGTCGATGGCCCCGGTGCGCACGGAGGCCCTGTTGCCGTCCACCGACGCGTTGACGCCGTTGACGGTGACGACGGCGTCGGTGCCTTCGACGGTCTCGGCGGTCAGGCCGGCGGTGTTGGTGCCGGAGATGACCTCGACGCGGACGAATTCGTCGGCGCCGTAGGCCTTGCTGCGGACGCGGTAGGCGCCGGCGTTGTTGGAGACGATGACGCCGGTGGCGGCGGACAGGGCGTTGATGGCGCTGGCCACGTTGGCGGCGGTGGCGCCGTCGGCGAAGGTGACGGTGGCCGAGCCCTTGGAGCCGGTGATCTCGTAGGTGATGGTGGTGCCGGCGGCGCCGCAGTCGATGGCGGCGACGTTGGCGGTGGTGGTCGCCCGGGTGGCCGCCGTGGCGGTGGTGACGACGATGTCGAGGTCTTCATCCGCCGCGTTCTTGGCCATGTTGACCGAGATGTCCTGGATTTCGCCGTCGGCCGTGCTCGTCGAGAATCCCTTGGACCCATCCAGCAGCCGCTCACCGTTGAAGCTGGTCTGGCTGGCGATGCGGTCGATCGACTCGAGGATGCCGTCCACCTGGAGCTGGTTGGCGCGGATCTCCTCGCCGCTCAACCCGCCTGAGTTGGCCGACTGGACCGCCAGGCCCTGCAGGTCGACCAGCAGGTCGGACACCTCCGACAGCGCGCCCTCGGCGGTGGCGACGATGCTGTTGGCCCGCTCGGCGTTGGTGAGGGCGGCCTTGATGCCGGCCATCTCGGAGCGGAGGTTCTCGCTGGCGATCAGCCCCGCCGGGTCGTCGCTGCCGCGATTGATCCGGTACCCGGTGCTCAAGCGCTCCAGCGACGTGTTCAGCTTCGCGTTGTTCTGGTTGAGATAACGCGATGAGATCAGTGCGGCGATGTTCGTGTTGATCCTGCTCATCGTCTTTCTCCGTCTTTCTTGCTGACTGCTCTACCTGGACGCCGCGGACTACACCCGCGACGACGATCGGGGCGGCATCCATCCGCACCCGTCGGCTTGCGTCGAAGCATCCCCGGCATCGTCGCCGCAGCGACGGCCCTTGATGGGTCCGTGCCCTCCCCGCGCGCCCGGCGGAGGCGGAAGCGGCAGCGGGCCCCTGCAGCGCCGCGGCCGGCAGGGGCGTGGGATCCGCGGGGAAGGGCGAAGAAATGGAGATCCTAACCTACTTATAAATCAGGAGCTTACGAAAGATGCCCCGGCCGGCGCTCTGCGGAAGCCTCGCAAGGCGCTTGCACAGCATCGGCACGCCGTCCGTCCGCTTGAGGGCCTCGATGGCCGATTTGCGGACTTAGGGCCATTACCATATCGGTCTGTAACGGCAGACCGGAGGCGTCAGGCACGGCACAGGAACAGGGGACGCCGATCGTCCCGCCCGGTTGCAGGCCGCACAGGCAAGGGCGCAACGGCCTACGCGCCGCCCGCCGAAGCATAGAGCAGCGTGGCGCATCCGGCCGGGCGGCCGCCCCAGGCGTTGATGGCGTCCAGGTACCTGCGATCGCCCCAGTGGCGGTAAGCGATCTCGAACGCCTGCCCGATCCGGTCGTTGGGGCTTTCCTTGCTCATGGGCTTGATCATCTCGTACGGCCACTGGTCCATGTGCAGCAGGTAGTGGGCGGTCGTGTCGACGACCTTGCGGATCGTCCTGCCGTTGACGGTCAGGTCCAGCAGCTTCACGCCGAACCGCTCGGCGACGTGGGCGATGTGCAGCGTGTGCGACAGCGCCGCCAGCGTATAGGTCATCGAGCGGGTCCGCATGGTCTCGCGGGGCAGGAAGCCCTCTTCAGTCATCTTGAGCGGCAGGGTGTGGGCCCAGCGCTGGAAGACCTCGATGGCCAGGTCCAGGTCGTCCAGGGCCAGGGCGCCGTTGAGCAGGTAGATGCAGCGGGCGTCGTCCCAGTTGTTGTACATCTC
>JAAYZK010000201.1 GCA_012514895.1 Planctomycetota bacterium | reverse complement strand
GCCGCCGGCGGGCGGCTCGGCAAGCGGGTTGGCGGGTTGCGGATACGTCGGTGGGGGCGGGGGCCACGGGTTACGCGTCGGCCGCCGGGCGGCGGACGACGCTGCACCCGTGGCCACAAACCGCCGCCCCGCTGGGGCTGGTCGAACGTGTCGCGTCGGGTACCAGGGGCTGGCGCCCCTGGCTACAGACCTGCGCCCCTGCGGGGCTGCGGCGGAGCGCCCCTGTGGGGCTGAGGCCCGACGGCGAGGGCGGGCGAGACGCCCGCCCCACCCAAATGGAGGCGCGTGTTCTCACGTCGTGTCCCGTCGCTCGCGCTCCGGTTCAGTCTCCGTCACGACTCCCCGCCGGCGTGCCGCGCGCCCAATCAGGCTGTGGCTGGGCCACTCCCCAGGTGCGCCCTGTGTCGAGCTCGGCCGACATCACCGCGGCACCATCCCGCGCGCGGACGACCCAGGCCCGCCGAAGTGCTGAGTCAACCTTCAGAGTGTAGCGCGCCGACAGCGGGTGCTCGGGAAGCGCCTGATTGATGACTTCCGTTCGCGTCGTGTCCCGGTCCAGGAGCAGGCGTGCCCACCACTCGCTGCGCGTCGATGTCGACTCGAACTGCGTTATCTCCAGCACGACCTTCTCGTGCGGCGACACGGCCACTGTGTCGACATCGAAGCTCCATGAGTAGCAATTGCTGCAGCCTGTCGATGAGAGAGTTGCTGTCAGCGACAGCAGAAGCAGTGTTCCCGCACTCCTGCACATGTTCTTCTCCTTGACGTGTCGGCCGGTAGCCCGGCCAGGTCGATCCCTTGGGTGTTCGCCCGCGTCGTCGTCGGGCGGCCGTGCTGCGCGCGGCCGCGTGCTGGCCAAGGCGGTGGGTCGTGGCCGGTTGCCTGGCGCCGGCCGGCGGTACGTGTTGTGGCGAAGGACCCCATCGCCGCCCCAGTCTGGCCGCTGGTCGCCCCGCGGCCGGTTGCGAAGTGCGGGCCGCCGCCGCCCACCGCGCGGCGTGCCCACGCGACCAGTGTACGCCGCCGGCGGGCGGCTCGGCAAGCGGGTTGGCGGGTTGCGGATACGTCGGTGGGGGCGGGGGCCACGGGTTACGCGTCGGCCGCCGGGCGGCGGACGACGCTGCACCCGTGGCCACACACCGCCGCCCCGCTGGGGCTGGTCGAACGTGTCGCGTCTGGTACCAGGGGCTGGCGCCCCTGGCTAGAGACCTGCGCCCCTGCGGGGCTGCGGCGGAGCGCCCCTATGGGGCTGAAGGCCGAGGGCGAGGGCGGGTGAGACGCACGCCCCACACAAATGGAGGCGGGTGTGTTCAGGCCGTGTCCCGTCGCTGGCGCTCCGGGCTCTGTTGGCGCCCCGCTGGGGCCGAAGCAAAGAGGGGGCTGGGCCAGCGCCCCGGCAACCGGCACCGCCACGTTCGACGACGTCCAGGTCGTGTCGCTCTTCAGCCCGGCCGGGTGGAACGCCCTGACGCGCTGACCGCGCGCGCGGCGGCTACTCGTCCTTCAGCCGCTGGCGCAACCGCGCGTCGATGAACGGCTGCAGGTCGCCGTCCAGCACGCGCTGCGTGTCGCCCACGGTGTGGCCGGTGCGGTGGTCCTTCACGTGGATCGTCGAGCCGTGCAGCACGTATGAGCGGATCTGGTAGCCCCAGGCGATGTCGCCCTTGTCGCTGTAGACCTTGGCCAGCTCGGCGTCGCGCTTGGCCTGGTCGAGCTGCTCCAGCTTCGACTGCAGAATGCTCAGGGCCATGCGCTTGTTCTGCGCCTGGCTGCGCTCGTTGACGCACTCGACGATCAGGCCGGTGGGCTTGTGCCGCAGCCGCACGGCCGTGGCGACCTTGTTGACGTTCTGCCCGCCCGCGCCCGACGAGCGGCGGAAGTACTCGAAGTCGAGGTCGCCCTCGGCCAGCTCGATCTTGGTCTCTTCAAACTCGGGCAGCGCGTCGACGGCGACGAACGAGGTCTGCCGCTTGCCCTGCGCGTTGAACGGGCTGATGCGCACCAGCCGGTGCACGCCGGCCTCACACGACAGGTAGCCATAGGCATACGGTCCGCTGACCAGCAGCGTTACCGACTGGATACCGGCGCCATCGCCGTCGCGGCGGTCCACCTCGGCGACCTTGAAGCCGGCCCGCTCGAAGAACATCAGGTACATGCGCAGCAGCATCTCGGCGAAGTCCCACGCGTCGATGCCGCCCGCGCCGGCCTGAATGGCGAAGAAGCAATTGCGGGCGTCGTTGGGCCCCGACAGCAGTGTCAGCAGCTCGACCTGGTCGGTCTTCGCCGCCACCTTGTCGAGCTCCGCCTGCAGCTCGGCCGCCGCGGCCGCGCCGCCGTCCTCGTCGACGAGCTCGATCAGCACGGCGGCGTCCTCGGTGCGGCGCAGCAGCTCGCGCACGGGCTCGACCTGGGCGCGGAGCGTCTTCAGCTCGGCCACCGTCTGCTGGGCCCGCTCCTGGTGGTCCCAGAAGCCGGGGCGGTTCATCTCGTCGGTCAGCGCGGCCAGGCGCCGTTCAAGCGTTGGCAGGTCAAAGAGAGTCCCGGATCGCATGGATCCGGGCCGTCAGGCTGGCCAGTGCGGCGGTCGGGTCTTCGTACATCGCGGTGTCCCCTGGCGGTTGCGGTGAAACAGCGCGGGCGGCCGGCCGGTGATCACCACCGTCGCCGGCCGCCCGGACGAGTTCT
>JAAYZK010000200.1 GCA_012514895.1 Planctomycetota bacterium | reverse complement strand
GCCCTGCACGGGGCCTGCCGGCGACGGGAGGAAAACATCCGCCTGCGCGGGGCGGTGAAGCTGGGCTGCTACCTCTCGGCCCTGGCCGTCCCCAGCGCCGCGATCGGCGGCGGCGCGCTGTGCCTGCTGCTGCAGGCCGGCGCGCGGCGGTGGCTGGACTGGACCCGCGAAGACTACACGCTGACCATGATGGTCCTGGGCGCCGGCTTCCTCGTCTGGTACTGGATCACGGCCACCCGGGCTTACGAGGCCAGCCGTTACGCCAATACCTAGCACCGGTTGATTCGCCGCCGCGACGGCCTTACCATGCGGCCCGACGAGGCGGACCGATGTCTCAGAAGGAACGTACAGATGGCAAGTGACAACACCGTGGGCGTCGCGCTGATCGGCTGCGGAACCGTCGGCAGCGGCGTGGCGCGGCTGCTCATCAACGACCACGATCTCCTGGCGTCCCGCAGCGGCCTGGACGTGCGGCTGCGGCACGTCGTCGACGTGGATTTCACCCGCGCCCGCCAGGTCGGCGTCGACGAGGGTCTCTTCCGCAAGGACATCGACGACGCGCTGAAGGACCCCCGGACGCACGTCGTCGTCGAACTGGTCGGCGGGACGACGCTGGCCAGGACCTTCGTCCAGCGGGCCCTGGCCGCCCGCAAGCACGTGGTCACCGCCAACAAGGCCCTGCTGGCCCATCACGGCGCCGAGCTGTGGGCGATGGCGCGGGCGCACGGCGTGTGCATCGCCTTCGAAGCCAGTTGCGTCGGCGGGGTGCCCGTCATCGGCGCCCTGCTGGGCGGGCTGCTGGCCAACGAGATCGACGCGCTGTACGGGATCGTCAACGGCACGTGCAACTACATCCTGTCGGCCATGGCCGGGCGCGGCGCCGCCTACGCCGACGTCCTGGCCCAGGCCCAGGCCGACGGGCTGGCCGAGGCCGACCCGACCCTCGACGTCTCCGGCGAGGACTCCGCCCACAAACTGGCCATCCTGGCGGGCCTGGCCTTCGGGCGCCGGATCGACTACGGCGCCATCCACGTCGAGGGCATCGACACGCTGGATATCGCCGACATCCGCTACGGCGCCGAGCTGGGCTACACCGTCAAGCTGCTGGCCATCGCCCGCCGCCAGGACGACGGGCTGAGCCTGAGGGTCCACCCCGCGTTCCTCCACGACACCCACCCGCTGGCCGGCGTCAACGGCCCGTTCAACGCCGTGTCGATCTTCGGCCACGCCGTCGGCCACACGCTCTTCTACGGCCGCGGCGCCGGCAGCATGCCCACGGCCTCGGCGGTCGTCTCGGACATCCTCTCGGTCGGCCTGGGGGCCGCGACGGCCCAGTTCGCCCGCCTGGGCCTGTGGCCCGACCGCGCCGAACCGGCCCGCCAGTTGCCCATCGACCAGCTCCGCGGAAGGTACTACCTCCGCCTGACCTGCCAGGACTCCCCCGGCGTCCTGGCCGCCGTCACCGACGTCTTCGGCCGCCACCGGATCAGCCTGTCGGGCGTGCTGCAGCACGAGCCCGACGACGGCGGCGCCGGCGTGCCGGTGGTCATCACCACGGCCGCCACGCTGGAAGGCAATATCCGGGCGGCCTGCAGGGAGATCGACGCGCTGCCCGTCGTGACGGCCCCCACCGTCGTCGTCCGCATCGTCGAGGAACACCAGGAGAAGCTCCCATGAAGTACGCCATCGTCATCGTCGACGGCGCCGCGGACCTGCCCCTGGCCGAACTGGGCGGGCGCACGCCGCTGCAGGCGGCCGACAAGCCCACGATGGACGCGATCGCCGCATCGGGCCGGATCGGCACCGTCCGCAACGTCCCGGAGGGCTTCCCGCCCGGCTCGGACGTGGCGATCCTCTCCGTCCTGGGCTACGATCCCCGAAGCAACTACACCGGCCGCGCGCCCCTCGAGGCCGCCGCCCAGAACCTCGCCATCGAGCCGGGCACGTGGGTCTTCCGCTGCAACCTGGTGACGATCGTCGACGGGATCATGGCCGACTACTCCGCCGGGCATATCTCGACGGCCGAGGCGACGACGCTGATCGTGGCCCTCAACAAGGCCCTGGGGTCCCCGACGATCGCGTTCCACCCTGGCGTGAGCTACCGCCACCTGATGACCTGCCGCGGCGAGGTGAACGTCAGCACCACCCCCCCGCACGACATCCTCGGGGAACCGGCGGCCCGGCACCTGCCGACGGGCGCCGGGTCGGACGTGCTGCGCGACCTGATGGACCGCAGCCGCGACCTGCTGGCCGTCCACGAGATCAACGCCGTCCGCGCTGACCTGGGGGAGAACGTCGCGTCGAGCATCTGGCTGTGGGGCGAAGGCACCCCGCCGGTGCTGGAGCCGTTTGCCCGCCGCTTCGGCCTCTCGGCGGCGGTCATCACGGCGGTCGACCTGGTGCGGGGCATCGCGGCGCTGACGGGGATGGACCGCATCGAGGTCCCCGGCGCCACCGGCTACGTCGACACCAACTACGACGGCAAAGGCCTGGCCGCCGTCGAGGCCCTCGACACGCACGACCTGGTCGTCGTCCACGTCGAGGCCCCCGACGAGTGCGCCCATAACGCCCAGGTCGACCTGAAGATCCAGGCCATCGAGGACATCGACCGGCGGGTCGTCGCCCCCATCCTCCGGCGCCTCCGGGCCGAGGGCGACGACTGGCGGATTCTCGTCCTGCCCGACCACCCCACCCCCTGCAGCCTGCGGACCCACACCGCCGACCCCGTGCCCTTCGCCATCGCCGGCAAGGACGTCCGCGGCGTCGTCACCGACCGCTTCGACGAGGCCGCCGCCGCCGGCAGCGACCTGCACATCCAGTTCGGCCACGAGATGATGGAGTACCTGACCAAACCCTCCCGCAAGGGTTGAGCTTTCCCTCAGGGGGGGTTACGGGGCACCATCGCCCCTGGAATCAGGGAAATCGCCGCATTTATTGGACGCGGCGGCCCGGCTGGCTATGATACGGCGTTTTGCGACAGACCCCTTTACGCGTACAGGATGATGCGATGGCCCACAAACGTTACACTGACCCGGATCCCGCGATCGACGCCAAGGTAGCCGAGCTGCTCAGCGGAATGAGCCTCGAGGAGAAGATCGGACAGATGACCCAGCGGGGCATGGCCCCGGGGATGACCGACAAGCACAGCCCCGTCACGAAGGGCGCCCTCGGCTCGACCCTGGGCGTCTTCGACACCGCGAAGATCAACGAGATGCAGCGCCGCGCCGTCGAGGAAAGCCGCCTGGGCATCCCGCTGATCGTCGGCAACGACGTGATCCACGGCTACCGCACGATCTTCCCGATCCCCCTGGGCGAGGCGTGCTCGTGGGACCTGGACCTGATCGAGCGGACCGCCCGCATGGCGGCCGAGGAAGCCTCGGCGGCCGGGACCGACTGGATCTTCGCCCCGATGGTCGACATCGCCCGCGACGGCCGCTGGGGCCGCATCGCCGAGGGCTCCGGCGAGGACCCCGTCCTGGACTGTGCCATCGCCCGCGCCCGCGTCCGCGGCTACCAGTCCGAAGGCCTGGCCAGCGGCAAGCGCATCGTCGCCTGCCCCAAGCACTTCGTCGCCTACGGCGCCGCCGAGTCCGGCAAGGACTACAACACCGTCGACCTGTCCGAGAACCTCCTGCGCGATGTGTATCTCCCGCCCTTCCTGGCCGCCCTCGAGGAGGGCGCCGGGTCGATCATGTCGGCGTTCAACGACATCAACGGCGTGCCGGCCTCGGCCAACTCCTTCACCCTCCGCACGATCCTGCGCGAGGAGTGGGACTGGTCCGGCGTGGTCCTCTCCGACGCCCACGCGGTGGGCGAGCTGATCGACCACGGCGTCGCCGCCGACTACGAAGACGCCGCCTGCCAGGCCGTCACCGCCGGCGTCGACATCGACATGGGCTCGGCGGCCTACCCCGATCACCTGGCGGCGGCGGTCCGCGCGGGCAAGGTGAGCGAGACCCTCATCGACGAGGCCGCCGGACGGGTCCTGCGGCTCAAGCTGATGCTGGGGCTGTTCGAGCAGGCCACCGTGGACGAGTCGCTGACCGCCAGGCTGCTGGGCTGCCGCGAGCACCGCACCCTGGCCCGCGAGGCGGCGGTCAAGTCGATGGTGCTGCTGAAGAACGATCGCGACGCCCTGCCGATCAAGCCGGCGGGCAAGACGATCGCCGTCATCGGCCCGCTGGCCGACCACCGGCGCGCCCCGCTGGGCTGCTGGCACTGCGACGGCCGCCCCGATGACGTCACGACCATTCTGGAAGGCATCCGGGCCGCCGCGGCCGACAAGGCCCGCATCATCCACATCGCCGGGTGCGGCCTGGGCGACGACGAGCACGACGGCTTCGACGACGCGATCCACGCCGCCTCCGACGCCGACGTCGCCATCGTCGTCGTCGGCGAGGACGCCGATATGTCCGGCGAGGCCCAATGCCGCGCCTACCTCGGGCTGCCCGGCGTCCAGGAGGACCTCGTCGAGGCCGTCGCCGCCACCGGCACCCCGACCGTCGCCGTCCTGCTGACCGGACGACCCCTGGCGATCCCCACGGTCGCCGAGGACGTCGACGCTTTGCTGGTGGCCTGGCATCCCGGCGTCGAGGCCGGCACCGCCGCGGCGGATCTGCTGTTCGGCAAGGCCAACCCCTCCGGCAAGCTGGCCGTCACCTTCCCCCGCGCCGTCGGCCAGATCCCGATCTACTACGCCCACCGCTCCACCGGCCGGCCGGCCCACGGCGAGGGCACCGAAGACTGGAACAAGCCCTACAAGAGCCGCTACCGCGATGAGTGGAACTCCCCGCTGTTCCCCTTCGGGTTCGGCCTGAGCTACTCGGCGTTCGTCTACGACGCCCTGCAGATCCTCACCCCCGCCGTCCGGCCGGACGGCACGCTGCGCGTCCGCGTCGACGTCACCAACGCCGGCGACGTCACCGGCGACGAGATCGTCCAGGTCTACGTCCGCGACGTCGTCGCGTCGCTGACGCGGCCGGTGAAGGAACTCAAGGCCTTCCAGCGCGTCACCATCGCCCCCGGCGAAACCCGCGAGCTGACCTTCGAGATCCCGGCCGCCTCCCTGGGCTTCACCAACGCCAGGATGCAGTACGTCGTCGAGCCCGGCCGCTTCGAGGTCCAGGTCGGCCCCAGCTCGGCCGAAGGCCTCGTGGGGAGTTTTCAGGTCGTCGAGTGAGTGGCGATCAGGACGGCAGGCGACGGCGGAGGCCGGGCGTTACTCGTACGTCCGCCCGGCCTTCCCGTCGCGCGCCGCTTCGCGGGCCTTGGCCAGCAGGCGGTTGCCCCAGCGGGTGGGATACTTGCCCGTCACGCAGCCGGTGCAGAGGTGGTCGTGGTCGATCTGCAGGCAGTCGGCCAGGTCGTCCACGGTCAGGTAACGCAGCGAGTCGACGCCCAGGTCGCGGGCCATCTTCGCGGCGACGGCGTCCGACAGCCTGCCGCGGTAGCCCCCGTTGATGTACTTGGGGGCGAACAGCTCGCCCAGGGTGCTCATGTCGATCCCGTAGAAGCACGGGGCGATGATCGGCGGGCAGGCGATGCGGACGTGGATCTCCCGGGCCTTGCCCTCCTGGCGGAGGCGCTCGACCAGGGCCCGCATGGTGGTGGCGCGGACGAGGGAGTCCTCCACCAGGAAGATCCGCCGCCCCGACAGCACCGCGGGGATGGGAGTGTACTTCATCCGCACCTTCTGCAGACGCCCCCCGGCCCCTTCGATGAACGTCCGCCCCACGTAGCGGTTGCGGATCAGCCCCTCCATGGACGGCACGCCCAGATGGTAGGCCATGCTGTCAGCGGCGGCCTTGGCGGTATCGGGCACGGGCACGACGACACAGTCGTCGCTGTCGGTGGGCTGGTCCTCCCGCTCCGCCAGCCGCTGCCCCAGCCGCGCGCGGCAGAGATAGGTGCTCGAGCCGTCCATCGTCGAGGCGACGTTGGCGAAGTAGATCCACTCGAAGAAACAGTGGGCGTGACACGGCGACGGAGCGAACCGGCGGATCGACAGTTTCCCGTCCTCGATCACGACCATCGTGCCCGGCTCGACGTCGTGCACCTCCGTGAATCCCAGGTTCCGCAGGGCGACCGACTCGCTGGCCGCCGCGAACAGGCGGCCTTCGACGGCGTAGCTGAGGGGGCGGAACCCCAACGGGTCGCGGGCGACGAACATATCCCCGCGGGCGTTCAGGAAGACGATGTTGTACGCCCCGTCGAACTGGTCGCTCAGCGAACGCACCATCGACACCAGGTTCGGCCGCCGGTCGCCGCGGCTGGCGTAGCTGAGGGCGTGCATGATGATCTCGGTGTCGCCGTCGCGGATGATGTGGTAGTCCTGCTTGCGCAGCAGGGCCCGCTTGCGCTCGGCGAAGTTGGCGATGTTGCCATTGAAGGCGAAGCTGAACCACTTCCACCGCCGCCCGTGGTGGCGTTCGAAGGGCTGGGCGTAGGACGTATCCTCCTGCCCGCACGTGGCATAGCGCACGTGCCCGATGGCGGCCTTGCCGGCGTACTCGCTGAGGATGGCCCGGTGCTTGCCCGAGTGGTTCATCCGGAACGCCTCGGCGACGGTGCCGATCTCCTTGTAGGTGTCGATCAACTGCGGCCGCTGGGGGTTGAACGACGTCATCCCGGCGGCAAGCTGGCCGCGGTTCTGGATGTCCTGGAGAACCGTCGGCATCAGCGGCGTGACGTCGCCCTTGCGGACCAGCGCCTCGGCGGCTCCGCCGCGCCCGACGGGGGTATCCAGCCAATACAGCGCCGCGACGCCACACTCATGATGAAGCTCATCGCCCATAATCCGTTGCTCTTCCTTGGTTGCGGGATGTCGGCTGAACAGGGCGCTAAGGATAGCAGCCTCTCGCCCGGATATCAAATTCCCCCTGTCCGTCGCCGCCGGGATCGCGTACAGTATTACGTGGCCGGCACGAGGAAGGTCGCTCTCCCTGACGGGAGGGAGGAAAGTCCGAGCACCGCCAGACCACGGTGGTGGGTAACACCCACCTGCGCCGCCGCTTGCGACGGCGTACGGGACAGTGCCACAGAAAAGATACCGCCTCCTTCACGCTCGATCGCCCGTCGAAGGCTTGCCTTGGGCGAGCGGAGCGCGTCGAAGGGGGTAAGGGTGAAAAGGTGCGGTAAGAGCGCACCGCGGGCGGGGCGACCCGTCCGGCAGGGCAAACCCCACCGGGTGCAAGGCCAAGCAGCGATCGGCCAGGTCTGGGCCCATGATCGCGGGTAGGCCGCTTCGCCCCACGGGGGCGAGAGCCGTCCGGCAACGGGCGGTCCAGAGAAATGACCTTCGCCGCCGCGCCCCGCCCAAGGCGTCGCGGCACAGAACTCGGCTTACATCGTGCCGGCCAGGGCATTGATGAACGCGCATGAAAAAGGCCAGTCTTCGGACTGGCCTTTTTCACTCGAACCTCTCACCCCGACTTTGAACGGATTCCGTTAGGGTTCTTGACCTGGTTCCTCGACCCGTCGCTGCAACGCAATGTTATCGAAGAAATTATGGCCGACTGGGTCGCCGGAACGCTCGACGACGGCCCCTTCGAAGCGCATGCATGACGCGGTTTCGCACGCCTTTTCCGGGTTTCGAAGCGACCATTTCAGCCCGATCCGCGCCTCTCGAACCACCATGTCACGCCTCATTCTTGCCTTGTCCAATCGCCCGTTCGACTGAGCCGAACCACGGTCTGTCAGGGGGACCGCGCGTCTCGATGCAGGGACTTTCGCGTTTTGGCGCGGGGACCTTGCAGGGACATGTACCTGCCAAGTCCCTGCATCGCGCGTTGTACCCGCGCGCCATTGATGCGCGCTGGATGGACGATGATGAACACTGTGGTCGTGCGTCAGAGGCAGATTACCGATGTTTCCAGCCGCAGCGGCCCGGCTGATGTCGCACGGCTCACGTCGGTCTGACCTGCCAATCGTCGGCCGCGCCGGTGTCGGCGCATCACGATTGGACGGGACGATGCGACAACAGGAGCTGGTCGAGACGATTCTGGACGCTTTCGCCGAACTGGCCGCCCTTCACGCGGCAGCGGCGGCGGCAGCCGATCGGGCCTGGTCGGTGTTGGCCGAGCACGATGATCTGGAGGTGCGGGGCATCGCATGCGCTCAGTGCCGCCACCGGCAATTGGCGTCGGATCGGCCTCGGATCGATACCGCCACGTTCGCGGTCGAATGGCATGGGCGGCGCTGCGACCTGGGGCCGAGCATTCCATTCAAG
>JAAYZK010000199.1 GCA_012514895.1 Planctomycetota bacterium | reverse complement strand
GGGGATCTGCCCGAGCAGGGCCCGCCCGGCCGCCCGCTGGCTGGCCGGCGAGGGGCTGTAGGTGACGAGGTAGGGGTCCATGAAGGGCAGTTCGTACAGGTGGTAGGGGTTGGAGAAGCTGATCCACACCGGGATAGTGTCCGGATGAGCGATCGGGAACCCGCTCATCACGCAGCGGGAGGATGGGCCGTGGATCCGCGTGGTATTCCAGCCGTACTGGACGGGGAAGTAGAAGGCCGTCACGACCGCGTCGAACTCGCCCGTCGCGACGCGGTCGTAGACGGCGTCGGTCTGGGGGTCGCGGATGAAGGTTACATTCCAGCCGCCTGCGGACAGGGTGCTCACGAACACATCCAGGTCGGAGCGCTCGGCCGGCTGATTGGTGATCAACACCACCGCCACCTTCGCCCGGTCCGGCAGGTCGAGCGGCAGACGGCCGTCGGTGTCCCGCACGAGCGTCACGGAACGCTCCGCCAGCCTGTCGGCATCTGTCTGGCCGCGCAGAGAGTTGTAGACCTCGCGGCTGGCGGCCTCGTCGACCATCCGCCGCTGGTGCAGCCCCAGGCGGGCCTTGAGCGACAGGACGCGCCGGACGGAGGCGTCGATCGCATCGGCGTCCAGATCGCCGCGCTCGACGCAACCTTCCAGATAATCAAGGGTCGCCTGGACGCCGCGGACGAAGATGATGACGTCGTTGCCGGCCGCCAGGGCCAGGCGGTAGCGGTCGAACTGGCGGTGGCGATAGCTCACGCCGCCCATGTTCAGGGCGTCCGAGACGATCACGCCCTCGAAGCCCATCCTTTCGCGGAGCACCTCCGTGATCAGCGGGCGGCTCACCACAGCCGGGGTGGGGTTGCGCACGTCCCCGCTGGAGGGGTCCAGCGACGGCAACCCGATGCAGGACACCATGATAGACCACACGCCCGCGTCGATCGCCGCCTGGAAGGGCACGGCGCTCTGGCGCCACCAGGCGTCGGCATCCAGGGGGTTGACCAGCGTCATGAGGTGCTGGTCGCGGTCGTCGAAGCCATCGCCGGGGAAGTGCTTGGCGCACGCGGCCAGGCCGCCGGCCTGCATCGCCTGGATCTGGGCGACGGCCAGGCGCGCCACCGCTTGCGGGTCGCGGCCGTACGAATCGACCTGCCGCTGGTAGTCCTTCACCGCCGCCAGGTCGACAATCGGGCCGAAGGCCCAGTTGTAGCCTGCCGCCGTCGCCTCGGCGGCGATGGAGGCGCCCATCGCTCGGGCGAGATCCTCGTCGCCGGCGGCCCCGACGGCCATTTCGCCCGGCCAGACGACGCCCTCGCGGATCCGCGGGCCGCACCCGGCCTCGAAGTCGCCGCTGAGGAGCAGCGGAACCTTTGCCGCCTGCTGCACCTGGGCCACCCGCTCGCGAATGGTCTGGACGGGCCCGCCGAACAGGTGCCCGCCGCCGATGCCGGTCGTCGCGGCGAACTCGGCAATCGACAACGGCGCGGCGGTGTCTGCAGTCAGCATGGGCACAATGAGTTGCGCGATCCGCTCGCGGCGGGTCAGGCTGTCCAGCGTGGCATCCACCCAGCGCTGCTGGGCGTCGGTCAGGGGTCGGATCATCGGTCAGGCACTCCCGCGCGCCAGGCGCGACGCGATGAAGGAATCAGTGATCAACTGCAGGAAATGAAACACGATACAGACGATCACGGCCGCCTCCGCCTTCGATCCCAAGATGACCAGCACGGCCAGGGCGACCGGCAGGGTCTTCTGGGAGCCCAGGAACAGGACGGCCCGGCGCTGACCCCCGTCCAGGCGCAGCGGGACACCGGCGCCGAGGCAGGCAGCCATGAGCACGAGATGGACGGTCATCGCGCCGGCGGCCATCAGGCCAAGCGTGGGGATGTCCAGTGACAAGAGGTGGCCGCGATTGCGCATACAGGAGATCCACACCGTGAGGATCACGCACGCGCTGGGGATGTACTTCATGGTCGGATGCAGCCCTTTGCCGCCGGCGAAGCGCTTGACGATGACCCCGACGACGAACGGGGTCAGGACGAGCCCCACCAGCTCGATCAGCATCGGCAGCGGGGGGAACCCTTCATCGGCGCCGCCCGGGGCGCACCAGGCGAGCATGAAGGGGATGGTGAACACGCCGAGGATGTTGAGTCCGATCGTCAACATCAGTGCCCACAGTCCATTGCCGCCGGACACCTCGGTCAGGACGATCCCCGAGGACAGCGTGGAGGGCACCGCGGCCATCACCACCAGCCCCAGCGCCATCGCCTCGGGCATCCGCATCACCTCGGCGGTGCCGCGACCCAGCAGCGGTCCCAGGCCCAGCGTGAGGATCGCCAGGACCGCGAAGGTCAGCGGGAACTTCCACCCCCGCGGCGCATCGGCCAGGCGGGTCTGGTAACCGTTGATCAGGAAGATGGTCACCACCAGCCACGGCCGCAGCCGGTCCAGGTGCTTCACGACGCCCTCGGGCATCGGCACCGCCAGTGCCGCGGCGATGGCAACAACCAGTCCGACCGGCAGAAACAGTCGCTTGACCATGATGGCGGGTCCTCACGCATCCAACGTTGCGGCATGAGTGTAGGGTGATGGGTGCCGTTCCGCAAGAGAACGCGCGCCGGACCCGGCTGTCCTTCGTGTCTGTCCCCCCAAAAAGAACGAGCCCGGTCCGAAGACCGGGCTCGTCGGGAAGCTCATCAGGCCGACGGTCGGGGGAGGGGGAGGGCCCAACCGTCGAGCCAAAGGAGCCTCACTATTATGAACGCAGCTCCGACGCGCTCTCAGTAGCGCACCGGCCGGACATCACACGGCCCACGGGAGCCACAGCGTTATGTACCCTTAAACACAAGCGAGCGACCGGTGCCACACCGGACTGCGCCCGACGCCTCGGCGGGCATCCCTTCCCACCCGGGTCCGCAGCCGCATCGAGCACGGTCCGAAGCCGCGGTGCGGACCAACGCATCCCAGTATACCGGAATTCGGCGTTTCGCCAAGCGAAAAAGCGCCGCATTTTGTGGCATGGGCCGGAGATAGAGTAATGGCCCCACCGGTGCCGCCGGCCGGGCGGCTGGGGGGTTCGGCCGGTCTGTGTGGCGCAAGTCAAGCCAGGTCAAGCGATTGTAGACGGACCTCGCCGGGCGGGCCGCGCCGGGTGCAATGGCGGGCGTTTTTTTGCGTTAGAGGGGGTGGAGATCACCCAAGGGTTTAGCTATCATTGCCCTTTTGGATGATGGCGCACAGATGGGCTTCTGATGATGTGCTCCTATGATGTGCTCCCCGGCGGCGGTGGTGTTGAGGACCTTCCCTTGCGACGGATCGACGGTCTCAAACGGACGGCAGGGCTTGGTGCATCTCTCGGCGTGACCCTCGCCGTGCTCCTGAGCGGGTGCACGCCCGCCCAGTACGCCCGCCAGGCCGACAAGGCCGCCTACGGGCTCATCCAGGACAAGCAGGCCGTGGCGCTCGGCGAGCAGCGGCCGTTCACGATCGACTACGCCCGCGCCGATGTCGGCGCCGTGGAAGGCCGTTCGCGCCTGCTGCTGCGGGGCGAGCCGCTGCCTGCCGGCGATGAGCCGGTCCGCCTGCTGTCGCTGTCGGAGTGCCTGGAACTGGCCTCGCTCGCCAGCGCCGACTTCCAGGATGAGAAGGAGACCCTGTACATCGAGGCGCTGGCCCTGGCCAACCAGCGCCACGATTGGGCGGGGTTCTTCGGCGCCCTGACGGGTACCGTCAGCCACGACAAGATCCAGGATGGGCCGGAGATCAACGCGGCGAGCGGCGCGTTCGAGGTCGGCTTCGCCCAGCGGCTCGCCCAGGGCGGTCTGCTCACGCTCGGCGCAGGGCTGACCGTGCTGTCGGACCTGACGGGCATCCACAACACCGAGTTCGGCTCGTTCCTGACGGCCGAACTGGCCCAGCCGCTGTGGCGGGGGGCGTGGCGCGGCTTCGCCTACGAGGACCTCTACCGCGCCGAGCGGGACCTGGCCATCAGCGTCCTGGAGTACGAGCGTTTCACCCAGACGTTCAGCACGCGGATCACCTCCGACTTCTACCAGGTGCTCCAGGACCTGGACACGCTGAAGAACGAAGAGGACAATATCGTCCGCCTCGAGCAGGCCCTGCGGCGGACGCAGGTGCAGGTCGAGGGCGGGCAGGCGTCGCGGATCGAGCAGGACCAGACGGAGAAGAACCTCCTGGATGCCCAGGTCCGCTTGGCCCGCCTGCGCCAGCAGTACCAGTCGCGGCTGGACCGGTTCAAGATCACGATGGGGATCTCGACGGCGTTCAACGTCGCGCCGGATCCCGCGGAACTGGCGGCGCTGACCCGCCGGGGCCCGGCGCCGATCCCGATGGTGGATGAGCAGGCCCTGGCCGCGATTGCCGAGCAGGCCGCCG
Organism: Planctomycetota bacterium; assembly: GCA_012514895.1. GTDB lineage: Bacteria > Planctomycetota > Phycisphaerae > SM23-33 > FEN-1343 > JAAYZK01. Next base: position 25,962 of record JAAYZK010000199.1, on the reverse strand, counting down.
CCGAGGCCGCCGCCCGGTACGACGCCGAGCACCCGGGGGCCGCCGGCGATCCCGTCGGCCGCGAGGCCCGCGAGGCGTTCATCCGCCGCTGGCGGGATCAGGCCTATCATGACGCGCTGGAAGCGCAGGTCGCCCATGCGGCCTACCAGGCGGTCGACATCGCCCTGCACGCCCGCCCGGAGGTGCTCCGCGGGCGGGTCGCCGTACGCGACGCCGGGCGGAACGTGCTGATCGTGGCCGACCGGTTCAACCCGCGGGTGGACCTGGCGCTGGGGATCGGCGCTTCGGGGACGCGGCCCAACGAGCCGTTCCGCGTGCAGTTCCACCGCAACGAGCGGTTCGCCGAGCTGCTGCTGGATTACTCGCTGGACCAGACCGACAACCGCGACGCCTACCGCCTGGCCCTGATCGCCGAGTCGCGTGAGCTGCGCCGCTACAACACGCTGATCGACGATACCCGCCTGGACGTGATCGACAACTACCGCGAGCTGATCCGTGCCCGCCAGACCTACGACCTGCAGCAGCGCAACGTCGCGGTCGCCGAGCGGCGCCAGCGGCTGGCGGCCCTGGAGCAGGCGGCCGGGGAGGCGTCGGCGCGGGATGTGCTGGAAGCCGAGGAAGGCCTGCGGGACGCCCAGAACGGGCTGACCGAGGCCCTGGTGGCCTATGAGACGACGCGCATCGAGTTTCTGGCCTCGCTGGGCCTGCTCGACGTGGACGCCGAGGGGCAGTACCACGAGCGGGAGACGGCGATGCGCTTCACCCGATTGAGCGACTACTATGGAAGCATCGACATCGAAAGCTCCGAAGAAGGCGCGGCCTTCCGGCCGTAAATGGCTCCTGCTGGGCATCCTCGCGGTGCTGCTCGTCTTCGCCGGCGGCACCCTGCTGCTGGCCGGCGCCGGCGGCGGCGCGGACCTGCTGGCCGACGTGGTCAAGACGGTGGTGACCCGTGGGGAGTTGGTCGTCTCGGTCGTCGAGACCGGGGAGATCAACGCCGAGAAGAGGACCACCATCGCCAACAACCTCCGCTGGGACGCGATCATCGCCGAGCGCGTCGACGAGGGCACGCAGGTGGAGGTGGGCGACGTGATCATCCGCTTCGAGTGCCAGTCGCTGCTGGACTCGATCACGCGGACGGAACTGGAGGTCACCTCGGCCGAGAACGACTACCAGCAGGCCCTCGAGCGGATCGAACTGACCAACAAGGAGTGGGACAACCGCATCGCCCAGGCCGAGGCGGCCGTCACGAACGCCAGGAACGACCAACTCAAGTTCACCGAGCACGAACGCGACCAGAGGCTCGCCGAGGCCGAAGCCAGGCTGGCGCTGGAGCAGCAGGAACTGGTCCTGGCCGAGGGCAAGCTGAAGTTCATGCGGGACGTCAACGGGACCGAGGGTCTGGAGGGCACGTACTCGCAGAGCACGATCGACGCCGAGCAGCTCCGCGTGGATCAGTACAACCTGAACGTCTCCAACGCCAGGGCCGAGCTGGACAAGCTCAAGAAGTACGAGTTGCCGCAGGAGGAGAAGCGGCTGGAACTGTCCCTGCAGGACGCCGAACTGGAACTGGAGCGCGCCAAGTTGGAATCGACCGCCCAGCGGCGGTTGGCACAGGTCAACATGGAAGCCAAGAGCAGCGCCCTGGAGATGCAGGAGCGCCAGTTGGAGGAGCTCCACGCCCAGCGGGACATGCTGGAGATCCGCGCGACCGCCCCGGGGCTGATCATCTACGACTCGGGCAACCGGTGGGATCCGCCGGACGTGTCGGTCGGGACGCTGATCCGCAGCCGTCGGCGGCTGATGCGCATCCCGGACATGTCCACGCTGCGGGTGTACTCGAAGGTGTTCGAGGGCGTCAGCGAGAAGGTGCACATCGGCATGCCCGCCACCATCCGCCTGGACAGCCGCGGCGGCGAGGTGCTCACGGGCACCGTGGGCCACGTGGCGCTGCTGGCCTCGACGGAGGATCAGCGCTACAACCCCTCGGTGAAGACCTTCCCGATCGAGAGCCTCCTGGACAACCCTCCGCGGGATCTCAAGCCGGGCTCGTCGGCCCAGGTCGAGTTGATTCTCGCCCGCCTGCCGGGCGTGTTGAAGACCAAGATCGCCGCGGTCTTCACCGAGCAGGAGCAGACGTACGTCTGGAAAGTCGAGGGCAAGCAGGCCGTCCGCACGCCGGTGCGGGTGGGGGAGATGAGCGACACGGAGGTGCAGATCCTCGAAGGGCTTGCCGAGGGCGACGTCCTGCTGATGGCCCCGCCGCCGGACGAGGTGGCCGACCGCACGACGCACGCGTTCGACACGCCGGAGGAGCTGTCGGGCGACCGAAGCGCCCAGGAGCAGCCCGGCCGCCCGGCCGCGGCGGTCGCGGCGCCGCAGCCGGCGACAGCCGACGACGCTGAGAACGACGCGCCGGCCTCGCCTCCCCGCGAAGGCCGTCGCCCCGAGGGCCAGCCGCCTCAGGGCCCGCGCGGTGAAGGGCAACGTCCCGAAGGCCAGCGACCCGGAGGTCCGCGCGGCGGCGGGCCGGCCGGCGGCGGACGACAGGCGCCGGCCGGGGACTAGGCCGTCTGTCCCTTGAAGCTGCCGAGGGACCGCGGCGACTCGAAATCCGAAGATGGTCTGACCATGACTGAACTGGTTACACTACAGAACGTCCGCAAGACTTACGTGGTAGGCCACAGCGAAGTCCACGCCATTCGCGATCTGAGCGTGACGATCTGCGAGGGCGAATACGTCGCCATCATGGGACCCAGCGGCTCGGGCAAGAGCACTCTGCTGAACCTGCTGGGCTGCCTGGACCGGCCCACCAGCGGCCATTACTACCTCGGCGGCCAGGACGTCAGCCAGATGAGCGACGACGGGCTGAGCGACGTGCGGAACCTGCGCATCGGGTTCATCTTCCAGTCGTTCAACCTCATCCAGCAGCTCAGCGTGCTGGAGAACATCGAGATCCCCCTGTTCTACCGGGGCGTTCCCCACGCCCAGCGAAGGCCCCGCAGCATGGAGCTGGCGCAGATGGTGGGGCTGGCCGACCGGATGTTCCACAAGCCCAGCGAGCTGTCAGGCGGCCAGCAGCAGCGCGTCGCCTGTGCGCGGGCCCTGGCCAACGATCCCCTGATCCTGCTGGCCGACGAGCCGACCGGCAACCTCGACCAGCACACCACCGGCGAGATCCTCGACCTGCTGGACGACCTCCACCGGCGGGGGCGGACCATCATCATGGTCACCCACGAATCGGACGTGGCCGAGCGGTCCGAGCGGATCGTCGTGATGCGCGACGGCCTGCTCCACTCCGACCAGCCCACCCAGCGCATGGCGGGACGCGCCGCTGGGCCGCGAAGCGCTGAGGGGCCGGTGAGCGCATGAAAGCACTGAACAAGACCACCGACGTGATCCACCTGGGGCTGTCCAGCCTCACCGCCCACCTGGTGCGCTCCAGCCTGACGGTGCTGAGCATCGTGTTCGGCGTCTGGAGCGTCATCGCCATCCTGGCCATCACCGAGGGCTCGGCCCGCAAGAGCCAGGCCGAGCTGGCCCGCCGGGGCAGCGACAACATCATCATCGAGTCGATCAAGCCCCCCTCCGACAGCGAGCAGAGCAGTTCGACGTCCTACGTGGCCGAGTACGGGCTGACCTACGACGACGTGATCCGCCTGCGGGACAACGTCCCGGCCGTCAAACAGTGCACGGTCGTCCACAAGACCACCCGCAACGCCATTGCGCCCACCCGCAAGCTGGCGGTCTCCGTCCTGGGCACCGAGCCGTCCTACCTCGAAGCCGCCCGGCTGAGGCTGGCTGACGGGCAGTCGCGGTTCCTGACGCACGGGGACATCCTGCGGAGGCGGAACGTCGCCGTCGTCACGGCCGACCTGGCGCGGCGGCTGTTCGGGCCCGACGATCCGATCGGCAGGACCGTGCGCCTCGACGGGCTGGAGTTCCGGGTCATCGGCGTCGTGTCGCGCCCGGCGGAGATCCGGCGGGTCAACCAGTCGGTCGCCGTCAGCGACCAGGTGTTCATCCCCATCACCGCCGACGTGCAGCGCTTCGGCGAGCTGGCCGTCTCTCGGACCGAAGGTTCGATGACCCTGGAGAAGGTCGAGGTCTCGCAGATCATCCTTCAACTGGCCGACGAGGACGCCGTCCTGCGGGCGTCGCAGATGATCCCCTCGCTGCTGGAGCGATTCCACAGCCGCCGCGACTTCGAGGTCGAGGTGCCCATGGAGAAGATCGAGGCGCTCAAGCAGCAGGCGAAGATCTGGAACGGCATGTTCCTGGCCATCGCGGGCGTCTCGCTGGTCGTCGGGGGGATCGGCATCATGAATATCATGCTTTCCAGCGTCACCGAGCGGACGCGGGAGATCGGCATCCGCCGCGCGCTGGGGGCCAAGAAGCGCGACATCGTCGTGCAGTTCCTCGTCGAATCCGTCGCTCAGACGTCGGCCGGCGGGCTGCTGGGCGTGCTGATCGGCTGGCTGGTCATCCCCGCTGTCATCAAGACCGTCGCCCGCGACATGGAGGCCGTCGTCGAGTTCCCCATGCTCATCGTGCCGTTCTCCATGGCCCTGATCGTCGGCCTGGTCAGCGGGATCTACCCCGCCCTCCGCGCCGCCAACTTCGACCCGATCGTCGCGCTGCGGCACGAGTAACGCGATTCGGGCGGGAACGGCGGAGACCCCCTTTCCAGGTGAACGGCAACGACAACGGCGCCGACGCACCTCGGGGCGCCGGCGCCGTTGCTGTCAGCCCTTCATCTGGCCATCGGCCGTTTACTTCTTGCTGTACCTGTCGAAGAAGTCCAGCGTGAGCTTGAGATACTGTTCGGCGTGGTACTCGTGGCCGTGCGAGGGGAACAGGTGGAACTCGTGGGTGTAGCCCAGTTCGGTGAGCTTCGCGTCGGTGGCCTTGGCCCGTTCGGGCGACGAGACGGTGTCGGCGCCGCCGTGGAGGATCAGCAGGGGCGTGGTGGCCAGTTTCTCGGCCACGGCCGTGTCACCGGTGCCCGAGACGCAGCAGGCGGCGGCGAACAGATCGGGGTTGCCGGTAGCCATCCGGTACGTGGTGCCGCCGCCCATCGAGATGCCCGTGACGTAGATGCGGCTGCGGTCGATCTTGGGATACTGCTCGCACGTCAGGTCGATCAGTTGCAGCAGGTCCTCGTTGAGGGTCGGCTGTTCGCGGCGGTTGTAGCGCGGTGCCACCATCATGTACCCGCGCTGCTCCAGGCCGCGGAGGATGGCGCCGTTTTCCATGTCGGCGAAGTAGTTCTCGTCGCCGCCGCCTCCGTGGAGCATCAGGATCAGGGGCATCGACCTGGCGGTCGGGTAGCTCGTCGGCACGTAGCTGCGGTAGACCAGCAGGTTGCCCGAGCCCTTGGAGACGTACGCGCGGCGGAACACGCCGGTCCGCTCGGCGTAGGGCGCCTTGCCCTGCTGGAGCCGCTGGGCGGTCTGCTCGAACTGCGCGAGCGTCGCGGCGATGTTGACGGCCAGGGGTGCCGGGTCGGAGCGGCCTTCGGCCTGGGCCAAGTGCTGGCGACGGAGATTCTCCGACTGGGAAATCGACTGCGACATCGCCGCCCGGCCGTCCCGCACGAACTGGACGGCGTGGGCGAAGTCGGCGCGGCACTGGACGGCGCCGGGGGTGTCCATGTCGGCCAGTGCGGCGTTGAAGGCGACGAGTCTGGCGATGCGGTCGTCGAGCGACGCCAGGAAATCGCCCAGCAGCGACAGCTCCACCCGGACAGCCTGGTCCACCAGGTCCGACGCAAGGGTCAGCGTGTACGTCCCATCCTTCAGAGACGGCAGGGCGCACTGGATCGCCCCATCCTTGGACAGCTTGATGAATGGCGTCAGTTGGATCGTCCCTCCGGCCGCATCCCGCAGCGTCGCCGTGACGGGGGCGCCGGGGCCGTCGAAGGCGCGGGCCGCCACCGGCAGGGCGGGCAGGGCCTTCTGATCGACGGCGGCCGAGGGCACCTGCAGCCCGAGATAGCCCCGCGCCGAGATCGCCACCCGCAGTTGGGCCGCCAGTTCCTCCGCCGTCACCTCGAAGCCGCGGCCGGCCACGAAAAAGCCGTCCAGGTTGATCGAGTTGTTGTCGGCCAGCGACGTCAGCCGTACGGTGTAGTCCCCGGCGGCGAGGTCGCCGACCTGGACGGTCAGCAGTCCCCATTCGGCCGGCTTGTTGCCCCAGCCGCGGGTGTCGGCGAAGGCGATGTCCCGCCCGATCGGATCGCCGGGGCCGATCAGCTCCAGCCGCATCGGCGCCGGGACCATCGTCTCCCGCCAGTGCAGGCGGGCGTAGCGGAAGATCACGCCGGCGGCCGGCACCGGCGCATCCAGGGCGATCCTGTACTCGACGACGTTGCCCTCCCGGTCCAGCGATGGGCCGAACAGGCACTTCCCGCCGGAGGCGGGCGCTTTGTCGTTGACGTTGTCGCGGGTCTTGTCCGTCGCCAGGACGAAGTCCTCGCCCTCCCGCCACAGCGCCGGCGCCGAGGCCAGCGCGGGGCAGGCCAGGCTCACCGTCAGCAGCAGGAAGAGGCAGACGTGAAAAGGCGTGCAGCTCATGTTCGTTCCTTTCAAAAAGGCGGGCAGGGGTGATTGCCGATGTTCCGGCAGTCCCTGTATACCTCGGCGCTGCCCCGCCCGCAAGAGCCCGCCGCGCGCGAATCGCACCTTGCGGGCGGCCCGGCAAGCTGGCACAATGCCCGGCAGGAGCCGGTTGCAGGACCCCTCTGGCCGGCGGAGTTCTGAAGAGAACACCCACCCGCGGAAGGGTTGTGAAGCCGCTCAACGTAATCTCGTGTCATGAAGGGACAGCGCATGGCCACCACCACCGGACGTCAGGGCGGGCGACCCCTGATCCAGTCGACGCGCGGCGCGATCGTCGCCGGGCACTATCTTGCCGGCGAGGCGGGCATGGCCGAGTTCCGCGCCGGCGGCAACGCTGTTGACGCCGCCGCCGCCGCCGGGTTCGCCCTGACGGTGGTGATGCCCCACCAGAACGGGCTGGCCGGCGAGGCGCCCATGCTCGTGCAGGCCGCCGGCGATGATGCCCCGGTGGCCGTCAACGGCAACGGCACGGCCCCCGCGGCGGCGACGCTGGAGGCCTACACGGGTCTGGGGCTGGACCTGATCCCCGGCGACGGGCTGCTGCCGGCCGTCGTCCCGGCGACGCCGGCGGCGTGGATCGCCCTGCTGCGCCGGTTCGGCACCCGGCGGCTGGCCGACGTGCTCGCCCCGGCGATCGAATTGGCCGAGGGGGGCTTCCCGATGTACGACGAGCTGCACGGCGTCATCGCCGCCAGCGCCGACCGCTTCCGGCGGGACTGGCCCAGCTCGGCCGAGACCTTCCTCACCGGCCCCAAGGGCGCCCCGCCGCCGGTCGGGACGATCTTCCGCCAGGGCGCCCTGGCCGCCACGCTCAAGGCGCTGGCCCGCGCCGACCGCCTCCACCGCCGCCGCGACGACGGGCTGCGGGCGGCGCTGGACGCGTTCTACCGCGGCTCGATCGCCCGGCGCATCGACCGCCACTGCCGCCAGGCGGTCCCCGACGGGACGGGCACGGCCCACACGGGGCTGCTCCGCGAAGAGGACCTGGCCGCGTACGAGGCGCGGATCGAGCCGCCGGTGTCGGTGACGTACCGCGGCTGGCGGGTGCACAAGTGCTCGACGTGGTGCCAGGGGCCGGCGATGCTCCAGGCGCTCAAGCTGCTGGAGGGGTACGATCTGAAGTCCATGGGGCACAACTCCGCCGACTACGTCCACACCGTCGTCGAGGCGATGAAGCTCGCCTTCGCCGACCGCGAGTTCCACTACGGCGACCCGCAGTTCGTCCGCGTGCCTTTCGGGCGGCTGCTGTCGGCGGCGTACGCCCGGCAGCGGCGGGAGCTGATCGACGCGGCCTCCGCATCGATGGAGCTGCGCCCGGGCGGTGCCCAGCCGCTGACGGCCCGGGACGTGCGGGCCGTCAACGCCCGCTTCGGCGCGCCCTCGGGACCGGCTCACGGCGACACCACGGCGGTCCACGCCGTCGACGCCGCCGGCACGATCGTGGCGGTGATCACCTCGGGCGGGTGGCTGCAGTCCTCCCCGGTGATCGAGGGCGTCGGTTGCCCGCTGGGCACGCGGGGGCAGATGTTCTCGCTGGCCGCCGGCCACCCCAACGCCCCGGCGCCCGGCAAGCGGCCGCGCACCTCGCTGACGCCCTCGCTGGCCGGGCGGACGGGCCGGCGGGCGCAGTGGTCGTTCGGCTCGCCCGGCGGGGACTGCCAGGACCAGTGGGCGCTGCAGTTCTTCCTGAACGTCACGGCGTTCGGCCTGTCGGCCCAGGAGGCCGTCGAGGCGCCGACGTTCTGGTCGGGCCACTGGCCCAGCTCGTTCTACCCGCGGGCGGCGGCCCCCGGCGTGCTGCACCTGGAGAGCCGCATCGCCCCGGCCGTCCGCGCCGAGCTGCGCCGCAGAGGCCACCGCGTCCGCGTGGAGGCGCCCTTCGCCGGCGGCAACGCCATGGCCGTCTCCATCGACGCCGGCGGCGTCCTGCGCGCCGCCGCCAGCCCGCGCCACGAGCCGGCGTACGCGATGGGGTGGTAGCCATGGCGCTGGGCTGTCAGGGGCCGCCCTTTTCGGCGGCGCGGAGCAGGCTGAGGTGTTCGTCGGCCTGGCGCTGCCAGGGGTTGGGGCGGGCGCCGCTGACGCGCCTGAAGTAGACCTCGGGGCGGTCCACGATGCGGCTGAGCCCGTCGACGCGGGTGGGGTGCAGGGCCAGCAGCCCCAGTTCGAAGTTGGCCTCGATGGAGGCGTCCTGGTCAGTCTCCCCGGCCATCTCCAGCAGCGAACGGGCCCAAGGCTCCACCGCCGACCACGACAGCGGGCTGTTGGACGCCGCCTGGTCGAAGGCCACCCTGGCGCGCAGGAGGTAGAGGTTCTCGGCGAAGGGGGTGTCGTGGAAGCGCTCGGCCAGGTCGTCCAGGCGCTCGCTGAACGCCTCGCGGCACTCGCCGCGCCGGTCGAGATCCATGAACACCGCGAAGGCCCGCTGGGCGTCCGGATCGTCCAGGACGGCGTTGTCCTCGATCAGCCAGCGGAGGTAGTCGATGTCGAAAGCCGTCTGACGCAGGTGTTCGCGGCTGGGCCACTGCCGCGGGGCGCCGAAGAGCTGCGCCCACGTGGCGTCGCCCGACAGGGCCACGGGGGCGGCGTGAATGTCCTTCAGCAGGTCGGCGGCGCGGACCAGGTGCCTGTGCGCCTCGGCGACGCGCCCGTCGCGGCAGGCCAGGTGGGCCAGCCGAAAGCGCCCGACCGCCGCGCGGGGATCGTCGCCGAACCCCGCCACCAGACGCCGCCACGTGGGCGCCGACGTTTCACGCGGGTGGGTGTCGTAGTACTGCAGCACCCCGCGGCGCAGGGCCGGGCGGTTCACCCGCAGGTCCAGGGTGATGCCCTTGATCCACAGCACCGTCGCCACCCGCCCGCTGTCGCCGTAGCGGTGCAGGAACGCGTCGCACAGGGCCACCCGCTCGGCCCGCCGCGCCGCCAGGATGGCCTCGGCCCGCCGGATCTCGGCGTCGGTGGGCGGCTCGTCGGTCAGCCCCGCCTCGCGCTGGAAGGGTCCGCCGGGGAAGACCACGTCCGACGGGGTCGCGTCGGCGACCAGCAGGGCGAAGGCCAGTTCGTCCCCGCCCACCCGGGTCAGGAACAGCCACGCCGGCGCCGCCGTCAGCAGGACCAGCACCGGGCAGATCACCCCCGGCCGGTAGCGGATCCAGTGGGCGATCAGCAGCACCAGGCCCATGGCGACGATCGCCGCGACCGCCGCGACCACGAAGGGCACCCACAGCGCCAGGTGCTGCATGGGCGACGAGGCGATCGTCCGCGACTGCGCCGCCAGGTAGAAGTAGACGTACACCGGCGAGAGTCCCAGCAGCAGTGCCAGCGAGGGGTTCCGCCGCCGCAGGTCCGTCGCCGCCACCAGGACGCACCCGACGGCCAGCACGGCCGCCAGCACCGGCGCGTGGGCCAGGGCCGCCACGTAGAACAGGAACGGCGCGCACAGCCACGCACGGTACAGGCACGCTACCAGCAGCGGCACCGTCACGATTGCCGCCAGCAGCAGGCCGACGACGAGGATCATCCACGGGTGGGTGAAGATGCTCAGCGGCTCCAGCAGCACCTGGACCAACGGCTTGGCGGCCCATCTGCGGTATTCCCCGGCGGTCGTGCTGACCGAGGCCCCGGAGGCCAGGACGTGCAGCATGACGTTGGCCGCCGCGTACAGCAGGAGGTTCACCCCGATGGCCACGGCGATGTGGGCGATCCTGGCCGGCCGCAGCAGCGGTCCCTTGGGGTAGCTGGCGACGAAGGCGTCGTCCGTGCCGAGACGGGCGCCGGCGCCGGAGGCGGCCCGCGTCACGAAGGCCTCTCCGCCGGCCGGGCAGCCCGCAGGCACACGAGGCGCCAAGCCAACCACGTCGATCTGAATCCTGCGTCGATCATGATCTGTTGCAGCAGACAGTTATACCCGCCCGGTCGGTTCCGCGAAAGGGTCCGGCCGCCGGGGGGGCTGTTCCGGCGTCATTGTACCGTTCGGCCGCCCCCGCGGCGACCACCGGCTATTCGTTGTCGCCGCGCCCGGGCAGGGGCAGCAGATCGAACAGGTCCAGGGGCAGGCCGTTCTGTCGGTCGCCGGGCCCGGGGCGGGCTTCGGGGAGGATGTCGCGGAGAAGGTTGTCTTCGATGAGCGACCGCAGCAGGGATTCGGCGGGGAAGGTCCAGGTGACCGCCGCGTCGGCCTGCCGGCCGTCCGTGATGCGGAAGCTCTTTTCGAGCAAGGGGATACGCCTTCCCGCGAACTGCCGCAGCCACGCCGGCCCGCCCTCGGCGCCGCTGACCATCACGCCCAGGTCGTACGAGGCGTCGCCCTCGGGACCGACAGCCCCGTCGACGTAGAGGCTGTAGCGGTCGCCCGACAGCGTTGCGACGTTCCGGACGGACCCGTCGGCCTGGTAGTCGGTGGTCGCGATGGCCCGGTTGTACACGAACTCCGCCAGGTTCAGCCCCGGCAGGACCCGCTCGATGACCTCCGGCGGGGCCAGCCCCCGCAGCAGCCCGTCGATGAGCGTCGTGCGGGCCTGCCCCACCGGCGTGACGGCGTAGCGGCCGTCCAGGACGGTGGCGACGACGTCCGTCAGCGGCACGGTGACGTCCACCTCGCGCGAGATCGTCCCGCGGACCTCCATCTCGGGCAGCAGTTCCAGCACCGCGGCCTGGAGCTGGCCGGTGGCCAGGAGGTTCTCCACCGAGCCGGCCAGCAGCAGCGACGGCGCCGTCTCGGCCAGGTCGGTCCCCGCACGGCCTCGCAGGCGGGCCGCCTGGATGGAGGCGCCGCCGGAGGCCTCGATCCGCCCGCCGGCCACGGTGCCTTCCAGGGCCAGGTCGGTCGCGTTGACGGGCCCGACCAGGCCGGCGAGGCTCAGGCCGTCCGCCCGGGCGACGGCGACCTCGAAGGCGACGTCGGCGCCCCGCGTCCACCGCCGGGCGGCGCCGATCGCCTCCCGGGCCCGGTCCTGCAGCGACCGGCGGTACTGCGGCGTCATCGGCGGGCGGGCCTCGCCGCCGTCCGCCCCGGGCGGGGCGTCCCCGCGCCGGCGCAGGACGCCGACGTCCAGCCGCTCGGCCTGGAGGCTCACGGTCCCGCGGGGGGCCGCCGGGAGGTCCTGGAGGTCCGCCTCCGCCGTCAGGCGGCCGGACAGGCCGGTCGGGCCCAGCAGGGCCTGGGCGTCGTCGGCCTGGAGGCTGCCCCGGGCGGACCACGTCTCGGCCTGCCGGGCGGCCCGCACGGCCAGCGTCGCCCCGGCCGCCTGCAGCGTCGCCTCGGCGGAGGCGGCCTGCCCCGGCCCCAGGCGCAGAGCGGAGGTCAGGCGGACCGGCTCGCCGGCGGGGCCGGCCAGCCAGGCCGGCGCCGGCGTGCCGGGCGCCAGCGATTCCAGCAGGGCCTCGGCGTCCTGGACCTCGATCGTCCCGTCCAGCGTTGCCGTCAGCACGTCGTCGCCGACCGTTTCGAACGTGGTGTCGTCGATCCGCAGGCGGACCTGCCCGGGCCCGTCGGTCCGCGCGAGGCTGACCTGCTCGACCTGCCAGCCCTCCGGGGCCCCCCGGACCTGCGCCGCCAGCGCCAGGGCGACCGGCCGGGCCGCGCCGGTGTATGTCGCGCCGGTCTGCAGCGTTGCGTCGATCCGCCCGCGGTCCAGGGCGGCCTGGACGGCGACCTGGACGGGGCCTTCGACGGGCCAGGCATCCCACGTCTCGCGGCGGCCGACCAGCACCGACACCTGTTCCGCGTCGATCGTGCCGCCCAGCGTGACGTTGCCCTGGCCGTCCCACGGGCGGGCGGCCGGGCCCAGGGCGAAGCGGCCGCTTCCGGCCAGGCGGACGCCGCCGCCGGCGAGGGCGACGTGGTCCAGCGTCGCCTGCCGCCGGTCGAGGTCGCCGCCGCCGGTGGCGCGCAGGGCGAGCCGGTCGACGGGGCCCAGGGCCGTCCCGTCGGCGCGCCGGGCCGCGAGGTTCTGCCCCTCGAGCTTGAGGGCGGCCTCGGGGATGGCCCGGCCGACCAGGACCACGGCGAAGGTCCCGCCCGCGGTGCCTTCGACCTGGTCGACCGGCAGGTCCAGGTCGGCCAGGGCGGGCAGGGGCGCCAGGTCCAGCCCGCTGAAGCTGCCGCGGAGGATCACGCGGTCGTCCCCGCCGCCGCCCGACTGGACTGTCACGGACGCCGCGATGGGCACGCGGCGGCCGTCCTGGACCAGGTGGCCGGTGAACGTGGCGTGTTCGATGGGCGAGTCGTCCCCGGCGAGGATCTGCACGTCGGCGATGTTCAGCCGCAGCGGCTCGGGGGCGTCGGGCAGGGCGACGGTGACGGACCCGTCGCTGAGGTGGATGTTCCGGATCGTCAGGCCGCCGCCGTCGCCCTTGGCGTCCTCGACGGCCGGGAGGTTCCAGCGGCCATCCGCACCGGTGCGGAGGGTGATGCGGGGATTGCGGACGGTCAATCGGTGGAGCCTTCGGGTCAGCAGCAGGCGCAGCGGGGCGAAGTCCGTGGCGATCTCCCCCGTCGTCAGCAGGGGCGGGGCCGCCGGGTCGAGGGGGTCGGCCGCCGTCAGCGAGGCGATCCGGACGCCGCCGCGCCAGCTCACCGACAGGTCCCCCAGCGTAACGTCTGTGTCGAGCGTATCTTCCAGTGCCGTCTCGATCCGCCCGGCCAGCAACCCCGTCGGCAGCCACCACGGCAGGGCGACATAGAGCAGGACGACCAGCAGCACCAGCAGGACGACGATGCGCATCGCCCACTGCCACCGGCGGTAGCGGCGGCGCCCCCCGACGGCCCGTGTGCTCGCCCGCGGTCTGCCGTTCACCGGCTCTCCTGCTCCAGGTCAGTCCGAATTCAGGACTTCCGTTCAGACGTTGAATCGGAAGTTGATGATGTCTCCGTCGGCGACGACGTAATGCTTGCCTTCCAGCCGAAGCCTGCCGGCGGCCTTGACGGCCTTCTCGTCGCCGCCGGCGGCCTTCAGATCATCATACGCCATGGTCTCGGCCCGGATGAAGCCCCGGGCGATGTCGCTGTGGATCTCCCCGGCGGCGGTGACGGCGTCGTCGCCGGCGTGGAGTGTCCAGGCGCGGCATTCGTCGGGCCCGACGGTGAACATGCTGATGAGGTTCATCCCCTCGTAGCAGGCCCGCACGAGGCGGTCCCGGGCCGACTCGCCCAGCCCCAGGTCGGCCATGAATTCGGACCGGTCCGCCGCGTCCAACTGGGCCAGTTCATCCTCGATCTTCGCCGACAGTTTCAGCGTCGTCAGCCCCGCGACCGGCTCGGCGGGGCCGGCCAGATCGTCCTCGCCGCCGTTGACCACCACCAGGTGGTTCTTCTGCGAGAGGAACGCGAACGACCGGACCATCTTGGCCTCGGCCTCGTCGCGGATGGCGTCGCGGATGGGCTTCTCGTTCTCCAGGGCTTCGCGCAGGCGGGTCATCAGGTCCAGCTCGCGCTGCGTCGCGTCGCGGTTGGCGGGCTTCTTGAGCTGCGCCTCGAGGCGCTCGATCCGGTTGCCCACCTGTTCCAGGTCGGCGAAGAGCATCTCCGCCAGCAGTTCCTCGGCGTCGGCGGCGGCGTCCACCCGGTTGCGGTAAGCCGCGACCGTCGGGCTGTCGAACGCGCGGCAGACCAGGACGACCATGTCGCAGTCGCGGACGGCGGCCCAGTGCGTCTTCCAGCGGTTCCGCGCCACCGCGTCGGCCAGGTCGATCCCCGGCATGTCCAGGAACTCGATCTCCGCGGGGACCTTCTTCTTGGGCTGGTAGATCTCCGTCAGCCACTCCAGCCGTTCATCGGGCACCTTCACCACCGCCAGGTGCGGCTGGTCCGTCCGCGACACATCCACCGTGCTGCCGCCGGCGGCGGCGATGGCCTCGAACAGCGTCGTCTTGCCGCTGGAAGGCGGACCGATCAGTGCTACGCGCATGGCGAATCTCCTCTTGCAGGCCAGGGGCGGGGAACGCACCGGCCCCGAGTGCGTATAGATACCACGGAGAAAGGCGAATATCGAATGCCGAACAAGGAATGCCGAGTGTCGAAGTGAAAGAAACGGCGAGTATCCAACATCCAACAGGGGTTGCCGTTCACCTGGCTATTGGATGTTGGACACTCGCCGTTGCCGCCTCCGCTCCTGCTCAGGGCGCCGCCTTGCGGGCCTGTTCGACGTGCTGGCGGAGCAGCGGGTCGATCAGGACGATGTCGGCGGAGGCCATCAGGTCGTTGAGGATGCGTTCCTGCATCTGCCAGACGGCCGCGGTGGCGATCTCCCTGCGGAGCTGGTCCTTGACGTCCTCGAACCGGACGGTCGTTTCGGGCGGGACCGCCTCGACCCGCTGGAGCAGGTGGAACCAGCGGCCGGCCTGGATGATCTCGGAGACCTGCCCGTCGGCCAGGTCGAACGCCGCACGCCGGATGGCGACGGGGATCGTCTCGTCGTCGCGGGAGAACGCCGGCATCAGCCCGCCATCGGCGGCCAGGTCGGTCAGCATCGAGTACTCCCGCGCCAGCGACTCGAACGACTCGCCCCCGGCCAGCAGGGCGAGGATCTTCTGGGCGTCGACCACCGAGGCGCACTGGATGAGGCGCACCCGCACCTTCAGCCCGTAGCGGTTGTTGAACGCCGCCGTGAGCATCTCGTCGGTGATGGTCAGCCGCCGCTCGGCCAGCTTGCGGAGCATCGCGTTGCGGCGGATCATCGTATCCCACTGGATGCGCGGGTACTGCTTGTCGCTGAGCACCTGCTCGAGGATCCGCTCGTAGGTCGACGGGTCGGCCCCCGGCGACATCCGCGCGATGGTCAGCGTCGCTTCCACGTCCAGGTCCGACGCGTCGATGGCGATCCCCTCGGCCGCGGCGGCCTGGCGGACCACCTCGGTGGACACCAGTTGCTCCACCGCCGTCGCCCCGTGGGCCCGGATGAGCCACTCGTGCACATCCTTCATCGGAATCGTGACGCCGTTGACAGTTACCGCCGCGGCCGGGGCCTCCTCGACCGCCGGGGCCGGCGGCGGGGGAGCCGCCTGCGACACCGCCGGCGGCAGGGCACAGGACGCCAGGTGCAGCACCGCCACGGACAAAGCGACGATCATCATCCGTCGAGTCATGGTGTGTTCCTCACGAAGAGCGGTCCTCTGAACAAACTCCCCAGATTAGCCCCTCACGACGCGCCGGTCAATCCTTCGAGCCGGCCGAGCGGCGGGACGGGACGACAGCGGCAACGGCGAGCATCCAACATCCAACAGGGAACATCCAATGGCCAGGTAACGGCCAACGAACGGCGGGTACACGGCTTGCCCAGTCCCGCCGGGACGGAGCCGCCGTGCCGAGCGCCGCCGGCGCACGGCACGGCTTTTCCAGCCGTGGCCGCGCCTGCGGCGTGGGGTTCAGCGGGGAGGCGCTTCGGAGGGCCGTGCGGGGTTGACGGCATCGGCGAGGGTGGCCGGGGCGAGGGCCTCGTGGGCGCGGTCCTGGAGGGGGCGGACGAGGGCGGCGAGTGTGTCGTCGTAGCGGGTGTGGCCGTCGGGCAGGGCCGCGGCCTGGCCGGCGATGATGTCCAGCACGCCGATCCGACCCGGCGGGCGGGCCATGCCGTACGCCGGACCCTCCCCCGTTTCGCTACGGGACAGGATGCCCGCTCGCACCAGCCGTTCGAGCAGGTCGTTGGCCGCCGCCTCCGGCAGGCGCAGGCGGCGGTGCACGTCCTCCTGCAGGATCAGCCCCTCGTCGCGGGTGAAGTGGTCGGCCACCGCCAGGGCCGCCGCCAGCAGGTCCCACGGGCCCAGCAGCACCCCCTTGGCGGCCTGGGCGGCCTTGAGGCGGTCGAGGCTGGCCGAGGTGTGGGCGTACTCGGCTCCCAGCAGCAGGACCAGCCAGTTGATGTTCATCCACAGCAGGAACACCGGCAGCAGCCCCAGTGTCCCGTACAGGCTGGGACGGCGGGTGATGACGTCGATGTAGATGCCGAACACCCAGCGGGCGATGAACCACAGG
This sequence comes from Planctomycetota bacterium, assembly GCA_012514895.1. Taxonomy (GTDB): domain Bacteria; phylum Planctomycetota; class Phycisphaerae; order SM23-33; family FEN-1343; genus JAAYZK01. The sequence goes on along the minus strand of JAAYZK010000199.1, from coordinate 9,372 downwards.
ACCGCCGCCACCAGCGCCCCGCCCAGTGCGGGCCTGAAGCGCACGAACGTGTTGGGCATGTACTTGTAGATGGCCGTCAGCAGTCCGGCCGCCACCGCGAAGCTCTCCAGCACCCCCAGCGGCCCCAGCAGCCAGGCGATGGGGGGGATCCTTGAGGCGGCGCCGGCCAGGCGGTTCTCCACGTACCCGGCCGCCACCGCGAGGATCGGCGTGATCGTGACGGCGGCCCAGTACAGCAGAACCCGCCGGCCGATCGACCGGGCGCGGGGGGCGTTGAAGATGACGTTGAGCGACCGCTCGATGAGCGTCAGCAGGGCGATCACCGCGTAGACGATCAGCAGGAAGCCGATCGGCCCGATCCGCCCGAGCGTCAACTGCGACTCGATGCTGGCGACGACCTCCAGCATCTGGTCCAGCAGCCGCACCTGCCGGGTCGGCGAGGGGGGCGGCAGGCCGTCTTCGTCCGTTTCGGCCTCCCCGTCCTGGCCGGTCTGGGCGGCGGTGATGACGATGTTGCCGATCCCCGTGCGCGTCAGGAAGGACTCCAGGGCCTGGCGGGTGTCGATCGCCCCGACCGACCGCAGCATCAGGAACGCCAGCACCAGCAGGGGCACCATGGCGAAGATCGTGTAGTAGGTCAGCGCCGCCCCCATCGTCAGCGCCCGGTCGGTTCCGAAGCGGCGGAGGCAGAACCTCCAGAACTGTCCCTGCCGCCGCAGGAACGCCCCGGCCCGCTCGGCCCGGGGGCCCCGGTGCGGCAGCCGCCGCACCGCGAAGCCGCGGATGCCCTGCAGGATGTTGCGCATGACCCTCGTTTGGTCCCCCCTGACCATTGTTGGGGGGCGGCGGCGGTTTCGGCCAGTGGTGGGGCTGTCGGACGCGTCGGACGCGTCGGACGAATCGGACGAGTCCGACGAGTCGGATCGGTCGGATCTTCCGTTGTTGTTGCCGTTCCTGCAGCCTGCAGCCTGCAGCCCGCCGTTCTCAGCCTGTCATGGCGTACCTGCTGATGACGGCCTGGGCGGAGCGGAGGCCGTCGACGGCGGCGGAGATGATGCCGCCGGCGAAGCCGGCCCCTTCGCCGATGGGGTAGAGGTTGTCCGCCGCGGGGCAGGCGCGGGTCTCGCGGGAGCGGTCGATGCGGACCGGGCCGCTGGCGCGGGTCTCGGGGCCCAGCAGGACCGCGTCGGGCCCGGCGAAGCCGGGGATGACGGCGTCCATCTGCCACAACCCCGCGTGGAGGGCCTCGACGAGGTAGGGCGGCAGGAGGTCGTTGAAGTCGACCGGCGCGGCCCCGATGAGGCTCGACGTGGTCAGTTCTCCCGCCGAGGCCCGCCGCGCCAGGAAGTCCTCGGCCCGCTGGGCCGCCAGGGCGTACGTGCCGCAGGCGGCGGCGAAGCAGGCGCGTTCGATCCGCTCCTGCAGGGCCAGCCCCTCGAGGGGATCGCCGCCGAAGCGGTCGCCCGACACGCCGATGACCAGCCCGGCGTTCGCCCAGCCGCTGTCGCGCAGGCGGTTGGACCCGCCGTTGGTGCACAGCGTGCCGGGCTGGTGGTTGGTGGGCAGCACCCGCCCGCCGGGGCACATGCAGAAGGTGTACAGGTCCCCGTCGCCGGCGGCGCCGCGGGCGACGAGGTGGTAGTCGGAGGCCCCCAGGTCGGCCCGCCCGGCGTGCTCGCCGTACTGGACCCGGTCGATCATCGCCTGGGGATGCTCGATCCGCAGGCCCATCTGGAATGTCTTGGCCGACAGGCCGATGCCCCCTCCGGCGAGCATCGCGAAGGTGTCGCGGGCGCTGTGGCCGACGCCCAGCAGGACGCTGCCGGCGGCGATCCGCTCGCCGTCGGCCAGGCGGACGGCCCGGACGGCGCCGTCGGCGATCTCCAGGCCGTCCACGCGGGCCTCCCAGCGGACCGTGCCGCCGAGGCCCTCGATCCTCTGCCGCATGGCGCGGCTGACGGCGGGAAGGCGGTCGGACCCGACGTGGGGCTTGCCCGAGACCGCCACCTCCGGATCGGCCCCGAAGGCGACGAACTGCTCCAGCAGCCAGCCGGCCAGCGGGTCGCGGGTGCGGGTGTAGAGCTTGCCGTCGCTGTACGCGCCCGCCCCGCCCTCGCCGAAGACGAAGTTGCTCTCGGGATTGAGCGTGCGGGTGGCCACGTACGCCCGGACGTCGGCGTCCCGCCGGTCGACGTCGCGGCCGCGGTCCAGCACGAGGGGGCGGTAGCCCGCCTGGGCCAGCAGCAGCGCCGCGAAGAGCCCCGCCGGGCCGGTGCCGACGACCACGGGCGGGCCGGCGGCCTTCTCCTGGCCCGGGTGCACCCTGGGTGAGGCCGGACGGCTGTAAGCCTGCACGTCCGCCCCGCGGGTGCGCCGGAGGATCTGCGGCTGGTGGACGTCGGTGTCGACGATCACGCTGTAGACCCACCGCATCCGGTTGGGACGCGCATCCAGGCTCTTGCGGGCGATCCGCAGCGAGCGGATCCGCTCGGGGTCGATCCGCATCTTCCTGGCCGCCAGCGGCGCCAGGGCGTCGGTGGGCTCGTCCAGGCCCAGCGCGAGATTGTGAATGAGCAGTGCCATGACTGGATTATGGCGGCATCGGCCGCCGGATACCACGCCGGAAGGGCAAAAGATCGCGTTATTGCGGGTCGGAGTAGTAGTCGCGGATGAGGCGTCTCATGCGTGCGGGGATCCGCTGGCGGCTGAGGGCGTCCTCGGCCCGCCGGTGGCCGTCGGCCCATGCCCTCTCGAAGGGGACATAGCTCTGGCCGGTGGTGGCCGGCGCGAGGAAGGCCGCGGCGGCCGCGGGGTCGCCCTCGGGGTTGGGGCTGCCGGTGGGGCGCAGTTGGGGGCCGGTGCTCTCGATGGGGTTGGGGGCGTAGATCCTGGCCCAGGAGCTCTCCTGGTGGGCGTCGCCGGAGTACTTGCCGCCCGGTCCGCTGCTTTCGCGGCGGTTGGTCGAGCCCTGGCCGGGCGCGCCGCCGTTGCCGCCCTGACCGCCCTGGCCGCTCTGGCCGCCTTGGCCGCCTTGGCCGCTCTGGTCCTGGTTGCCGCCCTGCCCTTGGCTGCCGCCTTGCCCTTGGTTGCCGCCTTGCCCCTGGTTGCCGCCTTGCCCTTGGTTGCCGCCTTGCCCCTGGCTGCCGCCCTGGCCCTGGTTGCCGCTACCTTGGTTGCCGCCGCCCTGGCCTTGGCTGCCGCCGCTCTGGGCTCGGGCGAGGGCCTGGCGGAGGTCGTCGCGGGTGAGGCCGCCGGGCCCGAAGCCATCGCCCATGCCGTCGGAACCGGCCCCGCCGGCGTCGGCGAGGCGCTGCTTCTGTTCCTGCAGGCGGTTCATCGCCTCGGTGCGCGCCTGGGCGGCGGCGGTCTCGGAGCGGGCGTCGTCCATGGCCTGGCCGGCCTGGCTCATGGCGTCGCGGAAGCCCTCGGCGTCGTTGCGGTCGGCCGCCGCGGCCGCCTGGCGCAGGGCCGCGGCGAGCTGCGGATCGTCGGCGGCGGCATCGGCGGCGGCGCGGAGGCCCGCGCCGAGCTGGTGCTGCTGCTCGGCCGGGAGGGTCCCGTCGGCCATCTGTCGGGCGGTCCGGTCGCCGAACGCACCGGCGCCCGGATCGCCGGCGGCCTTGGGGGGCTGGGCGGCCTGGGCGGCCAGCGGGCGGGTGGCGTCGTACTGGCTGAGCCGATCGATCGCGGCGTCCAGGGCGTCCTGGCGGGCCTGCGTGCCGCGCATCTCCTGCTGCATGCGGCTCAGTTCGCTCATGGCCTGGCGGGGCTCGATCCGCCCGAACTGCATGTCCTGGCTGAGCTGGCGGAGCTGGTCGGCCTGCCGCTCCAGTTGGCGGGAGGCCGTCTGCGAGGCCGCCTGCTGGACCACGTCGGCCTGCTGGGCCAGGGCGGCGGCGACCTCGTCGATCGTCTGGACCTGCTGCTGCCGGCGGCGTCGCTCGGCCGCGTCCAGCGGGTCGACCAGCCCCAGAACCGCCAGCAGCGCCGCCGCCGCACCCAGGGCGATCAGCGTCCGCCGTCCGCGGCGGAAGAACCCCAGCCGGTGCGGGCTGTGCTGGGCGATCGCCCCCATCGCGTGCTCGTGGACCGTGCGGGCGAAGGCGTCGGTGTCGTTGCCGGACAGCTCCAGGGCGGTGGTGAGGCGTTCGCCGAGGTTGGCGCGGAGGTCGGCGTACAGGGCCGCCTCCTGGAGCGTCACCCCGCGCGACAGAACCGTTGCCGCCGCCAGCAGCCCGCCCAGGGGGGCCAGGGCGGCGATCCAGGGATGGGGGACGCGGACGTACTGGCCCGACAGGACCATCGCGACGGCCATCGCCGCCGCCGGCAGGATCATCGCGGCCAGGAACCATCGGACGGCCGCCGCCACGTCCCAGCGGTCGGCCAGGCGGACCAGCGGGCGCAGCCGCCGCACGCGGTCGGCCGGCAGCACCCACACCAGCGCCGCGGCCGGCAGCAGGGCCAGCAGGGCCCCCGCGATCCGGTGCGGGCCGGCCACGATCCACGCCGCCATGAAGCACGCCCCGGCCGCCGACGCCGCCACCGCGCCCACCGCCATCGCCTCGGCGGCGCGCACCCGCACCAGCTTGCGCGCAACACGCCGGAGGTAACCCTGCAGCAGCTCGGCCATGGCCCTTCACCGTATACTATCAGCGCCGGAGGCGTGTAAGGCAAGCGTCTGGACACATGTCCAGGAGGAACCGTCCTAGAATTCCTTACGTTGCCTGGCCGGGGGGATGTTCAGCATATTGCGGTACTTGGCGACGGTTCGCCGGGCGATCGTGATGCCCGCCTCCTCCAGCCGCGCGACGAGCTGGTCGTCGTTGAGGGGGTGGGCCTTGTCCTCGGCGGCGATGATCTCCTGGAGCTTGGCCTTGACGGCGTCCCAGGCGAGGTCCTCGCCCTCGGCGGTGGTGGTGCCGCCGGCGAAGAACATCCGCAGGGGGTAGATGCCCCGCGGGGTCTGGACGTACTTTCCGGCGACGGCGCGGCTGACGGTGGCGACATGGACGCCGACGCGGTCGGCGACGGTCGCCATCGGCAGGGGCTTGAGGGCCGCCCGCCCGCCGTTGAAGAAGTCCTTCTGCTCGCGGAAGACCTCCTGGGCCACCCGCCGGACCGTCTCGCGGCGCTGGCGGATCGCCCCGATCAGCCAGTTGGCCGAGCGGATGTTCCGCTGGAGGAACTCGCGGGCGGGCGGGTCGAGCTGCTTGCGGCGGACCATCTCGGCGTAGGTGTCGCTGATCCGCAGGTCCGGGGTGCTGGCGTCGGCCATGATGACGACCGGTTCGCCGCCGTCGTCGAGGTCGACGTAGATGTCCGGCACGATCATCGGGGCGGCCTGGCCGCCGACGAGCTGGCCGGGCCGCGGGCTGAGCCGCCCCAGGCGGGCGAGGGCCTCCTTGATCCGCTCGAGCGGTTGGCCGGTCTTGCGGGCGATGAGCGGCAGGTGGTTCATCTCGACGTCCCGCAGGAAGCTGCGGACGATCTCGCGCTCGAGCTGCACGTCCTGCCCGCCGGCCGCCAGGGCATTGAGCTGGATGAGCAGGCATTCCTTCAGGTCCCGCGCCCCCACGCCGGTCGGCTCGAGCCGCTGAACCACCGGCAGGGCCGCCTTCAGGTCCGCCGGGGTCACCGGGTCGTTCGTCCGCGACGGCAGCGCCTCCAGCGGATCGCGGAGGTAGCCGTCCTCGTCGAGGCTCTCGATGATCAGCGCCCCGGCCCGCCGGATCGGTTCGCCCAGGTCCAGGAAGGCCCACTGATCCATCAGGTAGTCGTACAGCGACGGCGCCGGGGCCGGGGCGTTGGCCATCGCCGCCAGCTTGGGGTCGCGATCGTCGCCGGCGGCGCGGCTGCGGCGGACGGTCTCGCCGTTCCACATGTCCGGCTCGTACTCGGCCTGGAAGGAGTCCAGGCGTGCGAAGTCCTCCGCCTGGCTGGGGTTATCGCGTACGACCAGGTCGCGGTCCCCTGGCACCTCCGCCGGCTCGCTCTCGGGGGCGGACGGCTCCTCGGGCGTTTCGTTCAGCTCGAGGACCGGGTTGACCTCCATCTCCGCGTCGATCCGCTCCTGGAGCGCCATCAGCGGCAACTGGAGGATCTCCATCGCCTGGATCATCTGCGGCGACAGCTTCATCCGCTGTTCCAGCCGCATGTGTTGTGCCGTGTCTAGACGCATCGTCGGTATTTTATCATGCCCCGCCGGTCGAGCAAGCCACAGGCGCTCTTCTGGCACGGCAATTGCTAAGTTCTGCGTTCTACATCGGCCGCCCGCCGGGACGTCTTCATAAACGTCTTGATTTCAACGAAAAGCGGGATCACGCCGCGACGGCCCCCCGGCGGCGATTCGGGGGACGTCTGACCGGGCGGTTGACGGCGGGGGACCTGTGCGGGAGAATCTGAGCGGACGGGCTGGAAACGGAAGGAGTGTCGTGAACCGATCGGAATCGACAGGCGGACGCCGTCGCCCCTGGGGGCGCACGCGGCCGGGCACGCACGTGCCGGTCCTGCTCCGCGAGGTGCTGGGGTGCCTGCGGCCATCCGAAGGCGAGGTCGTCGTCGACGCCACGCTGGGCTACGGCGGCCACGCCGAGCGGCTCGCGCGGCGGATCGGCCCGTCCGGACGGCTGATCGGCCTGGACGTCGACCGCACCCAACTGGCGGCCACCGGCCGGCGGCTGGCGGCCGAGGGCGTGGCGGTCCGGACCCACCACGCCAACTTCTCGCACCTCCGGGAAATCCTCGACGCCGAAGGGCTCGACGGCGCCGACGTCATCTTCGCCGACCTGGGCGTCTCGAGCATGCAGCTCGACGCCCCCGAGCGGGGCATGGGCTACAGGCATCCCGACGCGCCCCTGGACATGCGCCTCGACACGGCCGGCCCGCGGACCGCGGCCGACCTGCTGGCGACGATCGACGAGGCGGCCCTGTCGGCGGCGCTGCGCGATCTGGCCGACGAACCGGACCACGCGAAGATCGCCGCCTGGATCGTCCGCCAGCGGGCGGTGGCGCCGCTGATGCGCGTCTCGCAGTTGACCCGCCTGGTGATGGACGCCAAGGGGCTGACCAAGCGGACCTGGCGGGACGACGCCTCCACGCGGTACGGCCAGCTCCACCCGGCGGCGCGGACCTTCCAGGCCCTGCGGATCCTCGTCAACGACGAGCTGGGCGTCCTGCGGGCCCTGCTGGAGGCGCTTCCGGCGTGCCTGCGACCGGGCGGGCGCGCGGGGATCATCAGCTTCCACAGCGGCGAGGACCGCCTGGTGAAGCAGGCCTTCGGCGACGGCTGCCGGCAGGGCCTCTACGCGCGGTGCAGCTCCGGGCCGCTGACGCCCCGCCCGTCGGAGGTCCGCGCCAACCCCCGCAGCGCCTCGGCGAAGTTCCGCTGGGCCGCCGCGCCGGCCCCGGCGGACGTGCCGCCCGTTGATCAAGGGCCGCCGCCGCCGCGCCGATAGACAGTCCGGTGCCCTGCCGGCGCTTCGGCCCCGTTGGGAGCCGTCGCGCCGTGCGTTCCGGACGGCCGACGACCCGGCGCGGGTCGCTCGACGCTCTCCTGCCCGTGGAAAGCCCGACCGGAATTCCCGACGCGGGACCGTGGTCGGGGGCGCCGGAGCGCGCCTATGAAACGCCGCCTTGTGGCCAGAGCAGTGCCGGCCGCCGCCGTGGTTCTCCTGGTCTCGCTGATCACCCACCAGGTCTGGCGCGGAATCGCCCGCCTGCGGCTGGAGAACCTTCGCGGCGACCATGATGCGATGACGCGGGCGCTGGGCCAGGGCATCGAGGCCAAGCTCCTGGGGCGGTACGCCAAGCCCACCGAAGCGATCAGCCACGCCTCGATGCTCCGCCAGGCGGTGATCCCCGAAGGCCGCTGCGACCCGGAGATCCTGGCCGAGTTTCTACGCTCGGCCCGGGAAGCGACGGATGCCTCGCTGGTGTACGTGATGAACCGCCGGGGGTCCGTGGTGGCGTGCACCGGGTACGACGGCCGGATCGCGCTGGTCGGCGACGACTACGGATTCCGACCCTATTTCAGGCTGGCCATGGGGGGCCATCCCGTGGTGTACGGGGCCCTGGGCCTCAAGACGGGCGTCCCGGGGCTGTACTTCAGCGCGCCCATCCGCGGGCCGGACGGGTCGCCGGTCGGGGTGATCGTTCAGAAGGTCAACGCCGACGTCGTCGAGGACGTCTTCGCGGGACTGCCTTTCCCGGCGGCGCTGGTAGGGCCCGACGGGGTGGTGCTGGCGACCAACCGCCCGGCGTGGCGCCTGCGCCTGGTTCAGCCGGCGGACGCGGACCGCGTCGAACGCATCCGGGCCGTACGCCAGTTCGGCCCCGAGCCCCTGACGGTGCTCCCGGCGCCCCTGGTCGGCCGGCGGATCGCCTTGGACGGCCGGCAGCACCGCATCGCCCGCAGGACCGTGACGCTCAGGGGGGTCGACGGGCTGGTCGTCGCCGACGAGGGCCCCGACGCGCCGCGGGAGGCCGGCGCCGGCCTGAGCGTGATCACGCTGCACCCGGTGGACCCGCGCTACCCGCTGACGGCGTCGCAATGGAAGATGATCCTCACCATCATCGCCCTGCTGGTCCTGATGGCCGCGGGCATCGCCCTGGTTGCCGCGGGCATCGTCAAGCGCAACGCCGCAGAGGCCATCCTGCGCGATGCCCGCGACACGCTGGAACGGCGCGTCGCCCAGCGCACCGCCCAGCTCCAGCGGACCAACGCCCGCCTGACCGAACAGATCGCCCAGCGCGAGCGGGCCCAGACGGAACTCCGCCGTGCGATGGAGCTGGCCGAGGCGGCCAACCGGGCCAAGAGCGCCTTCCTGGCCAACATGAGCCACGAGATCCGCACGCCCATGAACGGCATCATCGGCATGGCCGACCTGCTGATGAGCGGCGGCCTGACCGGCGAGCAGCGCCGGCGCGTGGAGACCCTCCGCACGTGCGGCCAGTCGCTGCTGGCGATCCTCAACGACGTGCTGGACCTGTCCAAGATCGAGGCGGGGCGGCTCGAACTGGAGTGCGTGACGTTCGACCTGCGGGGGGTGCTGGACGACCTGCTGAGCCTGGCGTCGGTGCAGGCCGGCCAGAAGGGGCTGCGCTTCACGTCGTCGATCGACCCAGCCGTGCCGGCGCTGCTCCACGGCGACCCCGGCCGTGTCCGCCAGGTGCTGATGAACCTGGTCAACAACGCGATCAAGTTCACCGACGCCGGCGGGATCGCGCTGCGGATCGGCCCGGCCGGCGGCGACCTGGTGCGCTTCGAGGTGACCGACACCGGCATCGGCGTGCCGTCCGACAAGCGCGACGCGATCTTCAAGGCGTTCAGCCAGGTCGATGGCTCCAGCACCCGCCGCCACGGGGGGACGGGGC
>JAAYZK010000198.1 GCA_012514895.1 Planctomycetota bacterium | reverse complement strand
GAGCCGAAGGCGAGGCTGCCCACGCGATCGCGGCGGAACCTCCACGGGGCCGCGTGCGTCCAACGAGGGCGGGCCGGTCCGCATTCGCGTGGGCAACGAGTTGCCCACCCTACGGCCGCCGTCTCTGGCGCATTACTTCTGGCAACCCGCTCAGCCGGCGGGAACGACACCCGGGATGGGTGGATTAGGGTTTGTCAACGCCGGGGCAATGAGATACAATCAATGCGTCCTTCGGACGTAAGAGGAGACGCACAGGGTATGCGACACCAGGGCCCGCCAACGTGGGATCGCCGCCGCCGGGCCGCCGCTGCGCGCCCGCCGGCCGAGCGGCCCCCGCACTGCGAGACCCTGGAGCGACGGCTGCTGCTGTCGGCCGACCCCGCGCAGGGCGTCTATGGACCGGCCGAACCGTCCGACGGCGATGAGACCCCGCTTGAGGCGTTGATCGCCGGGGCGCCGTCCGACGGCGAGGCGATCGCCCTGGAGGATGTGCTGGCCACGCTGGACGAGGCGACGGCCCAGGTCGTCCTGGTCGTCAACCTCAGCGACGGCAGGGCGATGGTTCGCGTCGACGGCGACGTCCACACCCTGGCCGTCTCGATCGGCAACCCGGCGGCCTTCTCCGCCGGACCCCAGACGCCCCAGGCCGACGGCGCCGCCGACGATGCGCCGGAGGTCTACGTCGACGGGACGACCCTCGTCGCGGGCTCCGACGCGGTGATGCGGACGTCGTCGTGGAGTTGCGGCGCCGAGGGAGGCATTGTCAACGCGATCGCCGTCGCGGCGGAGACGCCTGGCGATGAGGCCCCGGCCGTGCCCCGAGCCGTCCACTGCATGGCCGCCGCCGAGGGCGACGACGTCGGGCAGGACGAGCCGTCGGGCGCCTCGGAGGATGCCGTCGTCGCGGCGGCCCCCGTCGCCGCGGCCTCGCCCGCGGCGCCTGTCAGCGAGCCTGCCGCACCGGCGGGCGCCGCTGCCGTGGAGAAACCGACGCGGGAGCGTGCCGCCGCGGTGTCGGCCGAGCCGGTGGACGCGTTCCAGTTGACGGTGCCGCTGTCGGTGAGCCGTGCGCTGAGGGCGCCGGCGCGGGCCGGCGGACCGCGTCGAGCGGCCGACATGACCCTGGGCGAGATCCTGGCGGTCCTGAACGACCGCCCCGCGGCCGTGCAGGCCGATCCCGGCCCGGCGGCGCACGAGGTGCTCCAGGCGGCGACCCGCCGCCGCCGTCTCCGCTCGGCCGACGCGGCCGCGGTACGGCCGCCGGCGGTCGCTCCGGCCGCCCCGGCGACTCGGAGCTCCGCGTGCGACGGGATCGAGGACGGCCGCAAGGCCGCCGACGGCACGGTCGTCGACGTCCTCGTTCTGGCCGCCCTGCTCCAGGGCGTCCGCGATCGTGCCGCGACGCTGGCCTTCGCCGCCGGCGGGGCGGTCGCCGCGATGGAGGCGATGAAACCCCTGCGCATCCTCGAACGCGACGTCCCGAGCGTCGCCACCGCCGCCCACACGCTGCCGTCCGAGCGCCCCGCGGCGTGGGTGTGAGCGGCCCCCCGCGTCGGCGGCGCGCCCTTCCTTGACCGGCGCCTCCCATCCCCGTAGCATGGCGGCGATGATCGATCACCCGCGCCAACGTGAGAGTGCTCCGCAACGCCGCACGGTCGCGTGCGGCACCGTCGCGACGAACGTCTGCCTGTGCGACGAGCACTACCTGCTGCGCCTGGACATGGGCGCCGGCTACCCGGCGACGCGGGCGGGGCAGTTCGTGCAGATCCAGTGTGCCGCGTTCGATGACGACCCCGCCCCCGTTGTGCACGAGTGGTCCGCCGACCGGCCCCCGCGGTTCGTGCGGCGCGACACGGTCGCCGGCGAACCCCTGCTCCGCCGCCCGTTCAGCCTCGCCGGGCGCGAGGACGTCGGCGGGCGGGCGATCCTGTCGATCATCTACCGCGTGCTCGGCCGCGGCTCGGCGTGGCTGAGCCGCGTGCGCGAAGGGCAGTCCGTCAGCGTGCTGGGGCCGCTGGGCAACGGCTTCACCTGGCCGGAGGCGATGACGGTGGGTCTGCTGGTCGGCGGGGGGGTGGGGCTGCCGCCGATGTTCTACCTCGCCGACGCCCTGCACCGGGCCGGCAAGCACGCCCAGGCCTTCGTCGGCGCCACGACCCAGCGGCTGCTGCCGCTGAACCTCGATCCGGTCGTCCTGGCCTCCAAGGCCGGCTGGCCGACGCTCTGCGTCGCCGAGTTCGCCCGCTGCGGCGTCGAGGCCGCCGTCACGACCGACGACGGCAGCGTCGGGATGGAAGGGCTGGTCACCGAGGCCCTGTTCAACTGGATCGACCAGGGCCGCGTCGACCCCGCCACGACCGTCGTCTACACCTGCGGCCCCGAGCCGATGATGAAGGCCGTCGCCGAAGGCTGCATCGCCCGCGACATCCTCTGCCAGGTCGCCATGGAACGCAAGATGGCCTGCGGCATGGGCACCTGCCAGTCCTGCGTCTGCAAGACCCACGCCCCCACCGCCTCCGGCTGGGCGTACAAGCTCGTCTGCACGGACGGGACGATCTTCGACGCGCGGGATCTGATCTGGGAGCGGTAGGTCCTACACCTGCCTGCGCTCCGCCTTGACGTCCGCGGCGATGGCGTCCCACGCGCCGGGGATGGGCGTCGCCGCCGTGATCGTGCGGGAGGCGTCCCAGGCGTCGATCGCGGCGGTGAGATCCTTGACCACGTCGGGGTGCCCGGCCAGCACGTTGAGCGTCTCGGCCGGATCCGTCTGCAGGTCGAACAGCTCGGCGTCGGCGCCGCCGGCATAGTCCTGGTGGGTCCTCGGGTCGCGGTAGGTCACCAGCTTCCATCGGCCCAGGCGGACCATGACGCGCCGCTGGCCGTCGCGGTAGTGGTGCAGGCCGTAGTCGATCTCGCTGAAGACGGGCGCGGCGGCGGGGGCGGCACCGCCGGTCAGCGCGGGAGCGAGGCTGGGGTATTCGGCGCCGGGGGGCACGTCCAGGCCGGCCAGTTCCAGCAGCGTCGGCAGCAGGCTGGCGGCGTTGACGGGCGTGTCGATCGCCGCCCCGCGGCGGATACCCGGCCCGGCGAAGATCAGGGGCGCGCGGGCGGAGGCCTCCCAGAAGCTCTGTTTCTGGAAGAAGCCCCGGTCGCCCAGATGGCAGCCGTGATCGGAGACGAAGGCGATGATCGTGTTGTCCAGTTCGCCTGCCTCCCGCAGCCCATCCAGCAGGCGGCCGAAGACGTGGTCGGCGAAGGCGGTGCGGCCGTAGTAGCACTGGCGGGCGCGGCGGATCTGCTGGCGGGTGAGCCGGTGGGCGCCGGCGTAGTCGATGAGGTAGTCGCTGTGGCAGCGGGAGGCGGGAACGAGGTCCTCGCCGGGCATGTCCAGCGGCAGGTCGATCGCGTCGGGGTCGATCATCGTGTCGAACGGCTCGGGCGCCACCACGGGCGTGTGCGGGGCGTTGAGCGACACCCGCAGCAGGAAGGGCCTGCCCGTGTCGCGCCCGCCGATCCAGTGGAGGGCCGCGTTGACGTTGTGCATCTCCTCGGTCTGGTCGGCGGGCCGCGGGTGTCTGCCGGCGAAGATCCACTTGGTGATCCCGCCGTCGTAGCGGACCACCCCGTCGGCCGTGTCGAGCGCCGGATCGGCGTAGCGGACGTAGGCCACGTCGTCGCCCAGCGTCCGCCCGCCCTCGACGTCGAAGGCCTTGCGGGGGCAGGCGTAGTGGTGCTTGCCGAAGCTGGCCACCTGCCAGCCGGCCCGGGCGAACGTCCACGTCAGGAACCCCGGCCGCTCGGCGGCGAGCCGGTGGTGGTTGTTCAGCACGCCGATGCTCGATCCGGCCCGGCCCGTCAGCAGGCACGCCCGGGCCGAGATGCACACGGGCGAAGGCGTATACGCCGCGTCGAACCGCACCCCCGAGGCCGCGAGGGCGTCGAGGTTGGGGCTGATCGCCCACGGCGCGCCGGCGCAGCCGAGCGAGTCGGTCCGCTGTTCGTCGGTCATCAGCCAGAGGATGTTCGGACGGTCGGTCATGGGGCACGCTCCTGCGGGTTGTGCCGCCCATTGTAGGCAATCCAGGGGGCCGGCGGTAGGACCTCCGGGGCGCTGCCCCCTTGTGGGGCCTGCCGTCCGGTGGTACAGTTCCCGCCCATGGTTTTCAGTTCGATTACATTCCTGCTGCTGTTCCTGCCGCTGGTGCTGGCCGCGTACCACCTGCTGTTCCTGCCGGTGACGCTGGGGCGGGGCGCGGGGTTCTGGCGGCGTGCGAGCAACGTGCTGCTGCTGCTGGCGAGCCTGGTGTTCTATTTCTGGGGCGAAGGGTTCCTGGTGTGGATCCTCCTGGCCTCGACGGGCATCGACTACGTGTGCGGGCTGGTGATCGCCTCGGGTTTCCCCAAGGGCGCCGAACTGCCGGGGCCGGACGGCGGGCGGACGGCGTGCCAGAAGGCGACGCTGATCGCGTCGATCTGCTCGAACCTGGCGTTCCTGGGGTTCTTCAAGTACTTCAACTTCGGCGTCGACAGCTTCAACGGCCTGGCCGCCGCCGCGGGGCTGGAGGGATGGCGCTGGGACGGCGTGGCGCGGATCGCCCTGCCGCTGGGGATCAGCTTCTACACGTTCCAGTCGATGAGCTACACCATCGACGTCTACCTCGGCCACACGCGGGCGACGCGGAACCTGGTCGATTTCGCCTGTTACGTGACGCTCTTCCCCCAGCTTGTCGCCGGCCCGATCGTGCGCTACCGCGACGTCGCGGCCGAGCTGGTCGGCCGCACCGTCTCGTGCGGCGGCTTCGCCTCCGGCGTGGTCCGCTTCACGCTGGGGCTGGGCAAGAAGCTCCTGATCGCCAACACCGCCGCCGTCGCCGCCGACCATGCCTTCGCCCTGCCCGCCGGCGAGCTCTCCACGCCGATGGCGTGGTTCGGCGTGGCGGCGTACACGCTGCAGATCTACTTCGACTTCTCCGGCTACTCCGACATGGCCATCGGCCTGGGGAGGATGCTCGGCTTCACGTTCTGCGAGAACTTCAACTACCCCTACGTCGCCACGAGCCTCGGGGAGTTCTGGCGGCGGTGGCACATCTCGCTGTCCACGTGGTTCCGCGACTACGTCTACATCCCCCTGGGCGGCAACCGGCGGTCGCGGGGGCGGACGTACTTCAACCTCGTTGCCGTCTTCTTCCTGTGCGGCCTGTGGCACGGGGCGAGCTGGACGTTCGTGATCTGGGGGCTGTTCCACGGGGCGTTTCTGATCCTCGAACGCCTCGAGGTCTTCCGCCGGACGATCGGACGGCTGGGGCCGCTGCGCCACGCGTACTGCCTGGGGGTGGTCATGGTCGGGTGGGTCGTCTTCCGCACCGACAGCGCCGCCGGCGCCGCGGCGATGCTGGCGGCCATGGCGGGGTTCGGCGCGGAAGGAAGCTGGGGGCAGGTGCTCGATGCTTTTTCGACCGACGTCCCGCTGCTGATGGCGGTCGGAGCCGTGCTGGCCGCTCCCGTGCTGCCGACGGTCCGGCGGTGGGCGGCGCGGCACCTGGCGGCCGCACGGCCGGCGGCCCGGTGGCGGCTGGCCCTGTCGTGGCAGGCGGCGCGGGTGGGCGCCACGGCGGCGCTGCTGCTGCTGTGCATCATGTGGCTGGCGGCCGGAACGCACAACCCATTCATCTACTTCAGGTTCTGAGGTGCCGATGTCCACGCTGCGCCCCTGGGTCCGAATCGCCGACGTCGTGCTGATCGTCGTGTTCGTCGCGGTGATCTCGCTGCCGGCGGCAGGGATGCTCCTGGGGTGGCGCCTCGGCCCGGCGCTCCAGGAACGCCGGGCGCCGGCGCCGCTGCCGCGGCTGGGGGCCGTGCCGCTGCAGGCGCTGCCCGAGGCCGTCGATGCGTACTACCGCGACCACTTCGGCTTCCGCGACGCGTTCATCTACGGCCACAACCGGCTGCGGCACCGGCTGCTGCGGGCCTCGTCGGACAAGGTCCTGCACGGGCGGGGCGACTGGCTGTTCTACACCGGCGACCGCATGTTCAAGGACTTCATGGGGCTCGACCCCTTCACCCCCGAGCAGCTCGAGGCCTGGCGGGCCGCCCTGGAGGGACGGCAGGCCTGGCTGGCCGAGCGGGGCATCCGGTACCTGTTCGTCGTGGCGCCGAACAAGGCCATGATCTACCCTGAACTCCTGCCCGACCACATCCGTTCGTTCCGCGGCCGCTCCCGCTGCGAACAGTTGGCGGAGTACCTTCGCGACCACTCGACCGTCCGGATCGTCACGATGGACGAGGCAATGATCGAGGCGAAGGCGCGGCACATCGTCTACCACGCCAACGACAGCCACTGGAACAACCGCGGCGCCCTGGTCGCCTGCCGGGCGGTCTGCGCGAGGCTCCATGCGTGGTTCCCCGAGATCGCGGCGGCGGCCGACGAGGCCTTCGAAGTCTCCCTCGGCCGCCACGAGGGCGGGCTGGGCCGGATGCTGGGGCTGGAGGCCGAGTACGCCATCGACGCCGAGTTCCTCGCCCCCGCCGGCGGATGGCGGGCCGTCCAGGAGGACGTCAGTCCCGAGGCGGACTACCTCTGGACGCCCAACCGGATCACCGGGACGGTCAGCGCCGAGGTCCGGACCAACGCGGCCGCCCAGCGGCGGCTGCTCATGTTCCACGATTCGTTCGGCCGCTACCACCTCAACGAACTGCTCGGCGAGCATTTCTCGCGGTCGGTCTTCCTGTTCCGGCGCTCGGATTTCGAGTCGCTCCGCACGCTCGTCGAGGCGGCCCGGCCGGACGTCGTGATCGACGAACTGGTCGAACGCTCGCTGCAGGAGCCGCTGGAGACCCATCCCGAATGGGAGGCGGCCCGGCGGCGGCGGCCGTGAGGCGTTGCGGCGGCGACTGGCGATCCGGCGTCCCCACCGGGTCGTGACCCGTTGAAAAGTGCCCCGGCGCCCGCGTTGCATTCGGCCGGCGGCGCTGGTAGGGTTCGCACGGCAGGGTGCCCCCGCGACGGGCGGGCCCCGGACTGCGAGGCTGAACCGGTGGTCGAAGCGATAATCATCTTCTTCGTGTTCGCGTTCGGCGCGTGCGTGGGGAGCTTCCTCAACGTGGTGATCTACCGCGTGCCGATGGGACAGAGCATCGCCTCGCCGCCCAGCCACTGCCCCGTGTGCGGCCACCCGATCCGCTGGTACGACAACATCCCGATCCTCTCGTGGCTGCTGCTGCGGGCCAGGTGCCGCCACTGCCGGACGCCGATCTCGATCCAGTATCCGCTCATCGAGGCCGCGACGGGGCTGATGGTCGTGGGGCTGTACGCGGCGTATTTCCTGGCGAAGGTCCGGACGCTGGGACTGGGGCCCGGCGACCCGGTGCGGCCGGCGGCGCTGGACCTGGCGAACGCCCTGCCGATGTTCGTGGCCCACGCGGGCCTGCTGTGCGCCCTGCTGGCGTCGGCGGCGGTGGACCTGAGGTACTACGTCGTCCCCCTGCCGGTCATGTGGACCGCCGCGGCACTGGGGGCGGTGGCGGTGCTCATCCAACCCCATCCGTTCCTGCCCAGCGTGCCGGCGACGGCCGCGGCCGTCAGCGCGGCGGCGGGGCTGGGCCTCCTGGCCGGCCTGTGGGCGATCCACAGGGGCTGGCTGACGCCCAGCTTCATCGACGCGCCCGACCGCGAAGGGCCCGTCACGCCGCCGGCGCGGAAGGAACAGCCCTCCGCCCGCCGGCGCCGCAAGGGCGGCAAGGGCCGCAGGCGGCGGGGCAGCGTCGGCGTGACGGCCGCCGACGGCGTGAACCCGCGCCTGGAGGTGCTCCGCGAGGTGCTGTTCCTGGCGCCGGCGTTCGTGCTGGCGATCGGTGCGTGGGCCCTGGTGACGAAGGTCCCGGCGGTCGCGGCCGGCTGGGGCGGGCTGTTCGACACGGCGGCCCACCCGCTGCTGGCGCCGCGGCTGTCGGGGCTGGGCGGGGTGCTCTTCGGGTTCCTCATCGGCGGGTTGTGGATCTGGGGCACGCGGATCCTCGCGACCCTCGCGTTCGGCCGCGAGGCGATGGGGATGGGCGACGTGCACATCCTGGCCGGCGTGGGGGCCGTGACGGGCTGGGCGGTGCCCTCGCTGGCGTTCTTCCTGGCGCCGGTGTCCGGGGTCCTGATCGTCCTATACTTATTCATCCGGCGGCGCCAGCGCGAGTTGCCCTACGGCCCCTGGCTGGCGGTCGGGACGGTGCTGGCGATGCTGTTCTACGACAGCCTGGTCCGCTACGTCGGGCCGGGGCTGAAGGTCCTGTTCGGGTAGACGGGGCGCCGCGGGGCGCCGGGAAGGGGCGTGCGAGATGGTGAAGGCCAAGGCGATTATCCTGCTGGCGATCAGCGGCATCCTGTTCATCCTGGCGGCGGTGCTGGTGCTGATGAACCTGGGCAACCGCTTCATGGTGCACCTGTTCACCACGCGGGTGGAGATCCGCGTCGGCGCCGGCCTTGCGTGGGCCGCCATCATCGGCGGCCTGCTGTGGGCCATCTGGCGCTTCTGCGTCCCCCGAGGGTACCGCCTCCTCAAGCAGGCCCAGCGCGCCGACGAAGACCGCCGCCGCCAGGAACGCCTCGACCGCCTCGTCGCCGAAGACGACGCCCGTGCCGCCGGGGACGCCCAGGCCGCCACGCCCCCAGAATCCGGCGATAAGACAATCAGCTAGTATCTCCCTTGTACCAAAGGACTTGATTACGCCCCTCCCGCTCCTTTCCTGACACAATGGCGCCTGAAGTCTGCGCGAAACGTATATTCCCTGTTGGTGGTGAAGATGGGTAGGTTGGAGGAGATGGAGAAGAAATATGTGCGACCATCGAGTCCGTCACGTCGAAGATGCCGTCATCGTCGAGACCCTTGAGCCCCGTCTGTTGCTCAGCGCCGCTCTGGCGGCCGCCCGTGCTGCGGCACCCGCGCCGCTGATGGAGGAGTGCCCCCTGGCGGTGCTTGTGCCGGCAGTGGTGGAGCAGGAATCCGAGGGCGGCGGGACCAACAACGTGGCCGCGGATGCCCAGGTGCTGCAGTTCCAGTCCATCTTCGGCGACAACGGCCCGGGGCCGCTCCAGGCCGTCATCAAGGGCACAGCCGACGGGATGGGCGGCGGCGGCGCGGTGTACAACGGCAGCTCGATGGTCTTCGGCGCCGTCGCTGCGCCGAACGTGTACGACCTCGGCATGACCGACACGTTCGCCCCCGGCGGCGACGGGGTGGTCACGATCACCGCCAAGGCCGACCTGGACGGAGCGGATGAGTATCTGACGCTCGCCGCCGAGGGTGTGGTCCTGGGCGACGTATTCGTCAACGACGGCCTGAGCTTCGCCGCGGTGACGGCGCAGGTGACGATCCCGGCGGCGCTGCTGGCCGCGTTGGCTGCCGACGGCATCGTGGAACTGACGGTGGCCCCCTCGGCCGCGGTCGAGCGGGAACAGAGCGGGTATGTCATGGCCGAACTGGCCTACGCGGGCCTCGGCGGCGGGGGCACGGCCGACTGCTACGCGATCGACCTGCAGGCCGGCGAACTGCTGAGCCTGGCGGCCGACGGGGCGGTGAGCCTGGAACTGGTCGACGCCGAGGGCACGGTCCTGGCCGAGGGCGACATTGCCGGCTT
>JAAYZK010000197.1 GCA_012514895.1 Planctomycetota bacterium | reverse complement strand
CTCGCGCGATGTTCCGGGCGCCGCCGTTGCCGCTTGTCGGCCGAAGCGTTGGCGGAGGCGGATCGCCGCTTGTCTCCAGCCTGCCGTTCTACTTCACCTCCATGAACGCCCGGATGAGCGGGCGGTCGGTGGTGCGGAAGCAGTTGGAGCGGTCGAGGATGGCCATGTAGCGCCGGGAGGTGGCGGGGTTGAGCTGGGGACCGAGCTGGACCCAGATATAGGCGCAGTAGGTGTCGCTGTTGACCGCCAGGAGGTTGGCCATGTACGTGAAGCGGCGTTCGTACTTGGTCAAGTCGCACCGGTCCGGAGACATCGCCGGTTCCCACAGAAGGGCCCGGGCATACCCATCGTCGCCGCCATTGGCGCCCAGAAGGTAGCCGCTGCCGTTGAGTACGTCAACCTCGTAGCCTCGTTCGAGAGGGGTTCCCCCGTAGCGGAGACGCAGCATCACCGCCGGCTCGCCGGCCGAGGCAAAACCCAGATCGGTCCGCAAAGCCGGGAACCCGTTGGGGACTGTCGGATTCGGCGGCACCCCCCCCGCCCCGCGCCATTCCTGAACCGTCCTCAGGTCCGCCGGAAGGTCGCGGGGATCTGTCGCACTGCCGTTGAACTCGTAGTTGTTGTAGAGGAAGCCTCCATCCACGATAGCGGACAGTCCGTCGCGATAGGCAATCAGGTCGGCAGCCAACTGCAGGCGCCAATTTCCATGGGCGTCTGTCCCGTCCTCCTCCAGAAGCGGCAGAGCAGTGAGGGCGTCCAGCGTGGCCGTGTTGATGTTGAGCCGCCCATGGACGACGCTTTCGCGGTTGCGCATCTCATCCGTCACGTCAGCGGCGTTCAGCCACGTTCCTCTGGAGACGTCCATCGCCCCCGGGAAGCCGATCCCGTCGGCGTCGTTGTCGGCGGGCTTGACCGGCGACCCCGTCGTATCGTAGTCGCCGAACGGGCTGTCCGTCGTGAAGTAGTCGGCAGCCAGACAGAGACTGGGCACATCCGGGTAGGGATCGGCCACATCGCGGAAGGCCCAACTATCCAACCTTCCCACAGCGTAGTTCGGCGACACATTGGCCGACACTCCAAGGGGAAACCGGTTGTAGTCGATCGGACGCGGCGAATCGATGCTGCTCAGTTGCTGGTCGACGGGACTGTAAGCCCCGGGGCCGACGACGAGCAGCCGCGACAGTTCGCCGGCGCTGACCATTCTGGCCGCCCGGCCACTGTCGCCACGAACAAACACGGGCACGGGCGGAAGCCTCTCCGCGGCCACCTTCGCAGGCGCGTTGGGCAGGTCCATCTGCGCAGCATCATGGATGATCGTGGGGTCGTTCAGCGCCGCGGGGATCGGCGTGGTGGTGTAGTCCCACGTCACGCCGGAGGTCGTATCCTCGATGCAGTAGGCCTCCAGCGCCACGTGGTGGCGGCCCGCCCTGTCATCGCGCGACAGGCGCCAGTAGCGCGGCGTCGATGCCGAGTCGTCGTCGTGTTCAAGACCGAACGTGCTCCATTCGATCGTCGCTACCGCGGCGCGGGCCGCCGGGTTGAGACCCGTAAGATCCTCCGCCGGGCGCCTGACCGTGAGGGCTTCATCGAGGTCCTTCGCGCGGAGGTCCATCAACGCCGAAGCATCCGTCGCCGTCATCCCGCCGGCAAACTGAACCGGCGTGGACGGGTCCGACGACGCCCAGATGACGTACCATTGCCCGGGCTGGATCGTCCCGGGGCTCAGGTTCACAGTCGCGATAGAGTCGCCGACGGTCCAGTCATTGGTCACCTCGATGTCCCGCGAATACGGATTGTGGAGCACCAGCGCGACTTGACAGTGATCGTTGACATCCGTCCCATCGTTGGTGGACCCGTCGCCGTCTCGGTTGATCTTGACCCACGCCATCGTCAGGAAGGGCTGGATCTCCACGCCGAACAGGCCGGTGGGCGTGCCCGTGCGGGAGGACGGAACGTAGCTGGGGACACTATCGGCGTCGAGGTAATCGACGAGATTGACAGCCAGTTGCCCCGCCGTGACCCTTCGCACGTCGTCCGGGAGATCCGGCAGGACGTGATAGAACGCTCGGCGGTAGAGGTCGAAGGCCTCCAGCTTCCGTTCGTTGGTGTCAAGCGGCAGGTTCAGATCCACCTTGTACTTCGGCGCACTCCAGAAGGCGTTGCCGCCATTGTCGCCCGGGCGCGAGAGGTCGCGGCTCGCCGAAGCGGTGGTAAGAAACCGCGAATGCCACCGCCACTCCTTGCTGTCAACGCCGATCGCCCTCTCCAGCCGACTGGCGGCGCCCTCGGCATCCTGGCGCCAACGGCACGCGAACTCATCCGCCCATCCATAGAGCCGGTAGCCGGCGCCGACCTGCTCGGGGTTCTCCGGCCTGCCCGCCGCCTGGTCCATGAAGACCGAACGCACAGGGGCGTCGCAGCGCTCGGCATGGATGGAGTTCGCCGGCAACGCGTTGGCAAAGGCGGCGCGCACCCCGGAAAGGCCGATGCCCTGCAGGTGCATCGCGGTCAGGTCGGGCCAGGTGTCCGGATTCTGGGGCACGTCGGGAGACTGGAACCAGGCCGTGTTGACGTTGATCATGGCGCTCAAGTCGACCAGGCGGATCGCGGCGTAGTACTGCTCGCCGTTGCGGTCGAAGACGCCCGTGGGGTAGAGGATGGCGTCATTCAGGCCGTCGCCGTCCGTATCGACGTAGGGGATGGCGTCGGGGGCCCGATCGCTGTCGTTGTTGGTCTCGACCAGGGCCCGCAGCAACGGGTTGTTGGTATCCGCCCAGTTGTCGCCGACAACGACATAGGGCCAGGCCGGATCGACATTCTTCAGCCAGACGCCCGTGCGCTCGTGCGTATAACCGGCCACGTTGGAAATCTGCGGCCAGCGTCCCTTGATCGGGTAGGGTACTCCGGTTCCATCCAGGTCTCCTCCGTCGGCCCAGGCCACTTCCGTACTGGCCAGATGCACGTCGTCAAGATCTGTGTCCTTGTCGGGGTGCGGGCTGGCGTAGTCCATGAAGGCGCGCGGCTCATTCGAACCGCTGTACGGCCCATCGGGGCCGATGTGCAGGTCTTCCAGGAGCATGGTGGCGATCCGCTCGACCTGGGCCTGGGCGACGCCGTGCATCGCGGCGGCCTCGGAGGCGCCGACGGATTCCTTCGTGTCGCTGCGCGTGATCATGAAGAACACGGTCCCGATCATCGCCAACGCCACCATCATGCCGACGACCAGGATGAACGCACTGCCGCGGTCTGTCTGCATCGCTCGCATCGTTCTTCTCCGTCTACCGTCTGGTGGGCAGGGGCACGACCAGCTCGTACTGGCGGGGCTGCTCGAGGCGTT
>JAAYZK010000196.1 GCA_012514895.1 Planctomycetota bacterium | reverse complement strand
TTCCTCCGCATCGCCGTCCACCACCCCGACGGGCCGGCGACGCTGAAGAAGCTGGCGGTCGACTTCACGGCCTACCCGTTCCGCCAGGCCGCCACGTTCGAGTCGCCCGACCCGCTGCACAAGCCGCTGTGGGACATCAGTTGGTGGACCGCGCGGCTGTGCGCCCACGAGCACTACGAGGACTGCCCGTTCTACGAGCAGCTCCAGTACATCGGCGACACGCGCCTGCAGGCGCTGATCAGCTACATGGTGGCCGGCGACTTCCGCCTGGCCCGCCAGGCGATCCGCCAGTGGGCCGACACGCGGCGGTCCGACGGGATCACCCGCAGCCGCACGCCCTCGAATCCCGCGCGTCTGCAGGTCATCCCGCAGTTCTCGCTGGTCTGGATCCACTTCCTGGAGGACTTCTACCGCTACAGCGGGGAGGTGGAGTTCGTGCGGGAGCTGTACGACTGCGTCGAGGGCATCCTGAAGTGGTTCGACCGGTTCGCCGTCGATGATGTCTGCGAGGATGTGCCCTACTGGGTGTTCACCGACTGGAGCTACCCGCGCGTGCCGCGCTGGTGCGGGTCGATGGGCGAGCTGAACATGCGCCGCGTGGGCGCCCTGCGGGCCGCCGCCCGCCTGGCCGGGGCGATCGGCGAAACCAGGCGCGAGTCGTTCTACCGCCGCAAGGCCCAGCGGGTGGCCGCGGCGGTCCGCAAGGCCTACTACAACGCGGCCGAGGGCCTGTTCGCCGACGAGCGGGACGGCACCGTCCTGGCCGAGCATCCCAGCCTGCTGGCGATCCTCTACGACGTCGTCACCGGCTCGAAGGCCCGGGCGCTGATGCGCCGCATCGAGACCCGCCGGGACCTGCGGCGGACGACGATCTACTACAGCTACTACACCTTCCGCGCCTACGAGAAGCTCGGCCGCTGGGAAGACGCTTACCGGCTCCGCCGGCACCTCTGGACCGAGCAGCTCGACCTGCACGCCTCGACGTGGTTCGAGTGGGGGCCCGACAGCCGCAGCGACTGCCACGCGTGGGGCGCGTGGATCATGTGCGACCTGCTGACCAGCCTGCTGGGCATCACGCCGGCCGAGCCGGGCTTCGCCCGCGTGCGGGTCGCGCCCCGCACCCTGGGCCTGCCGTGGGCGCGGGGCTCGATGCCGACGGTCCGCGGGACCATCGCCGCCGCCTTCCACCGGGACGGCGGCGCCGTCCGTTACACGATCACCCTGCCGGCGGGCGTCACCGGCACGCTGGTCGCCCCCGACGGGACCGAGCACGCCCTGGCGGACGGCCAGAACACCGTGACCTTCAAGGAAGCGTGAGCGCCTGCGGCGGAGAACAACCATGGCACGTTTCAACGGCCTGGGCATGCACCTGGGCACCCTGAGCCGCCTGTCGGACGCGAAGACCCGGTCGATCAGCCCGGAGAACTTCACGGGCGAAAAGGGTGCCGGCGGCATGGCCACCGAGGGCACGGGCGCCCGCTGCGCCCGCGACCTGGGGCGGGGCTGGAAGATCTCCCCGTCGGTGCGGATCGAGGCCGGAGCGACGTTCACGATGGCCGACATCGCCGGACCCGGAGCCCTCCAGCAGATCTGGATGACGCCGACGGGTCCCTGGCGGTTCAGCATCCTGCGGATCTGGTGGGACGACAGCCCCACGCCGTCCGTCGAGTGCCCCGTGGGCGACTTCTTCGCCATGGGCTGGGGCGTGTTCGCCCCGCTGTCGTCGCTGGCGGTCTGCGTCAATCCCGGCAGCGCGTTCAACTGCTACTGGGAGATGCCCTTCCGCCGACGCTGCCGCATGACCATGACCAACATCGCCGACGAGGCCATGACCCTGTACTACCAGGTCAACTACACCCTCACCGACGTGCCCGACGACGCGGCGTACTTCCACGCGCAGTTCCGACGGGTCAACCCGCTGCCCTATGGGGAGGTCTACACCCTCCTGGACGGCGTGGCCGGCCAGGGCCACTACGTCGGCACCGCCATGAGCTGGGGCGTCAACAACGCCGGCTGGTGGGGCGAGGGCGAAATCAAGTTCTACCTGGACGGCGACGGGGAGTTCCCCACGATCTGCGGCACCGGCACCGAGGACTACTTCTGCGGGTCGTACAACTTCGAGAACCGCCAGACCCACCAGTACCAGGAGTTCACCACCCCCTACGCCGGGATGCCGGTGGTGATCCGCCCCGACGGGGTCTACCGCTCCCAGCAGCGGTTCGGCCTCTACCGCTGGCACATCGCCGACCCGATCCGCTTCCAGCACGATCTCCGCGTCACGATCCAGGCACTGGGCTGGCGGAGCGGGGGGCGCTACCTGCCGCTCCAGGACGACATCGCTTCGGTCGCCTACTGGTACCAGACGCTCCCGACGGCCCCGTTCCCGGCACTGCCGAGCAAGGATGAGCTCGAGGTCCTCTGACCGACAGCGCGTATGGCCAGACTGCTGATCTACCTGTTCCCGCTGCTGATCGACATGGCGCTGGGCTGCGCGTGGTACGTCTGCACCGCCCGGCGGGCCGCCGAGCCCGGCGCGACGGCCGGGGACGTGACGTGGCTGCTGACGCTGTGGGCCGCGACGTACATGGTCGTCTGCCGCCTGATCGGCTGCATCCTGACCGAACGCAATGCCGTGGGGATGGTGATCGTCGGGTCCTTGAGCGTCACGGCCGTCGCCGGCGGGTTCATCCTGGTTCCGGGCATCGGCCACATGTGGTGGCTGCTGATGCTGCAGGCGGTCGCGGTGGCCCTGTTCTTCGTGCCCTTCCAGGTGTTCATGAAACAGGCGAGCGCCGGCGGGGAGTCGGGGATCGTGCGCCCGACGGCGCTGTACACGGCCTCGTGGAGCCTGGGGCTGGCCGCCGGGCCATCCCTCGGCGCGTGGCTGTGGGCCCTGTGGGGCTGGCAGGCGGCCTACGGGATCAACGTCGCCGTGGGCGTTGCGACGGCCGCCGGGATCGCCCTGCTCCGCCGCGCCGGCGAGCGCCCGGCCGAGGCGCCCGCCGCCGCCCGAAGCGGCTGCCCCGCTTCGGGCGCCCTGGTCGTGGACTGCGAACGCGACGCCCCGGCCGACCGTTACAGGGGACAGCCCGACCTGATCTGGCTGGCATGGGTGGGCTGCGGGGCGGGGTTCGTCGCGATCGCCACCATCCGCGCCCTGCTGCCGACGGCCACGCGGATCGACGGGGTCTCCAAGACCCACCTGGGGATGATCCTCGCCGCGCTGGCCCTGGCGCACTCGCTGACGGCCCTGGTGCTGCTGCCCAGCCGCTGGTGGATGTACCGGCCGCGGGGGGTCCTCGCGTTCGCCCTCTTCGGCCTGGCGGGCCTGGCGCTGTTCGCGACGGCCGACGGCCTGGCGTCGTACTACGCCGCGGCGGTCTGCTTCGGCATCTACTCGTCGGGGTTCTGCTTCTACTTCGTCTTCCACGCCCTGGTGCACCCCTCCAAGAGCGCCTCCTACGTCGCCGTCAACGAAGCGGTGGTCGGCCTGACGGCCATCATCGGCCCCTTCGCCGGCGGCCGGGTCGCCGACGCGACGAGCCTGGCGGTCCCGTTCTGGGGCGCCGCCGCCCTCGTCGCCGCCGCCGTCGTGCTCCAGGCGGCCGTTCACGCCCGCCACGCGCGGCGGCTGCCGGCGCAGTAGGCTCGACGGTCCGTCTGTGCCGCCTGGACGGGCGGCGCGGATGCTGCCGCCGGGGCCGGGGGGCCCGCGGGCCGCCGATACAGATCCATACGAAGTTTGGTGTAGAAGGGGCCCCATTCGACCGACACAGAGTCTTACGAGTGTTGCCGGGCGTCGGGGACCGCCGCGGCGGAGGAGGGGCGTCGGGCGGGCCACCGCCGGGCGCCGACCAGGACTGGTGTCGTTGGACCTGGAGGATGCTCACCCGGTGTTTCCGTCTGCCACCTGCCATCTTGTTGAGGAGTCCGCGCGCCGCCCGGCGTGCGGCAGCGATGCCCCCCTGTCCGCCGACGCGACGGCCGCGGCGATCCACCAAGCCGTCGCCCTGGCCATCCGCCAGGACGTTGGGACCCTGGCGGCCCGCCGGCGGGCCTTTCTGCGGCGGTGCTGGCCGTACCTGGGCCCGACCCAGCGCCGCCACGTGACCGACCACTGCTGGGCGGTGCGGACCGCGGTCCTGCGCCTGGGGGCCTACCTGGCCCTGCCGGAGGCGACGCTCGACCTGCTGGGCCGCGCGGCCCTGTTCCACGACATCGGCAAGTGCCGCATTCCCGAGTGGATCCTCGCCAAGCCGGCCGCCCTGGCCGACGACGAGCGCGCCGTCATGAGCCGCCACGCGGCGATCGGGGCGTCCATCGCCGCCGACCTGGGGGCGCCGCACTCCGTCGTGCGGATGGTCGCCGGCCACCACCGGCGCGCCGACAGCGGCGCCGATCCCCTCGCCCCCCCGGCCACGGCCGTGCTGACCGCCGCCGACGCCCTGGCCAGCATGATGTCCGACCGGCCCTACAGCCCCGCCCGCACCGCACCGCAGGCCCTGGCCGAGCTGCGCCGCCAGGCCGGCACCGTCTTCGACCCCGCCGTCGTCGACGCCGCCGGCGCCGTCTGGGGGGGCCGTCGCGTGGCGTGAGGGCGCCGGCCGGTTCAGGCGTGCGCCCGGTGCCAGGCGACGACGTCGTGGTAGGGCACATCCCCGCCGAAGATGTCCAGGGCACTGCCGAGGGTCAGGTCGACGCGGCCGCCTCCCAGTTCGTTGACGCGGTCGAGGTCGGCGATCGACCGGGCGCCGCCGGC
Source organism: Planctomycetota bacterium (assembly GCA_012514895.1). Lineage (GTDB taxonomy): Bacteria > Planctomycetota > Phycisphaerae > SM23-33 > FEN-1343 > JAAYZK01. The sequence goes on along the minus strand of JAAYZK010000196.1, from coordinate 2,489 downwards.
GTAGGTGACCGGCAGGGGCGCCGCGTCGGCCAGCAGGGCGACGAGGTCGGCGTCGATGCCCGCCCGCCGGCCTTCCACGTCCACGCCGTGCACGAGGAACTCGTCACAGCGGTCCGCCAGGCGCCCGAGCGTCCCGGCGGAGACGGCGACGTCGGTGAAGGTCTGCCAGCGGTCGATGACGACCCAGAACGCCCCGGCGCGGCGGCGGCAGCTCAGGTCGAGCACGAGCCGCCGGGCCCCGACGGCGTCGACGAGGGCGTCGAGGCGGCCGGTGTCGAGGCGGCCGTCGCGGAAGACCCAGGACGTGACGATCACGTGGCTGGCCCCGGCCTCCAGCCACGCCGGGGCGTTGTCGGCGGTGACGCCCCCGCCGTACTGCAGCCCGCCGGGCCAGGCGGCCAGGGCGGCGCGGGCGGCATGGTCGTTGCCCGGCCCCAGGGCGATCACGTGCCCCCCGCGCAGGTCGTCCTGGCGGTACAGCCGCGCGTACTCGGCCGCCGGCCGGTCGGTCTGGAAGTTCGTGACGGCCGCGCCGTCGTCCCCGTCGCGGAGCGTGCCGCCGACGATCTGGACGACGCGCCCGCCGCGCAGGTCGATGCAGGGGCGGAATCGCATGGGGCCTACACCTTCAGCTCGGCTTTCTGGCCCAGCCGGTGGGCGTACCGCTTGCGGATGGGCTCGACGTGGGCCTCGATGAACTCGTCCACCTGCTGGGGCGCGCGGCCGATGAAGGCCCCGGGGTCCAGCAGCGCCTCGACGTCCACGGCGGCGAAGGCCTCGTCGCCGGTGAGCCGTCCGATCAGGTCGTTGGGCCGCCCCTCCTGCTTGACCGCGGCGGCGGCGGCCAGGCTGTGCTCGCGGATGCGCTCGTGAAGCGCCTGGCGGTCCCCGCCGGCCTTGACGGCGGCCATCAGGACGTTCTCGGTCGCCATGAACGGCAGCTCGGCCGCCACGTGGGCGGCGATCGTCCGGGGGTACACCACCAGCCCATCGACGACGTTCATCACGATCCGCAGGATCGCGTCGGCCGTCAGGAACGCCTCAGGGATCGCCATCCGCTTGTTGGACGAGTCGTCCAGCGTCCGCTCGAACCACTGCTCGGCGGCGGTGTGCAGCGGGCTGACCGACACGTCCATCAGCCAGCGGGCCAGGCCCGTGGCGCGCTCGCAGCGCATCGGGTTGCGCTTGTAGGCCATCGCCGACGAGCCGACCTGCCCGGCGGCGAAGGGCTCCTCGACCTCCTTGAGGTTGGCCAGCAGCCGCAGGTCGTTGCACAGCTTGTGCACCGTCGCGCCGACGCCGGCCAGCGACGCCAGGACCATCGCATCGACCTTGCGGCTGTAGGTCTGGCCGGTGATGGTGTAGGTCTTTTCCAGCCCCAGCTGGCGGGCGACCTCGCGGTCGAGAGCCTTGACCTTGGCATGGTCGCCGTCGAAGAGCGCCAGGAACGACGCCTGCGTTCCGGTGGTGCCCTTGGCGCCCCTCAGGCGGAGGGATGCGCGGCGGTGTTCGAGCTCTTCCAGGTCCATCACGAACTCGTAGCACCACAGGGCCGCCCGCTTGCCCACGGTGGTCAACTGGGCCGGCTGGTAGTGCGTGAAGCCCAGCGTCGCCACGTCGCGGTGCGCCGAGGCGAACGCCGCCAGGCGGTCGATGATGACGGCCAGGTAGCCCAGCAGGAGGTCCAGCCCCTCCCGCATCGTCAGCAGGTCGTAGTTGCAGTTGACGAACTGGCTGGTCGCCCCAGGTGGATGATGCCTCGTGCGGCCGGGGCGGCGTCGCCGAAGGCGTGGATGTGGGCCATCACGTCGTGGCGGAACCGCTCTTCGTACCGGGCGGCCGCGCCGAAATCGATGTCGTCCAGGTGGGCCGCCATCGCGTTGAGCTGCTCGTCGGTGATCGCCAGCCCCAGTTGCTTCTGCGCCGTCGCCAGCGCCAGCCAGATCCGCCGCCAGGTGCTGAAACGCCGCCGATCGCCGAACAGCTCCCGCATCGCCTCGGAGGCATACCGGCCCTGGAGGGGGGATTCGTAGTACCGGTGTGGGTTGGGGTTTTCCATGGCGGAGAATTGTAACGCGGGCGGGAGGGCTTGTCAGCATCGAGAGAAGGCGCTGTTCGGCCGCGGGCCCAGACGCCACGGGGGGAGGAACTTTCCTGGACCCTTGCCGACCCAGTTGACATGATTGGGCCTGAACGCTATCTTCAACTGCCATAACGTCCTCTTGGAGAGTCTATTGTCATGTCTCTCAGGCCTTTGGAGATGAACCGGGTCTACAACACAGACTGTGTTGTGGGGATGCGGTCCATCGCCGAGGGATCGGTCGATCTCGCCTTTGCCGATCCCCCGTTCAACATCGGCTACAAGTATGACGTCTACGACGACCAGATGGCGGCGAACGAGTACCTCGACTGGACGCGCCAGTGGGGTGCCGCCTTGGTCCGGGCGCTCAAGCCGACGGGGAGCTTCTGGCTGGCCATCGGCGACGATT
>JAAYZK010000018.1 GCA_012514895.1 Planctomycetota bacterium | reverse complement strand
CCAGGAGCATCGGCCGGGGGCTGTCGACCTGGACGTCGCCGTCGAGGCCGAGGTCGCCGACCCCGCCGCGGCCCTGGCGGCCGAGGTGGTCCTGACGCTGGACGGCACGCCCGTCGCCGAAGGCCGCGTCGGCCTGTGGGACGGAAAGGGCTCGGTCCGCCTGACCGTCACCAACCCGCGGCTGTGGTGGCCGGCCGGGATGGGCGAACAGCCGCTCTACCAGGTGGAGGTCTGCCTGCTCGACGCCGGCGGGCAGGCGCTGGACTGTGACACGAAACGCATCGGCCTGCGGACGCTCCGCCTCGACCGCCACGCCGACGCCTGGGGTGAATCGTTCCAGTTCGTCGCCAACGGCGTGCCCTTCTTCGCCAAGGGCGGCAACTGGGTCCCCGCCGACCAGTTCCCCACGCGACTGACCGCCGAACGTTACCGCGACCTGCTGGCCTCCTGCGCCGCGGCCAACATGAACATGATCCGCGTATGGGGCGGGGGGATCTACGAGCCGGACGTCTTCTACGACCTGTGCGACGAGTTGGGCCTGTGCATCTGGCAGGACTTCATGTTCGCCTGCTCGGCCTACCCGACCAACCAGCCGGGTTTCCTCGACGACGTCCGCGCTGAGGCGATCGACAACGTCCGCCGCATCCGCCACCACGCCTGCATCGCCCTGTGGTGCGGCAACAACGAGGTCGAGCAGTGCAACGTCAGCGAGGAGTGGAAGGCCCACTACATGAGCTGGGCCGACTACGGGCGAATCTTCGACGACCTGCTGCCGTCCGTCGTGGCCGAGCTCGACCCCCAGCGCGACTACTGGCCCAGCAGCCCGCATACCCCCGGGTCCAACCGCGCCGACGTCAACGACCCCACGCGCGGCGACGCCCACCTGTGGGCCGTCTGGCACCGCCGCGAGCCCTTCGAGTGGTACCGCACGTGCGAGCACCGCTTCAACAGTGAGTTCGGCTTCCAGGCCTTTCCCGAGCCCAGGACCGTCCGCGGCTATACGCTCCCCGAAGACCGCAACGTCACCGCCCCGATCATGGAGCACCACCAGCGCAGCCGCAGCGGGAACTCCCTGATCCTCCACTACATGCTCGACTGGTTCCGCCTGCCCGGCCGCTTCGACGACCTGCTGTGGCTCAGCCAGATCCAGCAGGGCATGGCCATCACCTACGCCGTCGAGCACTGGCGGCGGAGCATGCCGCGGGGCATGGGGACGCTGTACTGGCAGATCAACGACACCTGGCCGGTGGCGAGTTGGTCCTCGGTGGACTACCACGGCCGCTGGAAGGCGCTGCACCACATGGCCCGCCGCTTCTTCGCGCCGGTCCTGCTGTCGGCCGTGGAGGATCCCGCCGCCGGCACCGTGGAGATCCACCTCACCAGCGACCGGCTCGAGCCCGGCCGCGGCCAGGTCGCCTGGACGCTCACGACCGTCGCCGGCCGGCGCCTCGACGAGGGCGCGTTCGCGGCAGACATTCCCGCCGGCGGGAACCGGTGCGTCCACACGCTCCAGCTCGCCGACCGGCTCGGCGAGCACGGCCCGGCGGGCCTGCTGGTCTGGCTGAAGCTCACCGACGGCGCCGGCGACGTCGTTTCGAGAAACCTCGCCGTCTTCGCGCGGCCCAAGCAGATGAACCTCCCGGACCCCGGGATCGCCGCCGACGTGCGGGAGGATGCCCCGGGGGCCTTCCGCGTCCGCCTGACGGCCGAGGCGCCGGCGCTGTGGGCGTGGCTGGAACTGGCCGACGCCGACGCGAGGCTGTCGGACAATTTCTTCCACCTCGCCCCCGACGAGCCGCGCGAGATCCTCATCGAGCCCGCCGAGCCGATGACGCTCGAGGCCCTGCGCAGCCGGCTTCGCGTGCGGTCGCTGGTCGATACGTACCGGTGAGACGGCGTCATTCGAACCGCACGAACGCGGCGCTGGCGAGCATGTCGCGGAACAGGCCGTCGGTCTGGGAGAGCTCGGCGTAGGTGCCGTCCTGGACGATGCGGCCTTCGTTGAAGACGAGGATGCGTTTGACGTTGCGGATGGTGGTGAGGCGGTGGGCGATGACGAAGCTGGTGCGCCCGTCCATGAGGGCTTCCATGGCCTGCTGGATGCGGCGTTCGGAGTTGTTGTCCAGGGCGCTGGTGGCCTCGTCGAAGATAAAGTAGTCGGCCCCGGTGAGGATGGCCCGGGCGATGGCGAGGCGCTGGCGCTGGCCGCCGGAGAGGTTCGAGCCGCCCTCGCCGACGACGGTGTCCAGCCCGTCAGGCAGTTCGTCGATGAACTCGCTGGCATAGGCCAGGTCCATGGCGCGGCGGATCTCCGCCTCGGTCGCGTCCGGGCGGGTCACGCGGATGTTGTCGCGGATCGTCGCCTGGAAGATGTAGGGGTCCTGCGGCACCACGCCGAACGCGGCGCGAAGCTTCTGGAGCGAGTAGGTGGCCAGGTCCGCGCCGTTGAGGCGGATGATCCCGCTGGTGGGGTCGTACAGCCGCAGCATCAGCGAGGCGAAGCTCGTTTTGCCCGACCCGCTGGGCCCGACCAGCGCCACGCTCTGGCCGTCCGGAATGCGGCAGGCGATGGTGTGCAGCACGGGGCGGCCCGGGTCGTAGGCGAAGGTGACGTTGTCGAACTCCACGCACGGCAGGCCCCGCTCCCGCGCCTGGCGGGCCTGGAGGTCGACGGCGGCGCGCGACTCGGCGGGCAGTTCCGGCGTGCTCTTCTCCAGGCGGAGGATCCGGTTGATGCGGCTCAGGCCGGCCTCGGCGTTGGCGCGGACGAGGTTGAGCTCCATCAGGTTCATCAGCGGCGCCATCAGCAGCCCCAGGCTGGCGTTGAACGCCAGGAACGTGCCCACTTCCATGCCCCCGTAGAGGCAGAACCAGATCCCCGTCAGGAACACCGCCGACATGCCGAGGTAGTGGACCCCCTCCATCTTGGCGAACTCGAAGTGGCGGCGGAAGCCCAGTTGGACGCCCGTGTCGCGGATGCGGTGAATCTGGCCCTGGAAGGAGTGGCTGACGTTGTCCTCCATGGCGTAGACCTTGATCGCGCGGCAGCCGCGAAGCATGTCGGCGACGTACTTGCTGACCTGCGACTCGGTTTCCATGAAACCGGCCGACATCTCCTGGATGACGCGGCGGGAGCGGCCGTTCGCCCAGACGACGCCGGCCACGGTGGCGACGGTGATGGCGGTCATGGGGAGGTTGAAACTCCCCAGGGCCACCAGCGCCACGCACCAGGAGACGGCCTGGATGGGGATGACCAGCGCGCCCTGGTGGAGGAAGGTCTTGAGCGACTGCACGGGGGAGCCCATGATATAGTTGAACAGTTCGCCGCTGGAGACCTGGTCGTGGAAGCGGAAGCACAACTGCTGCACGTGGCGGAAGAATCCGCCGCGCAGGTCGCAGAGGAACTGTTCGACACCGGTCACCAGCCGCCGGTGCCCGTACACGCCGAACGTCAGGCGGGCCGCGCACAGCAGCACGAAGAACCCCACCACGGCCACCGCGTGCCGCATCCGCTCGGGCAGGGGGGCCAGTTGGCCGTCGGGCCCCTTGAGCAGGACCCCGTCGTCGATCATCCACTTGATCGTCAGCGGCTGGAGGGCGGCGACGGCGCCGACGACCATCGCGCAGAGGGCGGAGATCAGCAGTTGCCGGCGGTGGGGGCGGACGTACTGGTAGATCGTCCGCCAGAACGGCTCGCGCTGGACCGGTGGGCCCTGCAGCGACGGCGGCCGGATATCGTCGGCGTCGGCGTGCATAAGCCGCGAAGCATATCCCGCCGTCCGGCCAAGTCAACACTCCGCCGCTCCCTCCCCCCCTGATGGTGGGCCGTTGACGGGGCGATGCCCATCTGGTACAGACACCGGTCATGGGCAACCGCCAATCCAGGTCGGGCGACGGTGGGAAACTGGTGGCCGTGCTGACCGGCGACATCGTGGGGTCCAGCCAACTGCCCCCGGACGGCCGTGCGGCGCTGGTCGATCGGCTCAAGGGCATCGCCGCCGAGATCCGCCACTGCTGGCCGGAGGCGATGGCGGCGGACATCGACGTCTTCAGCGGCGACAGCTGGCAGATCCTCCTGTCGGCCCCGCCCCTGGCGCTGCGTCTGGCGGTGTTCATCCGGGCAGCCCTGATCGGCTTCGACGACGGCATGGACACGCGGCTGGCCATCGGCATCGGCACGATGAGCGATGCCCCCTTCGACCGCGTCTCCCAGGCCGACGGGGAGGCGTTCCACCTGTCCGGCCGTGCCTTGGAAGCCATGGGGCAGGCCAAGGTGAAGGAGGCGCCCTGGATGCGGGTCCGAACGTCGCTGGCGTCGCGCGAGGGCGGCTGGGATGCCGCCGCTCAACTGCTGGATGCGGTGATGCGGAGCGTCTGGACCGCCCCGCGCGCCATGGCGGTGGCCGGGGCCGTCCGCGGCTGGAGTCAGGAGACCATCAGCGCGAAGTGGCCCAGCGGGATTACACAGGCGGGGGTCTCCAAGCATCTCCGTGCCGCCGCCTGGGGTGCGGTGGAGGGGGCGATCACGTTGTTCGAGTCAGACTGGGCGGACTGAGGCTGGCGCGGATGGAGCGAAGGCCGGCCCTGCAAGGGCCGCGGCCGCCAGAGATAGCCTCTTCAGGTTATAACGGGATAATATAACCTCCTGAGGTTATAGATCACAAATATAACCTCTGGAGGTTATAAATGGCCGACGACTGGACATCCTTCTTCGTCCTGCTGCTGTTCGCCCAGGTGGTCGGCGACTTCGTCCTCCAGACCGACGCCCTGGCCAAGGCCAAGCACGAGCGGAAGGCCGCCGCGCTGCTGGAGCACGCGGCTCTCCATGGCGCCGCGGCGTACGCGGCGCTGGGCCTGCTGCGGCTGTGGCCGGCGGCGGTCCTGCTGGCCGCAGCGCACGGTTTGCAGGACAGCCTGAAGGAGCGGCTGGCCGGCCGCCGGCAGTTGGCGGGGGCCCTGACCGCCAGGGTCCGGGTGACGATTTTCGCCGTCGACCAGGGCCTGCACGTTCTTGTGCTGGCGGCGATGGCCGCATGGCTGGTCCGGCGCGGCGTCGGGACGCCCCTCTGGCCGGCCCTGGCGGGCCCCGGGATCCTGCGGCTGGCGGTCGCGGTGACCGGCCTGATCGTCAGCGTGCAGGTCGGCAAGGTGCTCATCGGGATGCTGACCGACCCCTTCGCCGTCCGCCTGGGGCAGGGCGAGGATCCGGCGGCGACCCCGCCGGACGTTCACGTGGTGGTGGGGCAGTTGGAGCGGGCGCTGGTCTACCTGCTGGTGGTCACCGGCAACATGACGGCCGTCGGGTTCGTCGTCGCCGCCAAGAGCGTCTTCCGCTTCGGCGACATCGCACGGCCCGGCGAACGCCGCCAGGTGGAGTACATCCTCGTCGGTTCCCTGATGAGCTTCACCTGGGCCATCTTCATCGGCTGGCTGACCGGCTACGTGCTCGCCCGCGGCCTGCCGGGGGGCCCCTGAGCCCCCGGCGTGGGCATGCCCGGGCCGTTCGGTTAGAATTGGTCCGGAAGTGCGCCTGCGGCCGACGGGAAGGAGGGATCGTGGGTGCGAACCGGACGCTTGTGCGCATCCGTCCACGGCCGAACACCGGTTTCGTCAGCCAGGGACGCACCGTGCTGGCCACCGGAAGCGACGGGTTCGTCGACGGGGGGGCCGATCATGGCCTGTTCGTCCACCAGACGCGGATGATCTCGCGGTACCGCTGGCGGTTCAACGGCGGGGCCCCCGAGCCTGTGGTGCTCTCGAACGTCCTGCAGCACACGTGGATGGGGTACTACATCCTCGTGCCGCCCGGCGCCGAGGCCGGCGCGCCTGACGAGGGCAGCGGGCAGATGCGCCCCGTCTCGGAGCAGACGCTCGAACTGCGGCTGTCCCGTTCCGTCGGCGGGGGCGTCCACGAGGATGTGGACCTGACGAACTTCTCGACCGAGCCGACGGCGTTCACCCTCGAACTGGACGTCGACGCCGACTTCGCCGACCAGATCGAGACCCGCGGCCCGCGACGCCAGACAGGCGAGCTGTCGCGGCAGTGGGGGGAGGGCCCCGGCGGGGCGGAGCTGCTGTTCGACTACCGCGCGGAACACACCTGCGACCGCCAGGGCGACCGCGGCACCGCCCGCCTGCACCGGGGGCTGGCCCTGCGGATCCGCCGGGCCGACTCCCCACCCCGGTGGGAGAACGGGCGGATCCGCTTCGACGTCCGCCTGCCCCCCGGCGGCCGCTGGCACGCGTGCTTGCTGCTGGTGCCCCTGCTGGAGGGCGAGGCGATCGAGCCGCCGGCCGCCTGCCGCGAATTCGTCCGCGCCGGCCCGCCGCCGGGGGAGCGGCCGGCCGCGACGGCCTTCAGCACGCCCGACAGCACCACACTCGCCCCCGTCGTCATCAACGCGCTGAACCAGGCCTGCGAGGACCTGGCCGCCATGCGCCTGGACGACGCCGGCTCCGACGGACGGGGCTGGACGGTGGCCGCCGGGCTGCCCATGTACGTCGCGCTGTACGGGCGCGACACGCTGACGGCGGCGTGGCAGTCCGGACTGGCCCAGACGGCCATGATGGACGGGACCCTCGCGGCGCTGGCAAGCCGCCAGGGGACGCGCCGCGACGACTGGCGGGACGAGCAGCCCGGGCGGATGCTCCACGAGGCCCACACCGGACCCCTGCAGATGCTGAACTTCAACCCGCGCCGCCGTTACTACGGCTCGATCACCACTTCGGCGTTCTACGCCGTGGTCGTCGCCGAACTGTGGCACTGGACCGGCGACAGGGAAAGGGTCCAGCCCTTCATCGAGCCGGCCCTCAAGGCCCTGCGGTGGCTGGACGACTGCAGCGACTTGAACGGGGACGGCTTCTACGACTACCAGACCCGCTCGCAGCAGGGCGTCATCCACCAGGCGTGGAAGGACTCCCCCGGCGCGATCGTCCACGCCGACGGCTCGCCGGCGCCGACGCCGATCGCCACCTGCGAGGAACAGGGCTTCGCCTACGTCGCCAAGCTGCACCTCTCGGAGGTGCTCTGGTGGTTCGGCCGCCGCGACGAGGCCAGGCTGCTCTACCACGAAGCGGGGGAGCTGCGCAAGCGATTCAACGACGCCTTCTGGCAGGCTGAAGACGGCACGTTCGTCATGGGTATCGACGGGCAGGGCCGTCCCATCCGCTCGGCCGGCTCGAACCCGGGCCACTGCATCGCCACCGGGATCGCCGACAAGGCCCTGGTGCCCCCGGCCGTTGAGCGGCTCTTCCGGGACGACCTGTTCAGCGGGTGGGGCATCCGCACGTTGTCGGCCGACCATCCCAGCTACAACCCCTACAGCTATCACCGCGGGTCCGTCTGGCCAGTGGAGCACGGCACGTTCGCGATCGGCTTCTACCGCTGGGGACTGCACGAAGACGTCGAGCGACTCTGCCGCGCCCAGTTCGAAGCCGCGGCGATGTTCGACCTGCAGCGGCTCCCGGAGGTCTTCAGCGGCCACGCCCGCGACGGGGATCACCCCTTCCCCGCCCTGTACCCCCAGGCCAACTCGCCTCAGGCGTGGTCGGCCTCGGCGGTCTACTGCATGCTCCAGGCGATGCTGGGGCTGTACCCCTACGCCCCGCTGCACCTGCTGCTGGTCGATCCCCACCTGCCGCCGTGGCTGCCGGACATCACCCTGACCGACATCGCCGTCGGCCGCGCGACCGCGACCGTGCGTTTCCAGCGCAAGGCCAACGGGGCCAGCACGTACGAGGTGCTCCGCAAGCGGGGGCCGCTGCACGTCGTCCGCCAGCCCAGCCCGTGGTCGCTGACGGCTGGCTTCGCCGAGCGCGCGCGGGATGCGCTGGCGAGCCTCCTGCCGGGCAAGTGACCGGTCAGGACGCCGGCCGGTCCGGTTGAAGGCGCTCGAACATCGCGTCGAACGGCTCGGAGGTGGGGTGCCAGACGACGTCGAAGGTCGTCCTGCCCGCCGCCGGGTGCGCCAGGGCCAGCAGGATGACCTCGGCGACATCGTCGCGGCTGATCCGGTGCCGCAGGGACATCCGCAGCCGCCGCTGCGTGATCAGGATCGGCCAGCGCCCGCCGGGCTCGTTGGTCAGGACGCCGGCGCGGACGATGGTGTAGTCCAGCCCGCTGCGGCGGATGGCCTCCTCGGCGCGGCGGCGCCACTTGAGGGTGTTGCCTTTGAAGAGATTCAGCGCCATGGCGCTGGGCGACCAGCGGGTCGTGCCCAGGGCGCTCATGTACAGCAGCCGTCCGGTGAAGCCGTCGTCGTGGAGCACCTGGAGCAGGTTGACGGTGCCGTCGTACTCGACGGCGCGGATCAGCGCCTCTTTCGCCCGGCCGGGCCTGACGCCGACGGTGTCGATGACGGCAGCCGCCCCGGCGACGGCGCGGCACAGGCCGGGCGGGTCCGTCACGTCGCCGGCGACGACGTCGACGGCGTCCTTGAAAACGGCCTGGGCTTCCTCGGGATGGCGGCAGACCACCCGCGGCCGCACACCCATCGCTGCCAGGCGCCGGACAATGCTCTGCCCCGTCCCGCCCGTGGCCCCCAGGACCACCACCGGCTGAGGCAGGCCGTCCCGGCCGACGCGATCTTCGTCCTTCCCGTCCACCTTCATGTTCCGGATCTCTTCCGCGGGCACGCCGTCCATCGCGGCCATGCCCCGAGGGTGTCCCTGGAGTGATTCTACTGACCGATGCAGGAAGAAAGTCAAGCCCGCCCGGCTTCGTCTTCGGTCCTGCCGCCGCCTGGAGGGAGGAGTTGCGGCCAGCTCCCCCTGACCGTACCCATCGTGACATCGTTCCTGGCGACCCGCTCAGTCGTGCCTCGGCGGGCGGTGGGCGGTGATCATGCCGTAGGCCATGATGCCTTCGTCGTAGGCCGGCCCCATGGCCTGGCAGGCGTCAACAAAGGCGCGGGTCGCTTCGTCGGCATGCCGCACGAGCCATCGCACGAGGGGGCGCCGGATCAGGCGCTGGACGTGCGTCCAGGTGGGGCGGACGCGGGCGGTGATGTCGGCGAAGGTCTCCACGGTCAGGCCGGCGTCCTCGATG
>JAAYZK010000195.1 GCA_012514895.1 Planctomycetota bacterium | reverse complement strand
GTCGTGCCTTGCAGGGCGTTCCGGACGGCCTCCGCCGGCCCGGATGCGGCCGCGCGGGGGCGGTCGTACTGCCTGAATCTGTTATAAGCGCTGTACAAAGCAGCTATTACAGGTATTTCCCCCTTCGGCCGCAAAACGACAAAAATGTCACACAACCGGGGACGGAAGAGGGGGGATGCCACTGGTGTAGCATCTATGTCGGGACAGATTAAAGAATGTGAAAGCAGTCTAAAGAATGATATGGGCGGTAGTTAGGAGAGTTTAAGCCCTCAAAACGCGATTTTGCCGGCAGCCCAAAAGTCTCCGAAAAAGTAGCATCTCTCCGGTCCGCAAAATGGATTGTCCCGCGCTGCGCCGGGAAAGTTTTGCCCGGGGGGCGTCTGGGGCTGTTTTCCCATTGTCGGGGCGGCCTGGAGCCGTCTGCGGGACCTCTTCGCCAGGCTCATCGTTGGTCCAGGGCGCCTGGATTCGACAGGAAGACGGCCTATTCTCTCCTTGGTGTTCCTGTCATCGCGCGTGCCATCTCGGCGACGAGGGGGTCGGGATCCTGGCGGGCGAAGGCCGTCAGGGCCGCGACGGGCCGGCCGTCGGCGAATTCGGCGAGGCGCTGCAGGGCGCGGGCGCGGACGGTGCCGGAGGCGTGGCGGAGGCAAGGGGTGATCAACTGGACCATGAGCGGCGTGATCTCCAGGTCGCCCATGGCCCCCAGCGTGCGGGCGCGGACGGCCGGGTGGGCCTCCTGGAGGCAGTGGCGGAGCATCGCCAGCAGGTGGGGCTCCTGCAGGTGGTTGCCCAGTTTGCCGGCGGGGCCCGTCTCGCCGGCGCGGACCTTGTCGGCCAGCGCCAGCAGCGAGACCGTCACGTCGGCCGCCCGCATCGCCTCGACGGGGTCGTCGCCCCGCAGGCTGCCGACCAAAGCCGCCAGGGCCTCGAAGTAGGCCTCGTCGGTCGGCGTGTCGACCAGCGGCAGGCGGACGATGGCCGTCGGGGCGACCGACAGGGCCGGCAGGGCCGAGACCATCTGGTCGTTGCGGCGGACCGGCTCGATCAGCGTCTCGATCGACAGCTCCAGGCGGCTGAGGGGCCGGCAGCTCAGGGCGGTGCGGATCTCGCCGCTGTTGAGCGAGACGACCTGGCGGACCGACTCGCCGGCGGTCAGCCACCGCGGCGCCGGCCAGGCGACGGGCACCTGCTGGCTCCACTGCCGCCGCTCCTCCGGCGCCGTCATCCGCACCGTGAGCATCGCCTGGGGATCCAGCAGGCCCCACTGGCCGATCGGTACCGGCGCCGAACCGATATTGGTCAGTGTCGCCACGACCGCCGGGTCGGTCCCGGGGCGGACCTCCGCGGCCGCCGGCTCGACCGTCACGCGGAGGAAGGCCTGCGGCGAGCGGCCCATCTCCAGCGTCGGGCCGGCCATGAAGGCGTCGAGGCGGGCCTTGACGTCGTCGGCCGCCGCCATGGCTGCGGGGGGCGCGGCGTTGTGCCTGGCGATCACGTCCATCAGGCGGCGCCAGGCGGCGCCGCGACGGCTGAAGGTGCCGGCCGTCTCCAGCCAGCGGGCCGCGGCGTCGCGGTCCCCGCGGAGCATCGCGTCGTCCAGCAGGGCCGTCGCAGCGTCCAGGTCGTTGGCGGCCAGCTCGGCGAGCATCTCGCGGGCCCGCTCGGCCTGGTCGCTGCGCAGGTGCGTCACCGCCCACACCCGCTGGACCAGCGGGTCGTCCGGCGCAGCGCGCAGCGCGATGACCGCCCAGTTCAGGGCCGTCCGGTGCCGCTGCCGGCTGATCAGGTGGTACCACGCCATCTCCGCCGCCATCGCGCCGTTGGACCGGGCGACCCCTTCGTTGGGGCCGTAGGCCTCCTGCAGGCGCCGCAGGTGCTCCTGCACCTGCCCGTCGTCGCCGAGCCTGCGGTTGGCCTCGACCAGCAGGCCCGCCATCGCCACGTCGGTGATCTCGCCGGGGAAGGCGTCGGTGAACTCGTCGGCGGCGCGCCGCCAGGCCCCGGCGTCGACCAGGGCGTCCAGGTGGTCCCGCATGAAGACGCGGCTGACCGACCGGCCGGTGGCGCGGGCGACGGCGGCGGCGTAGTCGTAGAAGGCCACCGCCTCGACGTGCAGCCCCACGTCGCGGCAGATCTGGCCGAGCTCCCAGGCCACGTTGATCGCCAGGGGGTTGCCCCGCAGCAGGCCCAGGGCCACCTCGACCCGGTGGGCCGCTCCGCTCTCGCCCGCCAGGCGTCCCACCCCGCGCAGGGCCGCCTGCTCGGTCGGGTCGAGCGTCAGGGCCCGCCGGTAGAGCGCCAGGGCCTCGTCCATCCGGCCGCGACCCTCGGCGACGGCGCCGAGGTTGGCCACGGCCAGGGCGCGCAGCGCCTGCGACCACGCCGGGTCGGCGGCGGCCTGTTCGAGCATGGCGGAGCGTTGCTCGGCGGTGTCCAGCGCCGCCAGGCGGTAGCGGATAAGGCGGCTGCCGGCGCCGTAGTCGCGCCCCTGGTGGATGCGGAGCACGTGCGCCTCGGCCTCGGCGGCGGCGGCGGGGTCGTCCAGGACGTCCATCGCCTCGGCGCGGACGCGCCAGGCGCGTGCGTCGTCGCCGTCCAGGCGGACCGCCAGGGCGGTCAGGACGACGGCGCGGCGCAGGAAGGCGGGGACGTCGTCGGGCAGGTCGCCGGGGGACGCCTCGTCGACGAGGGACGCGGCCAGGGCTCGTCCCGCCGGGGGGGGGCTGCCCGCCGGGTCGCCGGCGGGTTCGGCCGCCGCCGCCGGCGCCGCCAGCAGGGCCAGCACGGTCAGTATCCGCAGGGTCATCGCGTTTCTCCGCTTGGAGTCTTCTCCCGGGGCCACACCCTGGCCGCCGCCGGCAGGGCCGGGACGGTCAGGATCCGCGGGAGCATCAGGTTTCTCCGCCTGGGGTCTTCTCCCAGGGAAAGACCATTGCCGCCGACGCCGGCAGGGCCGCCAGCAGGCTCAGCCGCTCGACCAGGACGTGGCGGTCGACCAGCAGGGTGGCCTGCTGCCAGAGCCAGTCGCGCTGCTCGGTCCGCCCGGTGCGGTCGCAGCCCATCGCCAGGCACGCCAGGGTCGAGGCCGCCTGCATCGGCGGCAGCAGCCCGGCCAGCCGCGCGCGGCGCGGGGCCTCGCCGGCCAGGCCTTCCCAGTGGCCGATGGACACTTCGTAATAGCATTCCACCGGCAGCAGCGCCAACTGTTCGCCCAGGGTGCTGCCGGACCGGTAGAGGATCGACAGTTGCTCGTAAGCTTCGCGGAGGCGTCCCTGCATCAGTTCGCAGTCGGCCAGCAGGAGCCGCCCGGTCCGATCGAACGGGCGGCGGAGGGTTCGGACGCGGACGGCCTGGGCGATGACGAAGCGGCTGAGGTGGGCCGCCGAGGCGTAGTGGCGGGCCTCGTGCAGCAGCGTCGCCAGGTGCTGGACGGCGGTCAGTCGCGGGGCGAGCTGGACGTTGAACCGCAGGGCGGCGGCCACCAGGGCCCGCTGGGCCAGGTCGTAGCGTTCGGCCGAGATGTGGGCCGAGGCGGCCTGCAGCAGGCGGACCGTCACCGCGCCGGAGCCGGACAGGGCCACCCAGACCCCGCCGGTCGCCAGCAGGACCACCATGCTGGCGTCCGGGCCGAACGCCGTCAGCACCGCGGCGGCCGCCAGGGCGATCAGCCCGCCCCGGACCAGGCGCGCCAGGGCGAACTGGCGGGTCAGCAGCTGCGCGAGGGCCTGGGCCTGCGGGCCGTTCATAGCGGGCTCCTGGCGGGCGTGAGGCGTTCGGCCAGCGGGGCCAGTTCGGCGAAGCGGCGGGCCAGTTCGTCGGGGCTCATCAGGCGGGTCGCGCAGTCGTACCACGCCTGGGCCGGCTCGGGCCGGCCGGCCTGGTCGAGGGCCAGGGCGATCAGGCCGTACACGTAGGCGGCCTGGCGGTGGAAGATCCTGCGGGCCCGGCGTCCCAGGTCGTCGGCGCGCTGGGCGGCGGCGTCGAAGGCGCGGGTGCGGATGAGGTGGTACAGGCGGCCCACCTCGGCCACCGAGGCCATCGGCTCGCCCAGGATGACCGAGCGCAGGCCGTCCAGCAGCTCGGCGGCCTCGGCCAGGCGGCCGGCGCGGAGCAGGGCGAGGGCCTTTTCGGTCTGGGCGCTCTGGCGGTGCTGTTCGTTGGCGTCGACGGCGAGCACCTCGTCCAGGGCCGCCACCGCCGCGTCGTGCTCCCCGGACCGCGTGGCCAGTTCGGCCGTCCACAGCAGCGCCGCCGACCGCACGTCGGCCGCGTCGATCGGCCGCCGCATCATCTGCCCCAGCAACGCCATCGCCGCCGGCCACTGGCAGAACTGCATCTGCGTGAGCGTCTGGCCGTACAGCCACTGCAGGCGGCGGAGTTCGCGGGCGAACAGCGCGCTAACGCCCAGCACGCCGAGCATGAGGACCACCGGCACCAGCGCCCGGGCGGGCGAGGCGTCCGGGTCCCTGAAGAGCACCAGAATGACGGCCAGGAGCATCGCGGCCAGGAGGCCCCAGCGGCGCCACCGCCACGTTCGCGCCGAGCGGGGGCGCGAGGCGGCGATCCACGCGCGGACCTCCGCGCCGCTCAGCGCGACGGGCGCCTCGGCGACGGCCGCCGGGTCGGCGGGCGTGCGGATCTCGCTGAGGCGCTCGCTCACGTTCGTCTCCTCCGCCCGTGCCGTCTCGGCGCCGGCGCCGGCGCCGCTTCGGCGGCGGCACGCTGGCGTCCCAGCGGGGCGCACTGCGCCGGCAGCCGCCGCAGCGCCGCCAGCAGCACGACGCCGGCGGCAACCAGGCCGATGCACTTCACCTGCGCCACGGTCAGGTTCATGAACCCCTTGGGAGTATCGTCGCGAATCATCTCCAGCATGAAGCGGGTGATCGGGTAGAGGATCAGCAGCCAGGCGAAAACCTGCCCCTCCCGCGTCCGCAGGCGGGAGATCGCCGCCAGCAGCCCCGCCAGGAGCAGCGCGTTGACGATGCCGTACACCTGCGCCGGGTGCACCGGCAGCGACCGCGCCTCGCGGGCGGCCTGCCACTGGTCGGGCGTGTCCAGTTCGCCGGGCAGCCTGAGGCGCCCGCCGGCCGTCAGCGCCGGCGGCGCCGGCAGGTCGCCCTGCTCGTACTGCGTGATGTACGCCGGGGAGATCTTCGCCTCACGCGGGAAGGGGTTGTCGTCGCCGTGCGGGTAGACCAGCGGCACGCTGGCGTAGGGGAACCGCACCGCCAGGGGGTGGCCGGGGTCGACCACGCCGCCGTAGCAGCACCCGTTGAGCAGGCAGCCCATCCGCCCGAAGGCCAGCCCCACCATGGCGCTGACGGCCAGGACGTCCAGGAACCGCCGCAGGGGCAGCTTCCTGAGGCGCAGGAAGATCAGCACGGCGGCGATCGCCAGGATCAGTCCGCCGTCGAAAACCAGCCCGCCGCTGGTGAGCCTGGCCATCTCGATGAGGCGCTGGCCCATCGATCGCGGCAGCCCGTCGAAGCCGACGGGGCCGAAGTGCTCGTGGAACTGGATCACGAACGCCAGGCGCGCCCCGATGACCCCGGCGGCCAGCGCGACGACCGCCAGGGGGTTGACCCAGTCGGGGTCCTCCCCGAACCGCCCCAGCCGCCGGCGGGTCAGGGCCATGGCGGTCAGGAACCCCAGCGCGAGCATCAGCCCGTAGCTGTGCACGCGGGAGACGACCCACACCAGGGCCGCCACCATCGCCGCCAGGCCGGCCACCATGGCCCACGACGCCGGGTCGGTCCACCAGCGCGGCCGTGCGGCGGAGCGGCGGATCAGCCCCCCCGTCAGCAGGTGCGCGCCGACGGCGACGATGACGAACACCGCCACGCGGACCGCCGTCGACGTCGGCGACAGGCCGAAGGGCTCGAATCGTGACAAGTCCACCAGCACCGGGTGCATGGGGGCTCCTAACGGATCTCGTCGATGGTGTTGTTCTCGCCCATCAGCAGGATGACGGGCCGGTGCGCGGCCAGCTCCCGCTCATCGACGAAGCCGTAACACATGATGATGACCTTGTCTCCGGGCGCCACCAGGTGGGCGCCGGCCCCGTTGATGCAGACCGTGCCGCTGCCGGCCTGACCGGCGATGACGTACGTCTCGTGGCGGGTTCCGTTGGCCAGGTTGGCCACGAGCACCCGCTCGTTCTCGACGATCCCGGCGGCCTCGATCAGGTCGCGGTCGATCGTGATCGATCCGACGTAATCCATCCGCGCCTCGGTCACCGTGGCCCGGTGGATCTTCGCTCGCAGCATGTGACGCAACACAGGGCAATCTCCCGTCGCTGAGCTTCGTTGCCTGGCGGGCCTCCGCGGCACGCGCCAGTCCGCAGCCTGCAGTCTACAGCCTGTCCCTCGGGTCCACCATGAGGTTGTCGATCAGGCGGGCCCGGCCGACCTTCACCGCCAGGGCGATCAGGACGGGGCCGTTCACGTCTTGTACGCACGTCAGGTCTTCCGGGTTGACCAGGGCGATGTAATCGACGGTCCCGTCAGGGGCGTGCGCCGCCAGGTGCTCCCGCATCGCCGCCTCGAGGGCCGCCGCGCCGGTCGAGCCCCGGGCAATCCGCTCGGCGGCCAGGCGCAGGGCGCCGTGGAGGGCCGTCGCCTGGCGGCGCTGGTCGGCGGTGAGGTACTGGTTGCGGGACGACATCGCCAGCCCGTCGGCCTCGCGGACGGTGGGGCAGACGTGCAGGGCGATGGGGAAGTCCAGGTCCTTCGCCATCCGCCGCAGCACGATCGCCTGCTGGGCGTCCTTCTGGCCGAAATACGCGGCGTCGGGTCCGACGATGTTGAACAGCTTGGCCACGACGGTGCACACCCCGTCGAAGTGCCCCGGCCGCGAGGCGCCGCACAGCCCCTCGGTCAGGGCGGCCACGTGGATGCTCGTCCGCGCCCCCGGCGGGTACATCGCCTCGACCGCGGGCATGAAGGCCGCCGCGGCCCCGTGCGCTTCGCACAGGGCCAGGTCCGCCTCGCCCGTCCGGGGGTAGGCGGCCAGGTCCTCGGTGGGTCCGAACTGCGTGGGGTTGACGAAGATCGTCACCACCGTGAAGTGCCCGTCGCCGACCGACGCGTCGATCAGCGAGGCGTGGCCGGCGTGCAGGTTGCCCATCGTGGGCACGATGCCGATGGTCCGCCCGGCGGCGCGGGCGGCGCGGACGGCGCCGCGAATGGATTCGATCGTGTCACAGCGTTGCAGTGTCATGGTTCCTCGTCCGTCCCAGCGCCTCGCCGATCCGCCCGACGAGCCAGCGTCGCTCGCCCGCCTCCCGCAGGTCGCGCCGGGCGATGTCCACGCGGACGACGGCCGTCGTTTCCTCCGCCAGCCGCCGGCGATACGTGTCGCGGAGGCGGCGGACGAAGCCTTCGGTGAAGCTCTTCTCGTAGCGGCGCCCGCGTGCGGCGATCCGCTCCATCAGCAGGGCGACCGGCCCATCCAGCAGCACCAGCACATCCGGCGGCCGCACCAGCGGGCCGACGGCGGCGGCGACGCGGCGGTACGTGTCGAGGTCTTCGCCCGCCAGCCAGATCTCCGCGTAGATCCGGTCCTGCAGGTAG
>JAAYZK010000017.1 GCA_012514895.1 Planctomycetota bacterium | reverse complement strand
GTTCGTGCCCCCGGCCGGCGGCGGCACCCTAGACCAGGCCGCCGCCAGCGTCCGAGTCGTCGTTCGGCCCGGGCGCCGTCGCCCTCTCACGGATGAGAGGGGCTGACACGGATAAGACTTTCCCTCCCGCCAATCGGGACCGACCCGATTCGGGGCGTGATTGAAACGATCACGGAGGATGGACGATGTCAAGAATCTACACCAACACCAACTCGATCGCCGCCCAGACCGCTCTGCGCTCCAACCAGATGGACCTGAACACGCGCCTGGCCCGTCTGTCCAGCGGACTGCGGATCAAGGCCGGGAAGGACGACCCGGCCGGGCTGATCGCCAGCGAAACCCTGCGCAGCGAGATGGCCGGCATCCAGCAGGCGATCAGTAACTCCCAACGCGCCAGCTCGGTCATCTCCACCGCCGAAGGCGCCCTCAACGAGGTCAGCGCCCTGCTGCTGGACATCAAGTCGCTGATCAACAACTCGGCCAACGAGGGCGGGCTGGCCCCCGAGGAGATCGAGGCCAACCAGGATCAGATCGACTCGGCCATCGCCTCCATCGACCGCATCGCCAACTCGACCCAGTTCGAGGGCGTCAAGCTGCTCGATGGGAACATGGACTTCGTGACCACCGGCGTCGACGGGACCCAGATCGCCGACCTGAAGATCAACGAGGTCCGCTTCGGCACCGCCGCCAGCGTCGCGGCGACCATCGAGACGCAGACGGCCGCCGAGAAGGGCACGCTCCTGTGGTCGGCCACCGGCGCCGGCGCGACGCTCGCCGCCGCCACGACCATCGAGGTCAAGGGCAACAAGGGCGTCGAGGTCTTCAGCTTCGGCACCGGCACCACCACCGCCGAGATGGTGACCGCCATCAACCAGGCCAGGGACGTCACCGGCGTGTCCGCCGCCGCCGTCGCCACCGAGATCAAGGGCGCCGGCACCAACGCCGGCATCAACTTCTCCAGCACCGACTTCGGGGCCAAGCAGTTCGTCAGCGTCGAGAAGGTCAACGGCGCCGCCTTCAGCACGGTGCTGAACGTCGCCGGCTACGCGGCCGCCACCCGCGACGCCGGCGTCGACGCCGTCGTCACCGTCAACGGCGTCACGGCCGTCGCCGAAGGGCTCAACATCAAGGTCGGCGGGCCGACGCTGTGGTTCGAGGCCAAGCTCGACGCGACGAACATGAACACCGCCAACGACAGCACGACGTTCACGGTGACCGGCGGCGGGGCCCTGTTCCAGCTGGGGCAGGACGTCAACGCCCAGCAGCAGTCCATCGTCGGCATCCAGTCGGTGGCGGCCCACCGCCTGGGCAACGCCGCCGAGGGCTACCTGCGCGACATCAAGACCGGCGGCAGCGAGAGCGTCATCGCCGGCAACTACCAGGACGCCAGCGAGATCATCGACGCCGCCATCGCCCAGGTGGCCACGATGCGCGGGCGGCTCGGCGCGTTCCAGAAGAACACGCTGGACACCACGATGAACAGCCTCAACGTGGCCCTGGAAAACGTCACCGCCAGCGAGTCGGCCATCCGTGACGCCGACTTCGCCAAGGAAACCGCCGCCCTGACGAGGGCCCAGATCCTCGTCCAGGCCGGCACCAGCGTGCTGTCGATCGCCAATTCCTCTCCGCAGAACGTGCTGGCGCTGCTGGGTTAGTCCGAGGCCGTCCGTCACCGAGACGGATAACTTCGGGTGCTGCCAGCTATGCATAGGGTCGTGGGTTCGGCTAGGAGCCCACGACCTTCTTTTTTTGAACAGCAGGCTGGAGGAACGGCAGGCTTCAGGCTTCGGGCTTCGGGCTTCGGGC
>JAAYZK010000194.1 GCA_012514895.1 Planctomycetota bacterium | reverse complement strand
CCAGGGGCTGTCGGTGCCGAAGAGGATGCGGTCCGTGCCGAGCGTGCGGATGAGGTCGACGGCGTCGGCGGCGCTCATCCAGTCGAGGGAGTAGGACGTTTCGATCCACAGCTTGCGCGGAGCGAGGTGCTCGCGGACCCGCCGCCAGTCCTTCCAGCCGCCCAGGTGCGTGGCGACGAGGACCAGGTCCGGGTGGCGGTCGATGACGGCGGCGATTCGCTGGGGGTTGGCCGCGTCGCTGTCGTCGAAGGCGATGTCGTAGCCGCTGTGCAGGACGATCATCAGCCCCGCCTCGGCCGCGGCGGCGTAGAGCGGGTCCAGGCGCGGCTCGTCGACGGCGAACTGCTGGTACATCGGGTGGAGCTTCAGGCCGATCAGCCCCGCGTCGGCCACGCGGCGGACCTCGCCGGCCACGTCGGCGGCGTCGGGATGGACGCTGCCCAGCGGAATCAGTCGCTCGCTGCGGATCGAGAGATCCCACTCCAGAATGCCCTCGAACTGCTTGGGCTTGGTCGCGATCGGGCAGACCACCGCGCGGCCGATGCCGGCGGCGTCCATCGACGCCAGCAGCGAGTCGACCCGCCCGTCGAGCCTGGCGGAATACCTGTCCTCGATCTCGGCCTCCAGGGCCGCGATCGCGCGGGCGGCCAGGGCGTCGGGGAACGCGTGCGTGTGGAAGTCGATGATGCTCATGGGCCGGATTGTAGCACCCCGGCCCGCCGGCGTCAGCCGTGAAGTTGCTCCCAGGCCGCCTGGTCGCCGCTGAACAGGCGCACCCGCGCCTTCCTGTACGCCCGCCGCGTCCACAGGGCCGCGTGCTCCCCGGCGGCGTCCTGGGCCGCCAGGGAGGCGATGACAGTGCGGCAGTCGTCGGCGGTGCGCCCGTGGATCATCGTGTACAGCGTGTAAGGCCACCCGTCGGCCGCCCCGCGCCGGTAGCAGTGGCTCACGGCGGACACGGCGGCGGCGGCTTCGCCCAGGGCGTCGCCGAAGGCCGGGTCCTCGCGCCAGGCGACCATCACGTTGGCCGTCACGCCCGCGCGGCGGTGGTGGAGGATCGCGCCGTAGCGCCGCAGGACGCCCATCGCCGCGAAGCGCCCGGCCGTGCGCAACAGGATATCCACCTTCACGCCCGCCGCCGCCGCCAGGGGGGCGAAGGGTTCACCCGTCGCCGGCAGGTCCTCCTGCAGGGCGCGGAGGATCCGCCGTTCGGTCGCGTCGGGGTCGTACGTCCCGACGGGCGCGGCCGGGTCGGCGCCGTCGGCGGGCGCGTCCATCCGGCCATCCGCGCCGACGTGGACGCGCAGCTTGTACCGCCGCGTCGCCGGCAGGACGTGCAGCGGGGCGGCCCCGATCAGCTCGCCCAGGCGGGCGGCGGTGCCGTCCAGCCCCAGGCGGCTTTCCGGCGCGATCGACAGCGTGAACCACAGGTTCAGCGGCCCCCGCCGCCCGTAGCAGTGGCTGACGCCCGGATGGCCCGCCACGACCGCCCCGGCCCGGTCGAGCGCCTCATCGGCCACGCGGCAACCGACCAGGGCGGAGCGATAGCCCACGCGCGTCGCGTCGAAGATCCCCGCGATCTCCCGCACCACGGGCCGCTCCCCGCTCCGCAGCGCCGCCAGGCGTTCCTCGACGACGGACGGCTCGCAGCCGAGCCGCTCGGCCAGCGCCGCGTAGGGCCGCGCGACCAGCGGCACGCCCCGCTGGGCCTCATCGAGCAGACGGCGGTCGAAGCCGGTCAGCGTCGCATCATTCACGGAGACATTCTACCCCACTACGGAGGCCCCGGCGGCGGGGCGGGTGGCGAAGATCGGGCAGCGGCGGCCGTACGCGGCCTGGTAATGCGAGGCGACGGCATCGGCGACAGCGTCGGCGGCGTCGCGCCGGGCGAGGATGATCGCGCAGCCGCCGAAGCCCCCCCCGGTCATGCGGGCACCGTAGACGCCCTCGCGGCCGGCGGCGGCCTCGACGATGGCGTCCAGCTCCCCGCAGCTCACCTCGTAGTCATCCCGTAGCGACGCGTGGCTGGCGTCCATCAGCCGTCCGAAGGCGGCGTAATCGCCGCGCTGCAGGGCTGCCGCGGCCTCCACCGTCCGGGCGATCTCGCCGACGACGTGACGGGCCCGCCGGCGCTCGACGTCGGTCAGGGACCCGCACGCCTCGACCTGCCGGGCGCCGGCGTCCCGCAGGGCCGCCACGCCCAGCTTGGCGGCGGCGGATTCGCACTGGGCCCGGCGGGCGGCGTAGCCGCCGTCGTTGAGCTCGTGGCGGACCTGCGTGTCGCAGACCAGCACGACAACGCCCGGGTCGGCCAGCGGCACGTGCCGCGGCTCGCCCGTGCGGCAGTCCAGCAGCATGGCGGCGCCGGCGCGGGCCAGCAGGACGATGCTGGGGTCCATGATCCCGCAGGGCGTGCCGGCGAAGGCGTGCTCGGCGTGCTGGCAGAGGCGGGCCAGGGCCATCCCCTCGGGCCAGGGGCCGCGACCCTCGCCGCCGGCCAGGCGCATCGCCAGGGCGGTGGCCACCGTCAGGGCCGCGGAGCTGGACAGCCCGCCTCCGGTGGGGATCGTGCTGTCCAGCAGCAGGTCCGCCCCCCTCAGCGGCGCGCCGGCCCGCCGCAGGCCTTCGATCACGCCCAGGACGTAGTTCGCCCACCGCGGCTCGCCCGGCTCGACGGGCGCGTCCAGGTCGGCCCGCCCCTCGCCGTCCGCCCCGATCGAACGCACCCGCACCAGCCGATCGGCGCGCGGCCGGACGCAGGCCCGCATCTGGCGGTCGATCGCGATCGGCAGCACGAAGCCGTCGTTGTAGTCCGTGTGCTCGCCGATCAGGTTCACCCGCCCGGGCGCCCGCACCACGCGGGGGGCCTCGCCGGGGCCGAAGTAACAATGGAATCGTGACTCATTGACCACTGCTGTCTTCCTTGGGCATTGTCCTTAGCCATTCCGGGACAAGTATCTGCCGATTCTAGCCAAATCTGCAATCGTCAGCAATCGAGTAGGTTGCATGCTCTGGTGGCAACTGGAATAATAACCGTAGGTCGCGTGGGGAAGCGGGATCTCACGTTCCGCCTCCCGGTGGCCCGAAGAGGTGGAGCCAAGCGATGGGCATGTCATATATCGGCCATGGAGTGTACTCCTTCCCGGAAGCAGCCAGGCTTCTCAAGCTACCCGTGGCCACTCTCCGCACATGGTTGCTCGGCGTCCCGGGCAGAGAACCCGTCACACCAGGGGACTATCTGCAAACTAGGCATGATCAAAAGATTCTGAGCTTCCTGGACGTGATGGATACCTTCATCATCAAGGGCCTCCGTGAGTACAAAGTCTCTCTCCAGTACCTCAGGAAAGTCCGTGATGCCCTCGCCCACGATCTCAGCACAGAGCATCCCTTCAGTTCGCGTAGACTGCTTACAGACGGCAGGCAGGTCTTCATCCACTTCGCTGACGAGTTTGGCGGAGAGAAGCTCAAGGAGGTCCTCACCCGCCAGCATGCTTTCCCAAGTGTTCTTGTTCCGTATCTCAAACAGATTGCCCACGATGAAAGAACCGATCTCGCAAGGTGCTGGAATATCAGCAGGGGCGTTGTGATCGATCCGACACGGGCTTTTGGCAAACCCATTGTGGCTTCTACTGGCATCCCAACAGGTATCCTTGCAGCGGCGTTTGAGGCCAATGACGAGGACGCTGAGCTTGTTGCCGACTGGTACGGCGTTGATGTCCAGGAGGTGCGCCACGCTGTGGCCTTCGAGGAATCGCTCAAAGAGGCCACCGCCGCGTGAAATTCTACTTTGACAACAACCTTCCCATACGCCTGGCACGCATGCTCAATCACTTCGACGCAGGCCACACAGTCAGCCACATAACTGAAGATCGCCGGTTCCAGCACAACACTCCTGACGTGGACATCATTGCATCGCTTGCAGCCGAGTCTCCAAGACCAGTCTTTCTGACAGCGGATATGAGTATGTACCGGAAGGTTCCTGTGGAAAGGCTGGCGCTCGCTGACAGCGGGTTGACGATCGTGTTCTTCAGGAGGAACTTCGACAACTTGGATTTTCCGACTCGCGCCTGGAAGCTTGTGAAGCTTTGGCCGCAGATCATAGCCGAAACGACGCGATGTCGTGTGCCGACAATGTTCGAGATCACAGCCAAGGCGGAGAAGGTCCAGAGTCTGGGACCAACAGCAGGGTGCGGATAGCCGCCTCACTCACTGCCCACAGCATTTCTTGTACTTCCTTCCGCTGCCGCACGGGCAGGGGTCGTTGCGGCCGACGCCGCCGCGGGGAACCGGCGCCGCCGGCGGGCGGAGCTGGTCGATGACCTTGTAGTCCCGGGCCGGGCGGCGGAGGCGGAGGCAGCGGGCCATCTTCTCGAAGACCGGCAGCGAATGGCTGTAGAACGCCCTGTAGCCCGCGCACAGGTACGGATGCCCCGACTCGCCCGCCGGCGAGGTCGCGATGCGGTCCTTGGGGCACAGGCCGTGACAGTACCGCAGGTAGGGGCACGCACGGCATTCGGCCGTGAGCCTGTCGAACTTGTCGCGGCCGAAGGCGGTCTGGAACCCGCCGTCGACCATGGCGGCGAGCGTCGTGTCGGCGATGCTGCCCAGGCGGTTCTCGGGGAAGACCCAGTGGTCGCAACTGTACAGGTCGCCGTTGTGCTCCAGGGCGACCGCCCGCCCGCAGGTGGGTCCATGGACGCACAGCGAGGGCGGATAGCCCACGGCGACGCCGAGCATCATGTCGAAGAGCTGCACGTAGACCTCGCCGACGTGCTCACGCTGGAGCCAGCGGTCGAAGATCCCGCGGAAGAACCGCCCGAGCTCGGCGGGCGATACGCTGCGGCCGCTCACGCCGGTTTCCCCGTCGCGCTCGACGATGGGGATGTACTGGTGGAACTGGAAGCCGGCGTCGACGAGGAAGTCGTAGACCTCGACGGGGTGGGCGGCGTTGTCGGCCTGCACGACCGTCAGGGCGTTGTACTCGACCTGGTGCCGCTTGAGGACCTCCAGCCCCGCCATGACGGCGTCGAACGTGCCGCGCCCCTGGACGTCCAGGCGATAGCGGTCGTGGAGGGGCTGGGGGCCGTCGATGCTGACGCCGACGAGGAAGTTCTCCTCATGGAGGAACCGGCCCCACTGGTCGTCCAGCAGCGTGGCGTTGGTCTGCAGGGCGTTGGAGATCCGCAGCCCCGGCCGGCCCAGTTCCTCGGCCGCCCGCTTCTGCAGGGCCACGGCGCGGCGGAAGAAGTCCACGCCCATCAGCGTCGGCTCCCCGCCCTGCCAGGCAAAGTTCACCTCCGACGCCCCCGGCGGCTGGCCGGCGATGTACTGGCGGGTGAAGCGTTCGAGCGTCTCATCGGTCATCCGCCACGACTCGCCGGGACCGTAGAGCTGCTCCTTCTCCAGGTAGAAGCAGTACGCGCAGCGGAGGTTGCAGATCGGCCCGATGGGCTTGACCAGCACGTGAAAACCGTTGGAGGCACAGGGTGTCGCCGTCGCGTCGCTCATGGGCTGCCGCGCCCAGTGTAGCGAGGGGGCGCGCTGCCAACAACCGGCCTCCGCGCTCAGGGGTCGTCCACGTAGGCCACCGGGCGGACCTCCGGCAGCAACTTGTGGCGGTGGGCGAGCTTGAAGAAGGTCTCCAGCCCCCGGCGATGGTCGTGGGTGAACTTGTACTGCGTCCGCTCCGTGAGCGACCGGACCGCCGAGGGGACGTCCCAGCCGAAGCGGGGGGCCAGGACGGCGGCGATCTCCTCGGCGCGGGCCATCCCCCGTTCGCGGGCGGCGCCGACCAGCCTGCCCAGCGCGGCCGCCCGGGCGCGGTTGGCCGCCGGCGCCAGGTCCGGGTCCTGCCGGATGGCCCAGACGGCGTACACGAAGGGGACCTCCGTCAGCTCCCGCCACGCCTCGCCCAGGTTCACCTGCAGGGCGTATTCCCGCGGCAGCGGCACGGACGGCCGGTCGCCGGCGTAGAAGACGGCGTGCGGCCGGTGGTGCCCGCGCAGGTCGTCGGGGGCCTCGATCGACCGCAGCGCCGGGGCGCGCCCGAAGCTCTCGGCCCACAGGATCGTCGCGATCGGCGCGTGGATCCGGCTGTCAGGGTCGGCGCCGAGAACCCGGACGGTGGCCGGGTCGACGCGGCTGACCAGGCGGACGACGTCGGTGGGGCCGTCCGAGGCGATGCAGGCCTCCGTCAGGACCGCCGGCGGCGGGTCCATCTGCTGCAGGGCGATCACCGGCAGCAGGGCGGCGTCCAGGCGGCCGGCGGCGAGCTTGGCGGCCATCTGGCCGGGCGCATCGCGCAGGAGCGTCAGCCGCTCCTCGCGCACCAGCCCGTCGATCAGCGGCAGCACGTGCAGAAACGGCGGCACCGCCACCCGGGGCCGCCAGCGATCCAGAGGAGGGCCGGCCGGGCACTGCGCGTCCGCCTGTCCGCGTCGTTCGGTTCGTACCTTCATGGCCTGTTCGGATGGGTGCCACACCCACGGTGCCTGCGGGTCTTATACCACGCGACGGGCGGGCAATCACCGCATTATTGCGATTTCCGCCCGGCGATCTGCGGTGTAAGGGCCGTCCGCGCCGCTTTTTGGGTCATGCGTTCGGCCCCGGCGTGACGATGGTGGTCCGGAGGCGACCATGAAAGACTTCGACCTGCTGAAGAAGCTCACCGAGACCCCCGGCGTCCCCGGCCGGGAGGAGCGCATCCGCGAACTGATCCGCGCCGAAAGCCAGGACCTGTTCGACGAGTTCCGGACCGACGCGATCGGCAATCTCATCGCGGTCCGCAGACCCACCCGGGCGGGCCGCGGCAGCGCGAAGCCGCGGCGGATCATGATCGCCTGCCACATCGACGAGATCGGCTTCTACGTCAAGCACATCGACGAGAAGGGCTTCCTGCGGCTCAATCCCGCCGGGGGATTCGACACCCGCAATCTCTTCGCCCGCAAGGTCCTCGTTCAGGGCCGCCGCGACGTCATCGGCGTGCTCAACCCCGCCGGACGGCCGATCCACATCGCCACCGACGAGGAGAAGAAGAAGGTCTACAAGGTCGGTGAGTTCTTCGTCGATCTGCATCTGCCCCCGGCGCAGGTCACGCGGCTCGTGCGCGTGGGCGACCCGGTGACGCTCATCCAGACGACCGAGCCGGTCGGCAAGGCGATCGTCGGCAAGTGCATGGACAACCGCGTCGCGACGTTCGTGGCGCTGGGCGCCCTGCGGAAGATCGCCAAGTCCGGTTCACCCCACGAGATCTGCTACGTCGGGACCGTCCAGGAGGAAGTGGGCCTCCGCGGCGCCGGGCCGGCGACGTTCGGCATCGAGCCGGACATCGCCATCGCCATCGACGTCACCCTTGCCTGCGACACCCCGGGCGTGCCCCCCGAGGAGGCGGTCTGCACCTTCGGGGGCGGGGCGGCTATCAAGGTCATGGACCACGCCTCGATCTCCGACAGGGAACTGGTCGACGAGTTCCTCGCCCTGGCCGAGGCGAAGAAGATCAAGCATCAACTGGAGATCCTCCCGCTGGGCGGCACGGACGCCGCCGCCATGCAGCGGGCAATGCGGGGCCATCGGACCATCACGCTGTCCGTGCCCTGCCGTTATGTTCATACGGTGACCGAAAGCGTGCATACCGAGGATGTCAAGGCGACGATCGACCTGCTGGCGGCCTATCTGCAGAGTTAGGCACGTTGCCAACAGGCCGGTGTGGATAACCTCGGGAAAAGATGTCGCTTCCGTGTTGTCAATCCCGCCTGTGCCGGCGGGAAGTGACATGCGCTGCTGCGCGCGCCTCCTCCCCTCCGCCGTTTCCCCAAGCTGCCGACAGAAGAGCCAACAGGTTGTCCACAGAGAATCCAGGGACCAAACCAGCTATTAAAGTCTACACTTACAAGCACTTGCATATTCATACCCTGCGCTGTCAACACAATGCACAGCACCTATGAATAGGGAATACTGGTAAGAGAATATAGTATAGACGCCCATCATCGCCACTTCATCACAGCCAGCGAGAAGAAGCGTCGTCCCTGGGCGATGTACTTGCGTTCGAAGTTGGTCCCGACGACCTCGCCGGCCCCGGCGCCGTGCGTCCGCGGGAAGGGCACCGTGGCGAAGCCGCGCTGGCCGAAGATGACCCACGCCATCTGCCGGGCGTAATCCCGGTGATCGGTCACCACGGCCAATTGTCCGCCAATGCAGAGCTTACGGTAGATCAGTTCGACGAACGGCGGCTGGATGATCCGCCGCTTCCTGTGACGGGTTTTGGGCCAGGGGTCGGGGAAGTAGATGTGAACCCGCTGCAAACTGTTGTCCGCGATGCGCTTCTGGACAAACGCCGCCGCATCGGCCCGGAGCATCCGCACGTTGCCCAGCCCCCAGCGGGCCATGCGGTCGGCGGCCAGACGGCAGTACTGGTTGGCCCACTCGATCCCCAGGAAGTTCACTTCGGGGCGGGCCTTGGCCCGGTGGACCAGGAACGTTCCCTTGCCCGAGCCGATCTCCAGTTCCACGGGACGGCTGTTGCCGAACAGCACGGCGAAGTCGACGGTTCCCTCTTCGTACGCGAAGGCGTTGGGCAGGAGGATGTCGTCGAGTGCGAGCGGACGGCGCTGCGGCGTCGGGTTGTTCGAGTCTTCGGTCATGGATGGACAGACATCAGCCGCGCCGGCCCTGGAAGGCGGTATCCCTGGCGACGACCTTGTCGGCCTGCTCGGCGCGGAAGCGCGTCACGGCCTCGGCATAGGTTGCGTCGGCGGTGGCGAGAATCTGTGCAGCCAGGATCGCCGCGTTGGTGGCGCCGGGCTTGCCGATCCCGACGGTCGCCACCGGCACGCCCGGGGGCATCTGCACCGTCGACAGCAGGGCATCGAGGCCGTTCAGGGCCCCGGTCTCCATGGGCACGCCGATGACCGGCAGAGAGGTCCCGGCCGCCATGGCCCCGGCCAGGTGAGCCGCCAGGCCCGCGGCGGCGATGATCACCTTCAAGCCGCGCTCGGCGGCGGTGCGGGCGTAGTCGTGGGCGATCCCCGGCGTCCGGTGGGCGCTGAGGATCCGCACCTCGCAGGGCACGCCCAGGGCCTCCAACTGCTTGGCGCACCGCTCCATGGTTTCCCAGTCGCTGTCCGAACCCATCACGATGCCCACCAGCGGCTCTGTCGCGGCCATGTGCCGACTCCTTTCCTGCGAATGCCGAGACCAACCGCGGCAGTGTATACGAACCACGGGGCGCTGCCAACGGCGGGCGGTCAGCGAAAGTCGAACGCCGCCCGGACGCACCCGGTGTCGGCCTTGGCGGCGGCGGTGCG
The DNA here is from genome assembly GCA_012514895.1 of Planctomycetota bacterium. GTDB lineage: Bacteria > Planctomycetota > Phycisphaerae > SM23-33 > FEN-1343 > JAAYZK01. The sequence continues at coordinate 4,306 of JAAYZK010000194.1, read as the reverse complement.
GAAGGCGGCGCGGTAGTCGGCCAGGGCGAAGGTGTGGGTGAGCAGGCCGTCGGTGGTCAGGCGGCCTTCGGTCAGCCACTGGTGCACCAGGGCGTAGGTGCTGATCCGCCCGCCCTGCCAGCACTCGCTCTGGCGGCCGTACGCGCCGAGGATCGTCAATTCGCGGAACCACAGCGGCATGGTGTCCAGCGTCATGGCCGCCGATGTGCCCAGCAAGACGGCCTGCCCGCGGCCGCGGGTCAATTGCAGGGCTGCGTTCAGCGTTGCGGGCGAGCCGACGGCGTCGAAAGTGACGTCGTAGCCGCCCACGAGGGCCTTGCGGCCGAAGCGGACCGGCAGAACGGACCCGCCGACACGGGCGGCGACGTCGTCCACGTCGCCGGCCTGGCGTTCAGGGAAGGCCTCGGTCGCGCCCAGGCGGCCGGCCAGCTCCCGCTGGAATGCGTGGCGGGCGAACAGGTCGACGCGGCCGGTGAATCCGACGGCGCGCAGGGCGGCCGCCACGCCGAGCCCCAGGATGCCCCCGCCGAGAACCGCGACGGCCTGAACGTCCGCAAGCTCCGCTCGCAGAACGGCATGCGCACTGCACGCCAGCGGATCGGTCAGGATCGCCTGCTCGTCGCTCAGCGCGTCAGGCGCCTCCACGAGCTGGCTGACATGGGCGGCGAAGTACTCCCCCCACGCTCCGCCGGTCACCCGGTTGTACCCGATGCTGGTGCCCGCCGGCAGGCTGAAGCGCCCTTGGCCGGCCGCACCGAAACTCTCGCACGCGCCGAACTCCCCCGCGGCGCACCGCCGGCAGGGCGGCTCGATGCCGCGGGCGGCACAGGCAAGGGTGGGCTCCACGCACACGCGACGGCCGATCCAGGCCTGATCGGCGGGGCTGTGCGTCCGGACGACCTGGGCGACATTCTCGTGGCCGCCGATCAGGGGCATGGACGTGAAGGCCTGCAGCAGGCTGTCGGGGGGCTGGGCCAGGCGCACCATCGCCAGGTCGCTGCCGCAGATCCCGCCCAGGCGCGTACGGCACAGGACCCACCCGTCGCCCGGCAGCGACGGCGGCTCCACCTCGCGCAGGCGCAGCCCCCCGGGGCGACCCCAGAACACGTTCGCTCCGGCCAGGCCCGCCAGCGCGCGGGCGCGGAGCCAGATCCAGGGCGTCACGTTGAATGTCAGGGCCTTCACGCCCTCCATGGATACCGAAGACCGGCGGAGGAATGAAGGGCAAACCGCGGTGAATTGCATCCGCCGGCCGGCGGGACCGCGATCAGGGAGCGGCCATTCCGAAGTTGGTCTTGAGGACCACGTAGTCGTCGAGATCCACGTCGCCGTCGCCGTCGAAATCCCCCATGGCCGCGGTGGCGCCGCTGAGCATGCCGAAGCAGGTCTTGAGGATCATGAAATCCTCCATGTCGACGTCCCCGTCGTCGTCGGCGTCGCCGGCGATGGACGAGGTGATCTCCAGGATCTGATCGCGGTAGCGCGACAGGTCCGCGATGACGGTGCGGTTGCCGTACAGGGCGGTGGTCGTGTCGCCGTTGAGGGGGTAGACGGCAAGCAGCACGCCGGCCAGCTCCCATCGGGCAAGATCCTCGTTGTAGACGAACGCGGCTCCGCCGGAATCGCTGCTGACGCCCTGGGTGTCGCCGATCGTGCCGTCGAACGTGCACTGGTAGGCGTAGGTCGTCACGCTGCCGGTGGCGATGAGCGACGTGTTGTGGCTGACGCTGTTCCAGCCCCACGTCTGCAGCCGCGTGCCGCTGGTGCCGTAGCCTTCATAGCCGTCGATGGCCTGCAGGGCCGTGTTCCTCGTGCGGCCGTCGGTGATCAGGAGCAACTCGGTGGCCGCCGTGCCGGCGGCGGGTGACCCCGCGGCAGGCGAGGACGCGGCGATGGGCAGCCGGGCCAGTCCCGGGTCGCCGACGATCCGGAAGATCCTCAGGTCCGGCGGACCGGTGCCGGAGGCCGGGGCGGCCAGGTTGACGGCGGGGAAGGAGGGGTCGAAGCTGAAAGATTGCCCAGCGAGTCTGATCGTCGACTGCGGCGTGAAGTGCCTCGGCAGGAGCACGTAGCCTCGGCCGAGATAAATGCCCGTCCCTGCGCCGGTCCGCCCGACGTGGTCCCATCCCGGATCGTCGGCGGGCCGCTGGGTGTACATCGCCGGGGTGGACGTCGCCGTGGGATCGGTGTTGACGACGAGCGCCTCAGCCCGGGGTATGCCTGGAATGATTCCGATCGCCCCTGCGACGACGGCAGCAAGAAGTGCAGATCGGAACACTGGGGCCATCCTCACAGATCACCGTGCCACCGGCGGGGCATTGTAACAGAGTCTTCTCTCTTGTCCCGGAAAATCCGGGCCAGGCCGGCCAGGGATGCGCCGAGTTCGGACGTCATGGGGCGGAGGCCCCGAAGTTGTTCTTGAGGATGACGAAATCGTCCAGGTCCACGTCGCCGTCCCCGTCGAAGTCCCCGTCGGCCCAGGTGGCGTTTCCGGCGGTCCCGAAGTGGTTCTTGATTGCGACGAAGTCGTCCAGGTCGACGTCGCCGTCGCCGTCGGCGTCCCCGGCCAGGGGCGGCTGGGAGAAGAACGAGAGGAGCTGGTCACGGTACACCGACAGGTCCGCCATGATGACCTGGTTGCCGAAGAGCGCCCGGGTCAGATTGCCGTCGTACGGCACGGCGCCGATGATCATCCCGGCCAACTCCCACCGGTCCTGGTCGCCGTTGAAGACGAACACCCCGCCCCCCGAGTCCTTGTCCACGGCCTGCGCTTCGCCGGTCCGGGCCTCGAAGCTCGATCGGAAGGCGTACGTCGCATGGCCGCCCATCGTAGTCAGCGAGCTGTCCAGTGAGACGGTGTTGACGCCCCAGACCCGCCTGCGTGCGATGGAGGTTCCGTAGCCGTACCGGTCGTTGAACGGCTGCAGGGGTGTGTTGCGTGTGCGCCCGCAGGCGATCAGGAGCAGGTCGGTCGCCGGGGCGCCCCCCGGCTCCCCGGCCGTCGGCGACGTCTCGGCGATCGGCAGCGGCGCGAGGGCGGGGGGATCGAGGATCCTGAAGACCCGAAGATCCGGTGCGCCCTCGCCAGGGTTCGGATTGGCCAGGTTCACGGCGGGAAAGGTCGTGTCCAGCGCAAACGAGCCGACGGGGAAATTGACGGATGAATTAGGCGTAAAATGCCGTGGAGCAAGGATATAACCATTGCCGAGGTAGACAGCCGCCCCCGCGCCCGTCTGGCCGACGTAATCCCACCCCGGGTCGTCGTCCGGTCGCTGCGTGTGGGCGGGCGGGTTGCACGTCGACTCCGTGTCGCCGTGCACGGCCAGGGCGAACGCCGTCGCGGGCGCCATGGCCAGCGCCAGGACCAGCACGGCCCTCGCCATACTCGGTTGCCTCATCGCCGCACTCTCACAGACCGGTTGGACACTGCCCTGCCCGCCTCGGCGCCGCACGCCTCATCCGGAAAAGGCACAAGCGTATATTATACACGCTTTTCCCCTGGCGCCCACCGGGATATTCCCGGTAAGGCCACATTTGACGTGGACGTACCGACACCGGGGGCCTGGAGGCCTGCCAACGGCCTCCAGGTCGCAGTCGGGTGTCAGGGGTGCGGCCGTGTGGTATCAGTCCGCCGCGGCGGCCGGTTCGGCGGAGACATCCTGTGTCGCCGCGGGGCGCTTGCCGGTGGCCAGGCGGAAGGCGTCGGTGTTCTGGAGCGTGCCGACGACGGCCTCGGCGCCGGGACCCTGGGCGAACAGCGGCACGGGCACGCCGGTGTGGCCCTTGGTCGACCAGGTGACCTCGGGCATCCTGCCGATGCCCCGATCGGCCACGACCTTCAGCCCCCCGGTTTCGTGGTCGGCGGTGACGATCACCAGCACGTCGTCCCGCTGGGCGGCCCAGCGGAGCACTGTCTCGACAGTGCGGTCGAACTCCAGCGTTTCAAAGACGTTACGCTCCAAGTGGTTCCCGTGGCCGGAGTGGTCGATCCGGGCGCCCTCGACCATGAGGAAGAACCCGTCCGGGTCGGTGCTGAGAACCGCCAGCGCCTTGGCCGTCATCTCCGACAGCGTGGGCAGTCGCTCGGCATCCTCGACTTCGCCGGTGAACCGGTCGTACATGTACGTCACGGTGAACTGGCCGGAGAGGAACACGTCGGGTTCGACTGGGGCGTCCCGCAGGTCCAGACGGTCGCGCAGGACCGTGTACCCCGCGGCCTGGGCTTTCTCGGGCGTCACGCCGGCGGCGCTGGCGCCCCCGAACAGGACGTTGGGGCGCGTGTTCTTGAAGTAGCAGTCGGCGATCT
>JAAYZK010000193.1 GCA_012514895.1 Planctomycetota bacterium | reverse complement strand
TGTTTGACCGTCAGTGGAACGGTCTTCTTGTCGAGCGCGGCACGTCGGCGACGTTTCCCGCCTGTCCCCTTGCTGGCCTGTTTCGTCGTGATTTGCTGTTCGCAGAGGTTCGCAAGTTCGGCGTGGAAGTCCCACAGTCCGCCCCGCGATTCCCTCAGTTCCTCCAGCCTCTGCCGGATGTCTTGGGGAAGGCCCAACAGCATTCGCTGTTGTTCCCACCAGTCGGGGGCATCCCGCCCCGCGAATCTCTGCCAAGCCTCGTCCGCCAGTTTCTCTTCCAGCGTTTTCGGCCTTGGCGGCAGTTCGGCAACCTTCACGCCAGGCCGCTTCACCCATGCGGCGCGCGCCGCGTTCACCGCGTCGAGTCTGGCGCGGCCAATGGCTTCCGCCGCAGCCCGGCCCTCGGGCGTGTCTGGCAGGCCGGGTAGACCATCGTTCCCGCCCGGCCAGAGCCGGGCATAGGCTTCGCGGGTCGCCTGTTCATCGACGGCGGCAAGGTCAAGCGTTCCGCTCGGCGTCAACGGCAGAGATTCAGCGGTACGATCAGGGGGCGGGGCGGGCTCGCCGGGGGCTTCGCCTTGGGCCGCGGCGGGGTTGACGGTGTGTTTCGCCATGTTTGCACCTCCTGTAGTGCGTTCCTGGGGTAAGAATCCGGCGGGGGCAGGCGGCCAGGATGTCCGCTTTTCGGTTGCAAGCCTAGCCCCGCGCCGACGGGCGGCCATCCGTCGATGGCCTGGATGCTGTCATTTGCCGTTCTTAGACGATCCGCTCATAGTCCGGCCTGTGCCGTCGCCGCTGGGGCGGGGCGGGTCTCACCTGCCGGGCCGCAAGAAACGTCTCCAGGTCCTCGCGGCGGATGCGGTACTGCGGCCTCAGGCTGTTGGGGTCGCTGCTGACGAGCGTCGCCGGCAGTTCGCCTCGCCTGATCCAGGCGGCCACTCGCTTCCGGTCCACGCCCAACATCGTCCCGACCTCACGCACCTTGAGGTAGACGGGTTGCGATTCGGTGTTCTCGTCTCTACCCATGGCATTACGCCTCCTGTAGCGTCTCCTGGAAAGAATCAGGCGGGGGCAGGCGGCCAGGAAGTCCGCTTTTCGGTCGCGAACCTAGCCCCGCGCCGACGGGCAGCCTACTTCACTCACTCGCGCTGTTCAACTCCGCATCTGGCATCCTCGCGGCCCGCGTCGGCTCCGCTGGCCTTCACCATCGCCGCGATACCGGCCCTGACGGCTTCGGGCAGGTCAAGCCACGCCGACAGCACGGCCGCAAGATCGGGGGCGGCCGGGGCGACTTCGGCGGCCAAAGCGCCAAGCAAACGGCCAAGACAAATGCCTTGCGTTTCGGAAGTCTCTATGTTACATTTACTTATGTCGCGTCTTGCCCGCTTTTGTAAAGCGGCGGTTGTGGGTTCGATTCCCTCCGCTGGCTTTTTGCCTTTGCCCGGCAGACGCGGAAGCCGACCTGGGCGTTCGGAGGGTGAGACGGCGGGCCACGGGAGCACCGCGTGCGAACCGATTACGCCGGACACGACCGGGTGTACATCGACAGACGCCGGCGCGGCCTGTCCGGGTGGGATGCGCCCGGGCAGGTGCGGCGGACCCTGGACGCCCTGTGGCGGATGCTGTCGAGTGTGGCGATTCCGGGCGGCGCGACAGGCGTGGAACTGGGCTGCGGGGCCGGGGAGATCACGCTGGACCTGGCCGCCCGCGGCCTTCGGATGCACGGCATCGACATCTCCCCTACCGCCGTCGCCTGGGCCGCCGAGAAGGCGCAGGCCGTCCAGCCTCGTCCCCTGTTCCACGTGGCGGATCTCTGCACCGACGACACGCCGGCGATCGCCCCGGCGGACTTGGTCGTCGACGGCCACTGCCTGCACTGCATCATCGGCGATGCCGACCGCCGAGCCTTCTTCCGGAACGTCCTGAAGTATCTCAGGCCCGGCGGCTGGTTCTACACGGACACCATGTGCGGCGAGCCATCCTCGGACGCCGCCCGTCGGGCCTTCGACCCCGCCACCCGCTGCCTCGTCCACAACGGCATCGCCACCCGCTACCTGGGCACGCCCGACGCCATCGCCCTGGAGGTCGCGGCGGCCGGCCTCGACATCGTCGCCCGCGAACTCATCCCCGCCTCGCAGCCGGACGACCAGGACTCCCTGATCCTCCTGGCGCAGCGCGGGACGGCGTCCGATCTGACGTAAGATGCAGGCAGAGGGGCTTTGCGGCCGCGTACCGTCCTGTCAGCCTCCGGAACAGGCGAACGGAGACGATGAGCCCTCCGGGGCTGAACTCACGACGGCCCGACCGCCTCAAGACTTGTGATAAAGGGAACCCTCCACCGATGGGGCAGGAGCCCGTCGCCCCTACCGCCGGATTCTCACGTCGCCGCCGAAGGCGAGCAGGACGAGGATGATGTCGACCAGGCACTGGCCGGCGAGGAAGACTCCGCCGCGGGGGCCGGCCAGGAGGAAGCCGACAACCATGCCCACCGAAGCCAGCATGAACAGGACGATCGCCGTGAACGACAGGTCGTCGCTGGCGGCCCACAGCAGAAACGGCGCGGCGATGAATGCGATCAGCATGACGACCTCCCTGCGGCGTCGGCCCAATCATGGAATGGTCTATCTCCGGCGCGGCACGACGGGCACGTACAGCTTGACCGGCGAGTCCGGGCAGGCCGTCGTGTCGGGCGGGTACTGCTCGTAGCACGGCACGCCCGGGGCCGAGGCCCAGTCGGAAGCGGGGAACCATTGGCCGT
>JAAYZK010000192.1 GCA_012514895.1 Planctomycetota bacterium | reverse complement strand
TTCGAGCGGGTTCGCGTCGAGGACCACGAAATCGGCGCGCTCGCCGGTGGCGAGGCGGCCGAAGAGGCCTTCGGCGAAGCCGGCCCAGGCGGCGCCGGCGGTGTAGGCGGCGAGGGCTTCGCCGATCGAAAGGCGCTGTTGCGGCTGCCAGCCGCCCTGGGGCTGGCCGGCGGCGTCCTGGCGGCTGATCGCGGCGGCGAGGCCGGCGAAGGGGTCGGGGGCTTCGACCGGGGCATCCGAGCCGAACGCAAGCGGGGCGCCGGCTTCCTTGATCGAGCGCCAGGCATAGGCGCCGGCGAGCCGGTCGGGGCCGAGCCGGGCTTCCGCCATGAGCCGGTCCGAGGCCTGGTGGACGGGCTGCATCGAGGCGATCGTGCCAAACCGGCCGAAGCGCGGGATGTCGGCGGGATCGACGACTTGCGCGTGCTCGATGCGCCAGCGCCGGTCGCCGGTGTAGTCGGCGGACAGTTCCTCGATCGCGTCGAGCGCCTCGGCATTGGCGGCATCGCCGATCGCGTGGATCGCGACCTGGTAGCCTTCCATCGCGGCGCGGCTCATGTTGTTGCGGAGCTGCGTGCCGTTGGTGAGCCAGAGGCCGGTGTTGGCGGGATCGTCGGCATAAGGCGCCTTGAGCGCGGCGCCGCGCGAGCCGAGCGCGCCGTCGAGGAAGAGCTTGATGCCGTTGAGGCGCAGGCGGTCGTCATAGAGCCACTGGGTCGGGCCGGTGCCGCCGATCAGCGTCATCTCGGGCACGCTGGCGGCATAGGCCATGATGCGCACGCGCAGCCGGCCGGCGTCGCCGGCGCGGCGAAAGGTCATCCAGTCCTCTATGCTGGTGCCCATGTCGGCGACGGCGGTGACGCCGTTTCGGACCAGCAGCTCCTGCGCCTCGTAGAGCGCGACGTCGCGGTCGGTGGCGCGGGGCGGGGGGACCTTCGAGGCGATCAGCTCCATCGCCGCGTCGACGAAGACGCCCGACGGCTCCTTGCCGCCCGCGAGACGCTCGATGCGCCCGCCGGCGGGGTCGGCGGTCTGGGCGGTGATGCCGGCGACGGTGAGCGCGGCGGTATTGGCCCAGCCGGCGTGGCCGTCGACGCGCTCGAGCCAGACGGGCCGGTCACCGACCACGGCGTCCAGCTCGGCGGCGGTGGGGAAGCGGCCGAGGCCCCAGGCTTCCTGGTTCCAGCCGCGCCCGACGATCCACGGCCGTTCGGGATTGGCGGCGGCATAGTCGGCGATCTTGCGCTGCGCCTCGGCAAGCGTGCGGGTGCCCGAGAGGTCGACGGTGAGCAGGCTGAGCCCGAGGCCCATCATGTGCGCGTGGGCGTCGATCAGGCCGGGGATGACGGTGCGGCCGCGGCCGTTCTCGCGATAGTCCGCGCGCGGGGCGCGGTCGCCTTCGCGGACGAGCTCGGCGATCTTGCCGTCGTCATCGATCAGCATGGCTTCGAAGCGGGTGACGGTGCCGTTGCGGTCCACCGTGATGCCGTTGACGTTGTCGATCAGGGTGTCGGCCAGGGCGGGGGTGGGGAGGGCGAGGAGGAGGGCGCTCACGGAGGCACGGAGGCACAGAGAGCGAGTGCCGGCGGCGAAGCCGCTCCAGACAGGAGCTGTTCCAAGCGCTCGCGCGGGCCGTCCGTCATGGCGCCTTCGGCGCGTGGTGGACTCTCCGTGCCTCTGTGCCTCTGTGAGCGAAACCACCGCCCTCACGATCCAACCTCCGGCAGGTGGCGGATCAGGGCGCTGGTGTCTTGCCGGCTGCCGCCCTTGGCCTGGACCTCGGCGTAGTAGCCGTCGACGAGGCGGGTGACGGGGAGATCGAGGCCGTGGTCCTTCGCCTCCGCCAGCGCGATGGCGAGGTCCTTGCGCATCCAGTCGATCGCGAAGCCGAAGTCGAACTC
>JAAYZK010000191.1 GCA_012514895.1 Planctomycetota bacterium | reverse complement strand
TACTCGGCCAGGACGATCGGGTTGGCGCCGAACGTGTTGGTCTCCAGCACCCGCGCCCCGGCGTCGAGAAACGCCCGGTGCAGCCCCTGGATGGCCTGGGGCGCCGAGAGGTTGAGATACTCGTTGCAGCCGGCATAAACACCCCACGCCTCGGCAGGCAACTCCATCAACTGGATGTTGCTCCCGCAGGCGCCATCCACGATCAACAGCGGCTCGTCGGCGAACCCCATCGGCGATTCCTCTCTCCACGCGCAGCGCGGCCCCCCTGTGGCCACCCCTCGTCAGTCTAGCGCCGACGGATGTCCGAGGCAACACGAGGGGCGATGGAGAGAACGATGCGGCCCCGCCGCCTACCCTCGGGGCCTTTGGCGTCGCCTCAGCAGGAACAGGGCCCCGCAGACGAGAAATCCCAGGCAGGCCGGCTCGGGCACGAGGGCGAGTTGACCGCCGTTGAGCAGGATCGTCGCGGCCGGGTCGATCTGGCCGTGCAGGTAGTAGAGATTGCAGCCGTTCAGGTCCAGCATGCCGCCCGGGCCAAGGACCAGCGTGTGGACGTACATCGCCTCGGGCCCCTCGACCAGGCGGTTGTTGTCGAACGCATCGACCAGTCGTGCGCACGCGGACTGGTCGGCGCCGATCGAGAGCCCCGCCATGGCGAAGTTGTGGTCGAACCCCTCGACGACGGGCCCCAGGTCGGGCGAGCCGGCTTCCAGGTCGCTGAGGCGCCCCTCGCCGCCGTCGAGCAGCAGCGCGAGCAGGTTCAGGTTCAGCAGCGCGCTGTGCCCCTGCGCCTCGTTGACGAGCGAAGCGCCCCGCATGTGGACGGCGGCGCCCGGCACCGTCTGCAGCTTGGCCGAGTGCGTGAAGTGAAGGGCGTCGGTCAGGAGGATGGTCGCGTCAGCGCTGAGGATCTTCAGATCGGCGTACGACACGTCGATGCTCCCGGCCTGGACCGTCCCGCCGCTGATGGCGTAGCTGCTGTCCGTCGGCAGCTCGAGCGCGCCGTGGACGGTGAATGTGCCGCCGGCCTGGAGGAAGGCGGCGCGCCCGCTGAAGTGGACCTTGTCGACCGTCAGCGCGCCGGTGCCCGAGAGCGTGTAGCTGTCCAGGTCGTAGACCCTCAGTGTACCCGCCGTCACCTCGCCGTGGGTCTGGGTGAAGCGGCCGTTCGCGTTGTACATGCCCACGCCGAGGATCCCGGCCTCGATCGTTCCGGGCCCGGTGAGCTGGTAGCCGGCCTCGCCGACGACGTTCCCGACCATGAGTGTGCCGGCGCGTACGACGCCGCCCGTCTGGGTGAACAGGCCATCGTCGACGCTGCAGGTGCGGGCCGCCAGCGTTCCGCCGGTGACGCCGGAGGTCGTGTTGGTGGTGAAGACGTCGCCGAGCGTCGCGTCGGCGCCGCCGTGCACCCGAATGCCGGTGCGGAGGTTCAGTTCGGGGCTGTCGATCGTCCCGTAGAGGTCCAGGGGCTCATCGATGCTCCCGGCCCAGCGCACGGTACGGCCGGCGGGGATGGCGACGGTTTCGCCGTCGCCGACGACGAAGCCCGAGGAGGTCAGCGACGCGAACGGGCTGCCGCCGGCGGGCAGGACCGTCAGCGAGTCGTCGCCCGCCGCGACGGTCGCCTGGGCGGCGTTGAGGATCTCGCCGTCGCTGAAGTCGAGCAGGCCGCTGCCGGTCGTGATGGCGATCGCCCTGGACGTCAGATCGAGTTGGCCGAAGACGTTCAGACCTCTTTCCACGTGGATCGTCCCGCCGGTCGCCTCGTAGCGATTGCCCGCGTGGACCGTGACCTGACCGAAGGCGGCCGAGCCGCCGTTCTGGATGAACCGGCCGGTCATGCTGGCGGCGTGGCTGCCGACGTAGAGTCGGTCGGCCAGCAGGTGGCCGTCCTGGAGCGTGTAGTGGCCCGCCGGGGCGAGGTACTCGCCCAGGACGCTCATCTTCCCGACCTCGTGGCGCCCGGCGGTCTGCAGGAAGCCGGCGGCGCCGATCTCTTCGTACTCGGCGATGAGCACGCCGTCGTCGAGCTGCGCGCCGGCGTTATCGGTTCTCAGCCGGCCGTTGCCCAGGTCCGCGTGGCCGCCGTCGTAGACCCGCAGCCCGGCGTTCAGGGCGATGCCTTCCCCGGTGAACACGTCGGCGCGGGGGGTGTCGTTGCGGTCCCACGACAGCAGCGAGCCGTAACAGTGAACGTACTGATCGTCGTTTCCCATCGTCCCTTCGATGGTCCGTCCGGCCGGGATGGTGATCGGCTCGCCGGCGTTGACGACCAGCCCCTCGACGGTGCTCGAGGCAAACCGCGAGGGGAGATCCAGGCCGGGGTGCTGGATGAGCAGCGTGTTGGGGCCCAGGTGCAGCGACGCGCCGGAGGCGGCGACCGTGCCCTCGCGCCACTCCACGACGCCCGACGGCAGGGCGAAGGTCTGCTCGGCGCCGCTCAGATCCAGTGTGCCGCGGATGACAAGGTTTCCGACGTTCAGGCCGCCGCGCACGTACTCGTAGGTGCCATAGGTGTCGATGACCAGTTCGCCGATATCGGCCGTCCCGCCGGTCTGTCGGAAGTAAGCGTCCAGGTTGACCCAGCGGTCGCTGCCGACCCACAGGTCGC